>NZ_JBBGZQ010000011.1:0-163502 GCF_037572595.1 Chryseobacterium sp. MYb328 | reverse complement strand
ATACTAAACATAAAAATATAACATAAAATAAAGATACCATTCAAAACATAACAAATCTTTATTAATACGTAAAAACACAGTAGTTAATTTACAAAATACAAAATGGTCTATTAATGCTCTAAAAAAGAAATACAACAATCATCTTATATTTTATGCGAAAAATAATTAACTAAAATTACAAAATAACGTGATTTTATTCTTTTCAACAAATAGTTTAAATAGATTGAAATTGCATCAGCTATGGGCTTACAAAAACTATAAAAATGGCCGGCAAAAGCCGGCCAATCCAAATTATTTATTTACCTCTACGTATTGTATGATGGTCTGGTTTTTGGGGTTATAGATCAGAGTACTACTGTTGGGAAATCTTTTCAGCTTATAATACTGAATGCTTTTATCAGTTTTAATATCTTCTAAAAAGCTTGTATCAAAAGTATTATCAGGAAGAAATTTTGAGAGAAGGCTTATTTTACTGATAATGCTTTGCCCATCAATCTTTTTAGCCGTTTTATCTGATTTTCCTTCATTAGAAGTGGGTTGTTTTTCTAAAAAAGGCAACAATACATCAATGTTTGCTTTGTATATAAAAATATAGCCTTCGGTTCCTGTAGGAAGCTTTATTTTCTTTCCTTTTTCTTCTGAAATCATATTACCTCCTGCGTTAGGGAAAACTGTATTGAACTTTGCATCCTCGGAATTAGTAAATGAATTAATAGATTCGTTTACTGTTTTTTTAACAGTCTCTTCTACTGCTTCCTGGGCTTTCTGCTGTACCTTTTCCTTGGTTTCCTGGACCGTCTGATCTATTTTTTCTTCAATTTTATTACATGATACTAATAAAAAAGTGGTCATAACAGGCAAAATATACTTCTTCATAATTCTAAATAATCATTTTCTTTTTATTAATATACTTCTCTTAAACGGAAAAGTAGTCTTCAATATTTTAGCAAAGAAATAAAATATTTTTTCAGTATCAAAAATCCTACTGACAAACTGTTGTCATCATCCACTCATACCTTTGTATCAACAATAACAAACAAAAACGATACATTATGACAACTACAGCAACAGCAACTAAGCAATTCATGACTACTGAGCAGTTATTAAAGGACTGGCAAGGACACAGAAACCTTACAAGAAGAGTGATTGAGGCTTTTCCTGAAAAAGAATTATTTGAATTTTCAATTGGTGGAATGAGACCATTCGCTAAAATGGCAGTAGAACTAATTTCTATTGGAGGTACAGCTTTGAAAGGAATTATTGAGAACAATGTGGAAGCTTATAGTGAAGAAGCTTTTAATCCAAAAACTAAAGAAGAAATTTTGAAAAAATGGGATGAAGAAACTGATGTGATCAACCATTATTTCAGACAAATTACTGAAGAACGTTTCCAAGAGACTTTTAATCTATTTGGACAGTATGAGTTCCCGATATATGAGAATATTCTTTATTTTGTAGATAATGAAATTCATCACCGTGCACAGGGATATGTTTATCTGAGAGCTTTAGGAATTGAACCCCCATTCTTCTGGGAGAGATTTTAATACAAAAACAGATTTATAAACCATTTCATCTATTTGCCAATAAAAGTCAATCTACCTCAGCTGTTTTCGGCTGAGGTTTTTATTGATGCCTTTCCATCATTTTGACAAGCAATTCTCTCATCCTTACCCGAAGGCTTTCCGGTTCAAGGACAGTAGCATAGTCTGCAAAAGTAATGACCCAACGAGGAAATCCGTCACTGATCCATTCTGTTTCAAAAGTAAGTTCCATCCCTTGATCGGTTTCTACTTCTTCAACCAACCCATAATATTTTTTAGAATTGACTAAATGAGCCATTATTTTTTTATCTATCAAAAGTTTCGCTTTCACTTTATTTCCGTGTGACTTTCTGTAGTCATTGATTTGCCCATATTCCTGTAAAAAAGGAATCTGTGTTTTAGAAATCTTTAGAATTCTGTCTATTCTAAACTGCCTGAAGTCTTTTCTCAGTGTACAGTAAGCCATGATATACCAAAAATTGAATTCAAAGAAAATTCCGACTGCTTCAATGGTTCTGTTGGTTACTTTTGAATCTACCGTCTGATATTCAATATTCAGCTGTGTTTTCTCAGCAATGCTTTCCAGAATAATAGGAATTACATTCTTCAGAGAATCTTCCTCTTTCTGCTGCGTATGAAAATTAAAAACATCAATCTGTTTTTCAATATTCTGAATTAAATTCTTATCTGAATGCCTCAACACGGAACGTACCTTTTCCATAGCGGTCTGATAATGATTTCCCAAACTCTGATGGGAAAACTTCTGCATAAGCTTTTCAGCAGTAATGAAGCTCAAAACCTCTTCTTTGGTAAACATCACTGGTGGAAGTTTATAGCCATCCATCAGGGAATATCCGTTTCCTGCTTCTCCAACGATTGGAATTCCTGCATTCTCAAGGGTTTTTACATCCCGATAAATAGTTCTTATGCTGACATCAAATTTTTCTGCCAGATCCTGTGCTCTTACTACAGGTTTAGACTGCAGCTGGGTAAGAATAGCTGTGATGCGGTCGAGTTTTTTTAGATAGTGATCGTTCATGTATTGACAGTTGTTGGCTGAAGATAAGTCAACAAAATTATTAATTTTCTTTAAGAGTATTTACCAGTTTATCGAGATTTAAGCTTCGTGCTGAGGCATCAAAGATCTCACGATAAGTTCCTTCTTTATTGTACAATTCATCATGAGTTCCATTCTCTACTACTCTTCCTTTTTTCATAACGTAGATCATATCAGAATCCAGAATCTGGGATAATGAATGGGAAATAATGATAACAGTTCTTCCCTCTTTTATAGCATCCAGAGAATTTTTGATCTGTTCGGTAGCGATGGCATCCAGACTTGCGGTAGGTTCATCCAGGAATATAATCGGAGGATTCTTCAAAAACAATCTTGCAATCGCAATTCTCTGTTGTTGTCCCCCTGAAAGTTGAGTGGCATCATGCTGGTAACCGGTAGGAAGATCCATAATCTGATCGTGCAGATAGGCTTTTTTAGCTGCATCCTTAATTTCTTCAAGGGTAGCATTCATATTTCCATAGCGGATATTGTCTTCAATACTGCCCTGAAAAATGTGGTTTTTTTGAAGAACTAATCCCAGATCGCTTCTCAGATATGTATTATCAAATTCATTTAAGTTCACCCCATCCAGCAGAATCTCACCTGAATCAGGCAGATAAAATTTACACAGCAAGTTAATGACCGTTGATTTTCCTGCTCCACTTAATCCTACCAATGCTGTCGTTTTTCCATTTTCAATTTTCATGGAAACATTATGTAAGGCCTGGGTTCCGTTGGGGTAACTAAAGTCTACGTTTTTCAGTTCAAAAGTTCCTATAATTTTATTTTCCACAAAGGTTCCATTCGGTTCTGTTTCATGATCAGCATTAAGAATATCAAAATATCCTTCAGCATAGATCATTGCATCATTCATATCATCATAAATCCTGTGCAATTGACGGATTGGTGCTGATACATTGTTGAAAAGCATAATATGAAGCATAATGGCTCCGATAGTCATTTGCTGATCCAATACCAAGTACACTGTTAGAAGAATAATTAAAACGACTCCAAACTGTTCGATGAAAGTTTTTAATCCATCATAAATAAAGTTAGTTTTCCTTGTGAACATCTGGCTTTCCATCAACTGCATCTGCAGATCATATTGTTTTTTTCCTTCAAATTTTTCACGGACAAAACTTTTAATCACCATAATGGAATTCACCAGATTCAAAAGCCCAGAAGTCTTTTTCTCTCTCTGATTTCTCAGCTGCCGGCGTACTCCACTCAGTTTTTTAGCCTGCAGTGAGCTTATGTAAAAATAGATCGGAACAATGATCGTTGAAACCAATCCTACATACACATTCTGCATATACATGATGATAAGGGCAATGATGGCATTGGAAAAAAGCGGAAGAATATCAATGAAAAAATTCTGCACCAGTTTTGTTAAGCTTTCAATTCCACGATCAATCCTGATCTGCAATTTTCCGGATTCGTGATTTTCATCATTAAAGTAAGCCACTCTATAGCTCAAAATTTTGTCAATAGCAGATTGTGCCAGCACAGAACTGACATTGATTCTGATCTTTTCACCATAAAACTTCTGTCCGAAATTGATAAAAATATTCAACAGTTCCTTTCCCAATAAAATAATAGAAATGATGACAAGAATATGAATCCCTTCTGTCATTGGATTAGGAAGATGAGTAAGCTTGGTAACCTCATCTACTGTATACTTCAGTACAATCGGGTTTACCTGTGCTGCCAAAGCTCCAAGAAAAGTTAGAAACAATGTTCCGTAAATCATCGGCCGATAGGGTCTGATGAATGGAACAAGCTGTTTATAAATCCCGAATAAAGTAACTGTTCTGTTGAAAGGTTTAGCCATAGGAATTATTTAAACTGAAAAACGTACCGTTTCGAAGAGAAAAGGTACGTTTTATTATCATGTTCAGCAAATAAATGCTTTATATTTTATCCTTCAAACATATAAGTTGTAAGGTAGTGCAGTTCTTTTCTGCTGGCTTCTTTAGCCTCTGCTTCTGCCTGTTCCAGAGAATATTGGGAATTGATTTCTTTTTTCTGGAAAATAAATGAGTTGTTGGCATTCTTATCTACTACTTCATCAAAGATATGCTTAATTTCAGGGTTTCCTAGGGAGGCAAAACTGATATCTTCAAAACCGTACATCCGTCTCAAATCATCAAACTGACTAAAATTTTCACTAACAAATCCCTGCAGCTGTGCTTTGGAATCAAAGTTACCAGCCCAGATATTATAAGCATATTTCTTCTTTTTAGGCTTATCTAAAATACTTTGATATACGAAGTTTTCACCAAGATAAGCTTCTCTTACCTGTGGATCATTGGCAAGATCTTCCGGAAGTCCTTCTTTAAGGATCTTTCCTTCAAACATAATGTATGTTTTGTTGGTAATTGCAAGCGTCTGCTGTACATTGTGGTCAGTGATCAGGATTCCGATATTTTTATCTACAAGACTTCTTACAATTTTTTGAATATCCTCTACCGCAATCGGGTCTACCCCTGCGAAAGGCTCATCCAGAAGGATAAAGTTCGGACTTGTTGCCAAACAACGGGCAATTTCCGTTCTACGTCTCTCTCCTCCGGAAAGAAGATCTCCTCTGTTTTTACGAACATGCTGTAAAGAAAACTCTTCAACCAGCTCATCACATTTGATCTGCTGTTCGCGTTTTGAAAGTTTTGTCAGCTGCAATACTCCCATAATATTTTCCTCTACAGACAATTTTCTGAAAACGGAAGCTTCCTGTGCCAGATATCCTATACCCTTTTGAGCTCTTCGGTACATTGCATCCGTAGTAATCTCCTGTTTATCCAAGAAAATTTTTCCTGAAGTAGGCTTAACCAACCCTACGATCATATAAAACGATGTCGTTTTTCCTGCTCCGTTCGGACCAAGCAACCCAACAATTTCTCCCTGCTGAACCTGTACAGAAACGCCTTTTACAACTTTTTTAGGACCGTATTCTTTGATTAAGTTTTCTCCTCGTAAAATCATAAGGCAAATATATCAAAAATATAAACTTCACTTATAGGTAAATGTAAACTTGTTGATGTAAAATGTAAACCCACTCACTTCCAATCCATTGTAACTTTTCATGATTTTAAGCTACTTATACAATACAAAATCAGTTATAAATAGTAAGAAATGGAAAATTACGGATATACAAAAACGGAAAATACAGAGAACCAGCAAAACAATATCCCCTATCACTCAGAAAAAAAGATTCCCGCTGCCCTATTAGGAATTCTGGTAGGTTGGCTGGCTTTAAATAAATTTTATCTTGGATACAAAAGAGAAGGTATTATTCAGTTAATCCTGAATGTGGTCACTTGTGGTGCTGCTTCCGTGATTCCTTTTATTGAAGGGATTCTATATCTGTTTATGAGTGATAAACAGTTTGATGATACTTATGTACATGGAAGAAAACCATGGTTATAAAAAACCTGTTCTTTTATTATTTAAAACAACAGAAATACAGAAACTTACATTAATTTCATTTAAAAAGATTCCGGCTGTTCTTATCTGAACAGCCGGTTTTATATTTTAATAATGGGAATATTTCTGCCAAGAGCTCAAGATATTAATCTTTAGAGCTATTTCTTATTCATAAGGTCTTTAATCATTTCCATAAATAACAAAATACTTTGTTTTCTTGATAATCTTTTTCTTTTTCATTACTTCTACAGTAAATGAACTTTTATAAAAACCGTCTTTGAAAAGGATAAATTTCTTTTCATCCACAGCAAATATGTTAGCATCAAGTTTAGAAAGATCAGTCTTCCATTTTGGGTATTCCACATCCATTTCCCAGGATGCCCTGTCTAAATATTTTCCATTGACCACATCCAAAAGCGGAGATCCCGGTAAAAAAATAATATTGGGATACTCCTTTTCAAGATTTTCTGATTCTTTGATGTATTCATATTCTTTTTCAGACATCAGTAATCCGGAAACAGCAGGAATATCTTTTGCAAATACATAACGTGTAGAAAATATACTCTCGGAAAAATAAGGATAATTCAGCCTGATCAGTAAGAAAGAGCTTAAGGAAACCAACCACAGTCCCCAAAAGAAACGGGTCTTATCTTCCAGAAATTTAATCATGAGAATAAAAACAAAAAAAGTAGGGGTATTGGCTCCCCAGGAAATCGTGGAAGTCCAGCCTAAAAACAGCAAAAAGAATACATTTTTCTCATGAGGATTATATTTTAAAAACAATACCGCCAACAGTAAAAATAATGTATTAATCCCGGTATACCCTCCATTATTAAACAACGGATAAATAATCAGAACAGGAAAAAGGATCAGTAAAATATATTCAAAGATTTCTTTCTTAACCTTAATAAAATAAATGGAAACCAAACCAGCAATCAAAAGGGCAGACTGCCATTTGCTTGAGAATAAATAAGGGGCAATACTGCTGTCATAAAAGCTTGATGCTATTGAAGTATTAAAAACAAGATTCCAGAATGCAGCAAAGTTTTCAATAATATGATATTGAAAGAGGGCAAAGATCAGCAATAGAAATGATATCCCCGAAACTATAATATCTTTTCTGATCAATGTTCTTTTTATAAACAGATCTCTGAACACAAACAGAGACAATCCAAAACTGAAAATAAAGAAAGACTGTTTGGTGAGTGCCGTTATTCCTAAAAACACCAAAGTACTCAACAGCCATTTTCTCTTATAAAAATAAAGGGAAATAGCTCCAAAAAAGATTCCGTCTACCGTATGCCACGGCATAATGGGAAATACATGCATAAAACAGATCACAAACAGGAAGCTGATCTCATATCTGATTTTATCAAAAAGAAGCTTCTGAAAAATCAGTGTGGTAGCGAAGCATTGTATTACAAACAGAATCCTGCAGATCAAAATAAAATACGCCGAGGAAGCAGGAATCCATTTCAGAAGGCTATCCCAAAATATCAAAGTAAAAAAAGGACGGATATAATCAAAATCCTTATACATCTCCTGCCCCTGCTGCAGTCGTCCCACTATGGAAGGGATAAAGCCCAGATCAAACTGATCGACACTGTAAATACATACAAAAGAAAGATATATTACGGACAAAATTCCCAGTATATACTGAATGGGTTTTCTATAATGTTCTTTAAAAGTGATATTCATTGGTTTTTAATCTATTTTATTGATGACTGCAATACAAAATATTTTACAATCATTGATCCCGGAAGAATGTAAACAGGCATAAAGACTAGCTTAAAGAAGGTTATCTAGCCCGAAGTATTCAGTCTGAATTTCAAAAAAACGGATGCTGATTTTTTCATATTATGTGTTAAATTTCTGGTGCAATGATAATAAATTTTGACCATTAAAATCAATATTTTTCCAAAAAACCAGTGATAATAAAGACCTTCAAAAAATATTGACATGCCCAACATCGTAGCATTCTACTTAAAAAAGGTATTATCAGGTCTCATTAAAAATTCCTGGAAAAAAAATAGACTGCCTTACTGACAGTCTATTTAAGCTTATTTGGATTTCTCTTATTTGTTCAAAATCATAGCAGCTTCTTTAGCAAAATAAGTGAAGATCATATCTGCACCAGCTCTTTTGAAACAGGTAAGACTTTCGATGATTGTCTTATCATTATCCAGCCAGCCGTTTTGAACAGCAGCTTTTACCATTGCATATTCACCGCTTACGTTATAAACGGCAATTGGAAGATCAATCGCTTCACGTACTTTAGAAACGATATCCAGATAAGGAAGTCCCGGTTTGATCATGATCACATCAGCCCCTTCATCAATATCTTTAAATACTTCATTCATGGCTTCACGTGAATTATGATAATCCATCTGATAGGTCTTTTTATCCTTCGGAATTTCCATATCGTCTTTTGGAGCACTGTCTAAAGCACTTCTGAAAGGTCCATAGAAAGAGCTTGCATATTTTGCAGCATAACTTACGATTCCTACATCTGCAAATCCGCTTTCTTCCAATGCTTCACGGATCACCTGTACTCTGCCATCCATCATGTCACTTGGAGCTACAAGATCAGCTCCTGCCTCGGCATGAGAAACTGACATTCTTGCCAACGCATCATTGGTAGCGTCATTTAAAATTTTTCCGTTTTCAATAATTCCGTCGTGTCCGTAGATTGAATAAGGATCTAATGCTACATCAGGCATTACAATCATTCCCGGAACTGCATCTTTGATCGCTTTGATCGTATTCTGCATCAATCCGTTTTTGTTCCATGCTTCTTTTCCGGTATTGTCTTTCACATTTTCGGACACCTTCATGTACAAATTGACAGCTTTTACACCTAAAGAAAATAATTCCTTACATTCTTTCACTGTTAAATCTATGCTTCGCCTAAAAATTCCCGGCATCGACGGGATCGGTTCCTGCATGTTTTCGCCCTCCATTACGAAGATCGGCATTACAAAATCATCAGTTGTAAGCACATTTTCTCTTACCAAACTTCTGATAGATTCATTAACTCTAAGTCTTCTATTTCTTGAATGTATCATTTTGGAATACTTTTTGAATAAGTTTCTACAAATTTACTATAAGTTCTATAAAAAACTATTGTAAGAGATTATAGAATTTGTTATATTTGTTATATATATTCGAGAAATTATAAATTTGATGAAAAAACTTTTACTTTTAATTCTATTTGTAGGCACTTTTGTTGGATTTTCCAACAATTTACAAGCTCAGCTTAGAGAGCCGGGTTCCATCACTCAGAAGGCAGATGATGGTGTTTTGCTTGCCTATCCAAATCCTGCAAAGGATTTCCTTATCATTAAGGCAAAGGATTCTTCTTTAAGAATCAAAAGTGTGACTTTTTATTCTATTTTGGGTATGCAGGTTGCCAATTATACCGTCAATATGAACTCCGGAGAGATTAATATTGAAAAATTAAAACCCGGTAAATATTTGATCCGTTATATTTTGAGCGACAATACGCAGAAAGTTACTCAAATCGTAAAACAATAAATTAAGATCCTGATAATCATCAGGATTTTTTCTTTTATAACAATCTCTTTTAATATTTCCGTAACTTTAAAGACTTTTTTATACTAATTGTAAAAAACAACTTAATGCTAAGAGCTGAACATATTAAAAAGACCTATAATGCCGGAAAAAAGGTCGCACTGGATGATTTCAGCATCCATGTTCCCAAAGGCAGTATTTATGGACTTTTAGGTCCCAATGGCGCCGGAAAAACTTCATTCATCCGTATCATTAACCAAATTACCCAAGCTGACTCCGGAGAGATCTTAATCAACGGAGAAAAACTGAACCCAAGTCACATCAAAGATATTGGTTATATGCCTGAAGAAAGAGGGCTTTACAAAAACATGAGCGTGGGCGATCAGATCCTCTATTTCGGAGAACTGAAAGGGATGAGTAAAAATGATGCCCTGAATGAAGCTAAAAAATGGTTTGAAAAGCTGAACATCGATCAATGGTGGAAGAAAAAGCTTTCTGAACTGTCTAAAGGAATGGCACAAAAGATTCAGTTTGTGGTAACGGTACTTCACAGGCCCCATCTTTTAATCCTTGATGAGCCTTTCTCAGGCTTCGATCCTGTAAATGCCAACTTAATCAAAGACCAGATCATTGATCTTAAAAATAATGGAACCACTATCATTCTTTCTACTCACAGAATGGAAAGTGTGGAAGAAATGTGTGACTATGTAGCATTAATTAATAATTCCAAGAAGATTATTGACGGGAGAGTTTTTGACGTAAGAGAAAAATTCAAGAAAAATATTTTCGGAATTACGCTTTCTGAAGTCAACAATGAACAATTGGAAAGCTTTAGAAATAAATATGAGATCTTCAATTTTTCTAATGAAAACAGCCTGATTTCTTTTGATCTGAAAAACGAAAGTGAGCAAAACAATATCCTTCTTGATCTTGTGCATGTAGGAAAAGTAAGATCTTTTGACGAGAGAATACCTAGTATGAATGAAGTGTTTATTAATGCTGTAAGTAACCATTCTTAATTTTATGAATAATATTTTTTTAATTACAAAAAGAGAGTTTCTTACGCAGGTTAAGAAAAAATCCTTTATCATATTGACCTTATTGGCACCTGTTATGATCATTGCTTTTGGAGCAGTAATCGGATTGATGTTTAAAGCCAATGAATCCCACAGTGTTATTGAAGTTGTTGACAAAAGCGGTTTATTCATCAATCAGCTGAAGTCTAATGATAAACTGAACTATGTATTCGTTTCTGCTGCGGATGAAAAGTCTAAGATCAATAACTTAAAGGGAAATGAATCTCTGGATGGAATCCTTATTTTACCTGAATTAAAAGGGCAGAACTATGAAGAGCTTGAAACAGGCACAAGACTGGTTATCAACAGTAAAATGGGTTTTGATACCAAGCAGAAAATTGTTTCCGATATTGCTAATGTAGTTAAAAAGGAAAAAATCAAGCAACTTGGAATCCAGGAAACCCAACTTAATGACCTTGATAAAAGTTTCAGCTTAAAGACAATTAATGTTGCTGATAATAACAAGGAAGATTCTGACCTTACCTTTGGTGTTAAATCAGGCCTTAGTATGGTTTTGATGTACGTCACCTTCATGTTCATCATTATCTATGGAGTAAGAGTAATGCGAAGTGTTCTGGAAGAAAAGAACAACCGTGTTGTGGAGATTATCATTTCTTCTGTAAAGCCTTTTGAGCTGATGATGGGAAAAATCCTTGGGGTAACAATGGTTGCTCTTACTCAGTTTCTGATCTGGATCACCATGTCTGTTATCGGAGCCTTGGTTTTAAATACGGGGTTTTCTCCTCTTCAACAGGCTGTTCCTGGTGGAAGTGAACAAATTACAAGTAAGCTTGATATGACACAGCTTGCCACTCAGATTTCCCACAGCCTACTGGAACTGAATTTTCCTTTGATTATTTTTGTATTCATTGTTTTCTTCCTTTTAGGATATATTTTCTACAGCTCAATTTATGCAGCTATTGGTTCGGCAGTGGATAATGAAACAGAAACCCAGCAGTTCACTTTATTTGCGATCTTACCCCTAACTTTAGGAATGTACGGCAGCTTCTCATTGATGAACAATCCTGACGGTCCGTTAGGCTTCTGGTTATCTATTATCCCTTTTACCTCACCGGTTGCCATGATTGCAAGAATACCTTTCGGAGTTCCCGCATGGCAGATTGCTTTATCTATTGTATTGCTATTGGTCACAACTGTATTTATGATATTCCTTGCAGGAAAGATTTATCGTGTAGGAATTTTAATGTATGGTAATAAGGCTACCCTGAAGGAGCTTTGGAAATGGATTAAAGGTTAATCTTCACACAGGAAGCTGATAAAAATAAAAACTTAAAAGAGCAAATTTGCAAGTATGCGAATTTGCTCTTTTTATTTTTAAACATGAAAAGAATATTGTTGGCAAAAGGGTTTCGCCTGAATTCAGCTTGGATGACAAACTATTATCTGTATTGGGAAGTTTAGATTTGATGCAAAGTTCCAGGATTCTGATGTATTATTTTAGGAGGCAAAGGCGGAATCAATGAAATTGATTCTTTCTAAGTGAGCAGCCAAACTATTATATTATACTTGATTTATTTTCTGCATTTAATTCAAAAAAAATCCCGGAAAAGTATTTCCGGGATTTCTTATTTATATTCTGAATAAAATGTTTTATTTGAATATATAGCTTAAGGTAAGAGCTATCACCTGTTCAGATTTTTTCTTATCAGATCCGCCTCTTTCTTTGACAAGATTCGGATAAGTATCTGAAAGACCTAAGTCATATTTCAAAGCTATTTCAAGTTGTCTCTTATAGCTATATCCTACTCCCAGTCCTATTCCCCAGTTAAAGCTATTGGCTTTACCATTTACACCCGCAGGTTGTGAAGGGTCAGTAACATCTGGATCATAATAAGGTCTTTTTGCAGGGACGTCTTTAACATTTTGGTTCATCAAAAAGTTAAATCTAGGCCCTAATAATCCAAAGAATTCAGATTCTGCTTCTGAAAAATACCCTTTGAAATAAAGTGGCACACTCAGATAGTTATTGGCATATAATGCATTATAACCATCAATATTCTTAGCATCACTGTCTTTACCGGTTTCTCCCGCCCCATAGTATAAAACTTCAGGCTGGATATAAAACTGGTTTGTCTTTCCTACAGGAATTAAAGCCAAAGCTCCACCCTGGAAAGTATATCTTGGCCCGGAGGGATTATGGGCATTAGATACTCTGGAATAGTTTAAACCTGCCGTAACCCCAAATCTTGTATTTTTCCATTGCACTTGTGCAAAGGATAAAGCTGAGAGGGTTAAAGCTGAGGCCAATAAAAGTTTTTTCATATTATTTGGTTTTGTATTATCCTAGAATTTTAGCTACAGTAGCACCGATATCAGCAGGAGAATCAACAACATTGATACCGTTCTCTCTCATGATTTCCATCTTAGCCTGAGCTGTATCTTCTGCACCACCTACGATAGCACCAGCGTGTCCCATTGTTCTTCCTTTTGGAGCTGTCTGTCCAGCGATAAATCCTACAACCGGCTTAGTAGATCCACTAGCTTTGTACCATCTAGCAGCTTCTGCTTCAAGTCCACCACCGATTTCACCGATCATTACAACAGCTTCAGTTTCAGGATCATTGATAAATAATTCAAGAGCTTCTCTTGTAGTAGTTCCGATAATTGGGTCACCACCGATACCAATCGCCGTAGAAATACCGTAACCTGCTCTTACTACCTGATCAGCAGCTTCGTAAGTAAGGGTACCTGATTTTGAAACGATACCTACTTTACCTTTTTTGAAAACGAAACCTGGCATAATACCAATTTTAGCTTCTTCAGAAGTAATGATTCCAGGGCAGTTTGGTCCGATTAATCTGCAGTCTCTGTCAGCAATATAAGATTTTACTTTTACCATATCAGCTACAGGAATACCTTCAGTAATACATACAATTACTTTAATTCCTGCTTCAGCAGCTTCCATGATTGCGTCTGCTGCAAATGCCGGTGGTACGAAAATGATACTTACGTTTGCTCCTGCTTTTTCAACAGCATCAGCTACTGTGTTGAATACCGGTTTTCCTAAGTGCTCGCTTCCTCCTTTTCCTGGAGTAACACCACCTACTACATTTGTTCCGTATTCAATCATCTGACCAGCGTGGAAAGTTCCTTCGTTCCCTGTAAATCCTTGTACAATTACTTTAGAATCTTTGTTTACTAAAATTGACATTTTATTGTTGTTTTAATTTATTTATTATTTTATTAATGCTCACAAATTTACTCAAATTTCTTTGATTTTGGATAAAACCTTTGGAATTGTTTATTTGAGATTTCTCAGTTTTACTTCTTTTTTCAGATATGTTTTGAAATCTTCAGCAAACATTCCGATATAGGTTCCTTTTTCAAGGTCTCTGTTCACTCCGGTTTTCCCTAAAAGTACAGATCCGCTCTCTATTTTATTCCCTGAAGCGATACCAACCTGTCCCCATAAAGTTACTTCATCTCCAATTACACAGCAACCGGCAATTCCAACCTGAGAAGCGATCAGACATTTTTTTCCAATCACAGTGTCATGTCCTATCTGAATCTGATTATCCAACACTGAACCTTCACCAATAATTGTAGAATCTGTAACCCCTCTGTCAATAGTACAGCCATTACCTATTTCCACATTATTTTCGATCACCACGTTTCCTACAGAAATTAAACGGTCAAAATTTCCATTTAGTTTTCTGTAATAGAAAGCATCACCTCCCAATACGGTATTGGACTGGATGATTACGTTATCACCAATTACGGATCTGTCGCCGATCACAACATTCGGGAAAATTAAGGTATTTTTTCCAATTTTCACATTGTTTCCAATGACTGCTGAAGAGTGAATTTTTGTTCCTTCTCCAATTTCTACATCATGAAGTTCTTCTGTGAAATTATAGATTCTTGTAAAATGAGTATTGATCTTATTAAAGTCCCTGAACGGGTCATCAGAGACCAGAAGAGCCTTTCCTTCGGGACATTCTACTTCTTTATCAATCAAGATAATAGTTGCAGCAGAATTTAGTGCCTTATCATAGTATTTGGGATGATTAACGAATACAATTTCTCCCGGTTTTACCATGTGAATTTCATTGGACCCCAGAACTTCGAAGTCTTCAGGGCCAATAAATTTTGAGCCAATTAAATCTGCAATCGTTTTAAGCTTTTGCGGAGAATGGAATCTCATAATAATAGATTTTCTTATAAAACAAAATTCGGACTGCTAATGCAAACCGAATTTATGTAAATTTTATTTATTATTTTACTCTTTCCAAGTAGCTACCGTCTTCAGTGCTTACTTTAATTTTGTCTCCCGGTTCAATAAACAAAGGAACCATTACTCTTGCTCCTGTTTCAACGATTGCGTTTTTAAGAGCATTGGTTGCAGTATTTCCTTTTACACCCGGATCAGCTTCAATAACATCTAAGTATACAGATTGAGGAAGTTCAGCAGAAAGTGGTGTTTCATCAGCTTCTTTCAAAATGATTGTTACTTCTTCACCTGCTTTCATCAAGTTTGAGTTTTCAATCATTTCTTTATTTAAATACAGCTGAGAAAAATCATCGTTATTCATGAAGTGGAATCCGTTCTCATCATCATAAAGATACTGGAACTTTCTTGTGATTACTTTTACCTCTTCAATTTTGTGGCCTGCAGAGAATGTATTATCCAATACTTTTCCATTTGTCACAGATTTTAATTTTGTTCTTACGAAAGCAGGTCCTTTTCCTGGTTTTACATGAAGAAACTCAATTACTTTAAAAATATCATTGCTAAATTCGATGCAAAGACCTTTTCTAATATCGTTACTTGTTGCCATTAATATATTTTATCTTTTTTACTTAATTTTTAATTGCTGTCTTTTCCTGTTCCGTATCCTTTTACAATACCTCTTGGAGAGTTTTGGATAAACTGAAGAATTTCATCTCTTTCAGCAGTGGGAAGCATTTCTTTTTCGATATATGCCAACGCTTGGGAAACGTTCATCTTCATTTGGAAAATAGCTCTGTAAATCTTTTGAATTTCAAAGATCTTCTCATTGGAAAAACCTCTTCTTCTAAGACCTACTGAGTTGATACCAGCATAGGAAATAGGATCTCTTGCTACTTTTACATAAGGCGGAACATCTTTTCTTATCAAAGATCCTCCTGAAATCATCGTATGTTTTCCAATTTTACCAAACTGTTGAACTGCAGATAATCCTCCCATTACGGTAAAGTCTCCGATTTCAACATGCCCTGCAATACCACAACCATTGGCAATAATTACATTATCTCCTATAATGCAGTCATGGGCAACGTGGGAAGTCGCCATAATAAGGCAGTTGCTTCCTACTTTGGTATACCCTAAAGCTTTTGTTCCTCTGTTTATTGTTACACATTCTCTTAAAGTAGTATTATCTCCAATAATGGTTCGTGTATCTTCACCGTCGAACTTTAAGTCCTGAGGAATTGCAGAAATTACAGTGCCTGGAAAAATCTTACAATCCTTCCCTATTCTTGCTCCATCCATGATGGTAACATTTGGACCAATCCATGATCCTTCTCCGATTTCTACGTCCCCTGCAATTGTAGTAAATGGTTCTACAATTACATTTTTGCTGATTTTCGCACGTTTATCTACGGCTGCTAACTGATGAATCATTTAATCAACTTTATTTTTTGCAACTTGAGCCATAAGCTCTGCTTCTACTGCCACTGTGTCTCCTACATATCCGTACCCCTGCATGTGTACAATACCTCTTCTGATAGGCTCTATTAATTCAATTTTGAATATAAGCGTATCTCCCGGAATTACTTTTCTCTTGAATTTTACTTTATCAATCTTGATAAAATAAGTAGAATAGTTTTCAGGATCAGGAACACTTGCCAAGACCAGAATACCTCCAGTTTGAGCCAAAGCTTCTACCTGAAGAACTCCAGGCATTACAGGTTCTTTAGGGAAATGACCAACGAAGAAAGGTTCATTCATTGTTACATTTTTCAATCCTACTACATGAGAGTCTGAAAGTTCTAGAACTTTATCAATTAATAAGAACGGAGGTCTGTGAGGCATAAGCTTCATGATTCCGTTGATATCGAATACCGGTTCTTTTGTTAAATCAAAATCCGGAACGTTTTTCTTTTTCTGCAATTTCCACTGACGATTTAGTTTTTTTGCAAACTGAGTGTTTACAAAATGTCCTGGTTTGTTAGCAATAACCTTACCTTTAATTTTCACACCTGCTAAAGCTAAATCACCAATTACATCCAGTAATTTGTGTCTTGCAGCTTCGTTAGGATAGTTTAAGTTAAGATTATCGAGAATACCGTTTGGTCTGATGGATACATTATCCTTACCAAAGGCTTTTTTTAATTTTTCTGTAGTCTCCGGAGTTAAATCCTTGTCTACGTAAACGATCGCATTAGAGATGTCTCCTCCTTTGATCAATCCGTGATCTAAAAGCATTTCCAATTCGTGTAAGAAACTGAAAGTTCTTGCTGAAGAGATTTCGTCTTTAAATTCGGAAATATTTTTAAGGGTAGCATTTTGAGTTCCCAATACTTTAGTCCCAAAGTCTACCATTGTAGTTACTTCGTAAGTATCTGAAGGAATAATGGTAATTTCTGAACCTGTAGCCGGATCGCTGTAGGTAAGAACTTCTTTTACAACCAGATATTCTCTGGCAATATTCTGATCTACAACCCCTACACTTTCGATAGCTTCCACAAAATATTTTGAAGATCCATCCAAGATAGGAGGCTCAGATGCATCCATTTCCAACACTGCATTGTCTATATCACAACCCACTAAAGCAGCCAAAAGGTGCTCACAGGTAGTAATTTTTACGCCAAGCTTTTCTAATGTTGTACCTCTCTCTGTTGCTACTACATAATTAACATCAGCTTCAACCTGAGGATGACCCTCTAAATCGGTTCTTACAAATACAAATCCCGTATTTTCTTTTGCCGGTTTGATGGTAAGTTTTACTTCTTTACCAGTATGAAGGCCTATTCCAGAAAGTGTTACCTCTTCCTGAAGCGTTTTTTGCATATCACTCATTAGTATTATCTTTTGAGTTATTCTCAAGATTATTTATTCTGTTGACAATTTCAGGGAAATTTCTGAAATGAACATAGCTTCTTAAATAGTCATTATAGCTGATCGCTGGTGAACCATATAAAGTTTCTCTATCATTAACACTGGAGTTCACGCCACTCTGAGCCTGAATTTTCACCTGGTTTCCGATTTTGATATGTCCGACAATTCCTACCTGACCTCCAATTTGATTCCAGTCTCCGATGATCGTAGAACCTGCAATTCCGGCTTGTGCTGCAATTACATTATTCTGTCCTATTTTCACGTTATGGGCAATCTGAATCAGATTATCAATTTTCGTACCTTTTCCAATGATGGTAGAGCCTATTGTTGCTCTGTCTATACTACAGTTTGAACCAATTTCAACGTCATCTTCAATAATAACGTTTCCAAGCTGTGGGATCTTTTTGAATCCTTCAGCAGTGGGCTGAAACCCAAAACCATCTCCTCCTACTACTGTATTGGAATGAATTACACAGTTGTCCCCAATAATACAGTAATCGTAAATTCTGGCACCACTGTCTATTTTACAGTTTTTACCAATTTTTACTCCTTTACCAATATATACATGCGGATAAATCTGTGAACCATCACCGATCCTGGCTTTTTCAGAAACATATGTAAATGCTCCTATATAAACCTGATCACCTATCACAGCCGAATCATGGATGGATGAGCCATCTTCAATGCCTTCTTTTCTTCCTCTCATCTCCTGATATAAATTCATCAGAACCTGAAAAGATAAATAGGCATCTTTTACTACAATTAAGGTAGAGTTATAAGTATTTTTATTCAGAAGTTTTTCTGAAACGATGATTACAGAGCATTTTGAGGTATCTAAAAAATGAGAAAATCTATCCTGTGCTATAAAAGAAAGATGTCCTATTTCTCCATTTTCAATTGGAGAAACCCCTGTAATAAGTGCATTCTCATCACCTATTATTTTTCCGTCTATAAAACTTGCAATTTGCGAAGCTGTGAATTCCATATTCTGCAAAGATAAGAAATTCTATAATTTGCAAACATTTTTTGATTTCAGATATTCAATTTTAATATTATTTAAGAATCCAAATGGGAGATATCTCTTGGAAACATAAGAATATAACGTGTGGTTTTATTTACCATCAACCCTGATAAAAGCTGATCTTCCGACTCATGAAGCTTCATTCTTTTACCATTTTTCTGCAATAAATAAATTGGTTGCCTTTCTGTATCATAAGGTAAAAGTTTCCTTTTTATCTCATGAACCAATTCTTTTCCATTATCAATACCAAAAAATTCATTGGTAATTTTTATTTTTTCTTCAATAATATTCTTATCAAAAGGATGTGTTGAAATAATCGTCTTCGGAAGGTTTCTCTGAATAACGCTCTTACACCAATAGGACAGAACAAAATCTTCAGAATTCTGCCATTCTTTCATAGCCTGAATCACGTCATTATCGTCCAGCCTTGTAAATCTTTCTATATCTTCATCTGTCGCTGTACTCTTTCCACGGTATAAAAAATATTTCAGATTCTCTGTTGCCGGAAGTTCAATCCCTTGAGAGATCAGATATTTTGCTCTTTCAAGGATCTTTACCAACAGAAATTCAGCCAAGGCAGATGTTTTATGATAATATACCTGCCAGTACATGAACATTCTGGCTGTTAAAAAATTTTCAATGGAATAGATTCCTTTTGCATCAATCACCAATTCCCCTTCTTCACATACATTCATCATGGAAATAATTCTCTGGGTATTAATATTTCCTTCTGACACCCCTGTAAAAAAGCTGTCTCTTTTCAGGTAATCCAATCTGTCTACATCAAGTTGAGATGAAATCAATTGGTTAAAAAATTTTCTGTGATATTTCCCCTGAAACATTTCAATAGCCATGGATAACTCACCGTTAAACTCTTCGTTCAGCTTATTCATCAATAATAAAGAAAGCTTTTCATGATGCCAGTCATCCATCAGCATACTTTCCAAGGCATGGGAAAACGGCCCATGACCAATATCATGCATTAGAATTGCCAGCATCGCTCCTTTTTCTTCTTCTTCCGAAATTTTAACTCCTTTCTGCTTTAATGTTTCCAAAGCTGTAAACATCAGGTGCATTGCTCCTAGCGCATGATGAAATCTTGTGTGAGTAGCTCCCGGAAAAATCAGATTCAAAAGGCCTGTCTGCCCGATCCTTCTTAATCTCTGAAAATAGGGATGTTCAATAATATCAAATAAAATTTCGTGAGGAATCTTGATAAATCCATGAACAGGATCGTTGATAATTTTAAGCTTATTCTGCATTGGACGTCTATATGAGTAAACAAAGTTAGGGATTTTTAATTTGAAGGTTCATTAAATTAGTATTAAGGAGACTGGAAGCAGGAAGAGGCAGGCAGGAAGTCATTGAAAACAATAAGCAATGAATGTCAAATTCATTTTGAGAATAATTAATATGTATTTACTTTTTGTAATAACGCACCTTTATTAACTTGCTTCTTCCGGCTTCTAGCTTCCTTATCTTTTTTCCCATTATTCATCAAAAAACCTTTGCTACTGTCCCATTAATCACTTATCTTTGAGAAAACTCAACATCCTTGATGAGAAAAGCTTTTCTTTTCATTTTATTCTTTTTAAGCCTACATTTTTCCGCACAGATTGTATCTGAAAATCAAAAACTGGAATCCCTCTGCAGAGTTTGGGGATTTTTAAAGTATTATCACCCTCAGGTAGCAAAAGGTAATTTGAACTGGGACCAGCAGCTTTTCAAAAAAATGAATGAACTTGAAAGGATCAATGACAAAGCAGCATTGAACAATTTATATTCCCGTTGGATTGAAAGTCTAGGAAAGGTTAATGAATGTACAGAATGCCTACAGGAAACTGATAAAACCTATTTCCTGAAAAACTTTGATCTGAGCTGGATAGACAATTCAGATCTGTTTACAGAAAGTACTTCCCAAAAGCTTCATTATATTGAAAATAACCGGAACATTGGCAACAATCATTATATAGGAAAAGGAGGACGAAAAATATATTTCAGAAATGAAAATTCTTATGGATCAAAGTTTTCATCCCAACAAACCAGTTTATTGGAACTGTTCAGATACTGGAACTATGTGGAATATTTCTTTCCTTATAAATATAAAACCGACCAGCAATGGAATGAGGTTCTGACAGAAATGATTCCAAAATTTATTTCTGTCACCAATGATACGGACTATCAACTCACTTTGGCTGAATTGGTAGCCAAAACAGATGATTCACATGCTTTTCTCTTTTCAACTCTGATAAGTCTTCATCAATACGGAAACAGAAAGCTTCCCATAGAATATTCTTATGCAGAAGGAAAATTGGTTATTACAAAGATCAATGATAATCGTTTTCATGAAAAAACACTATTCGAAATAGGGGATGCCATTTATGATGTGAATGGAAAAACAATTCCTCAAATGGTAAACAGTCTTGGAAAATATATTCCTGCTTCCAACTCATGGGGAAAAGTGAATAAGGTGAAAAGCAAACTTCTTTTCAGTAATAATGATTCTCTTTCTGTTAAACTTGAAAGAAACGGCCAAAATATGGAAGTGATTGCCAAAACTTATTTCGTTAAAGATATCATCATCAAAAAAGTTTCGTCTCCCCAAAAATGGAAATTTCTGGATGAGGAAAAGAAAGTCGGTTATGTTAACATGGGAATCCTTGCTAAAGATGAAGTGAATGAAATGTACAGGAATCTAAAATCTGCAGAGTCTATCATTTTTGACCTCAGAAATTATCCTAAGCTCACCATCATCCCCCTAAGTGAATTGTTACTTCCCCAATCAACCACTTATTATCAGTTTAACTTCCCAGAAACCGGTTATCCTGGAAAATTTTATAGCAGAAAGAACAATATTGGCAGAAAGAATCCCGATTATTATAAAGGAAACGTAATCGTTTTGGTAGACGAAAATACACAAAGTCAGGCAGAGACCACTACTATGATGTTTAAGCAGCATCCAAAAGCCAAAGTGATAGGAAGCAATACTTCAGGGGCTAACGGCGATATCATCAGGTTTAAAATTGCAGACTTGGATACTTGCTTTACCGGTCTTGGCGCGTATTACCCTGATGGTAGAGAGACCCAAAGAATCGGAATCATTCCGGATATTATTATAAAGCCAAGTGTAGAAGGGCTCAAAAGCGGAAAAGATGAAGTTTTGGAAAGAGCTTTGTTATATATAAAAAATAAGAATTGAAACGTACAAAACAGGAAATACTGCAGAGTATTTTCATTTAACTAATATTTAACTTTTAAACTCTCGATTTTGTGAGATTTTAAAAGGATTTGGTCAACATTTTGATACAATAACCATGTAAAAAATAAATTATGTCAGAAAAGATATTATGGATAGATGATGAAATAGATTTACTTAAACCTCATATCGTATTTTTAGAAAAGAAAGGTTATCAGGTAACCCCTGTTAATAACGTGAATGAGGCTTTGGAACTTATGGATTCAGAGAAATTTGCCTTAACACTCATTGATGAGAATATGCCTGGCATCTCCGGGTTGGAAGCCATTCCTATGATCAAGGAAAAAGATAATTCCTTAAAAATAGTAATGGTCACCAAAAGTGAAGAGGAGCACATCATGGAAGAAGCTATTGGTTCCCAGATTGCAGATTATATTTTAAAACCTGTAAACCCTAATCAGATACTACTTTCGTTAAAAAAGAATCTTCAGGAGGATAATCTTGTAGAACAAAAAACCATTTTACAATATCAACAGGAATTCAGAAACCTTTCTATGGAACTTTCTTATTTAAGAACGTATCAGGAATGGGCGGAATATTATAAGAAAATTCTAAGCTGGGAAATTAAATTCGATAAAGTGGCAGATAATGAATTTGCCGACCTTCTGCAGTCCCAGAAAGAAGAGGCAAATATTCAGTTTGCCAAGTTTATTGAAAAAAATTATGCAGACTGGCTTATAGACTCTGATAAACCGCTGATGAGCCACACGCTTTTCAAGGAAAAGGTAAAACCTGAAGTTGAAAAAGAAAAGGTTCTTTTATTAATGGTTGACAACCTTCGTTATGACCAATGGAAAGTTATCGAACCATTATTTACAAAATATTACAATAAAATTTCGGAAGATTATTATTACAGTATTCTTCCAACCGCTACACAATATGCGAGAAATTCTTTCTTTGCAGGTTTAATGCCTTCTGAGATTGAAAAACGTTTCCCTGATAAATGGTTTAATGATAATGAAGAAGGAAACAAAAATGAATTTGAGCGTGACTTCCTGGAAGATCAGATGAAGAGAATCGGTCTTGGATCTAAATCTATGAAATACCTGAAAGTATTGAACGCAGATTTTGAAAAAAAGATCTATGATGATTTCAATCAACATAAAAATAATGATCTCCTTGTAATTGTCTACAACTTCATTGATATTCTTTCGCATGCAAAGACAGACAACCATATTGTAGACCAGCTTATCCGTGATGATAAAACATTCCGTTCTCTTACCTTCAACTGGTTTGAAAACTCTTCATTGCTGAAGATTATCAAAACTGCTGCTGAAAACGGATATAAATTAGTGATTACAACAGACCACGGAACAGTGTACGTTAAAAAACCAAGCAAAGTAGTGGGTGACAGAGAAACCTCTACCAATATCCGATACAAAACAGGTAAAAGCTTAACCTATGATGACAGTGATGTTTGGGCAATTACCAATCCTGAAAAACTTTTCCTTCCAAAAGGAAACTTAAGTTCGAAATATATTTTTGCTAAAAACAATATATTCCTTGCTTATCCTAAGAACTACAATCATTTTGTAAATTACTATAAAGAAACCTATCAACACGGTGGAATTTCACTGGAAGAATGTATCATTCCTATCAGTGTTTTAGAACCTAAGTAGTTTATTTAATTTTGGGTTTAAGCGGGAAAAATCAGTTGATTTTTCCCGCTTCTTTTTTTAGAGTCTGCAAGAGTTCCTATCTTCGTAAAAAATAAAACATGTTTATTATTTCGCTAACCTATAAAATGGTTATTGAAAATGTAGAGCATCATATCCCGGAACACAATTCCTTCCTTCAAAAGCATTATAACTTGGGAGTATTTATTGCGTCCGGAAGAAAAGAGCCAAGAACCGGAGGGATTATTATCTGTAATGCCCCATCTAAAAATGAAGTTGAACAAATCATCAGAGAAGATCCTTTTTACATCCATCAGATAGCGGATTATGACATCACCGAATTTATCCCGTCTAAATACAACGAAAACTTTAAAATATTTATAGAAGACTAATGAGATTAATTACATACAATGTCAACGGAATCAGGGCCGCATTTACCAAAGATTTTCTGGGTTGGTTAAAAACTGCTGATCCGGATGTAATCTGCATCCAGGAAAGCAAAGCAGGAAACGATCAGATAGACATCGAAAGCCTTGAAAAATTAGGATACCACAGTTATTGGCATTCAGCAGTAAAAAAAGGCTATAGTGGCGTTGGAATTGCATCAAAAGTAAAACCTAATCATGTAGAGTACGGTTGTGGTATTGAAAGCTATGATAATGAAGGAAGAATTATCCGTGCTGATTTTGATGGATTCTCTGCTATTTCAGTCTACGTACCTTCTGCATCGAATATTGAAAGACTTGATTTCAAGATGCAGTTTTGTCATGATTTCCTTGAATATATCAGAAATCTAAAGAAAGAAATTCCCAACCTGGTTATTTCCGGTGATTTTAATATCTGTCATGAGGCTATTGATATTCACAATCCTGCTGGCCTAAAAAATGTTTCAGGATTTCTTCCTATGGAAAGAGAATGGATGACCAATTTCATCAATGAATGTGAACTGATTGACAGTTTCAGGTTTTTCAACAATGAACCGGACAATTACACATGGTGGAGCTACAGACAAAATTCAAGGGAAAGAAACAAAGGATGGAGATTGGATTATAACTTCACCTCTTATAGTTTAAAGGATAAACTTACCCGAGCTGTTATTTTGAAAGAAGCAGTACATTCGGATCATTGTCCTGCCCTATTGGAATTGGATGTATAGTGTTCCTTTATATCTATCAACACAAAAGCCAGCTGAAATCAGCTGGCTTTTTTTAATTTAAATCATAAAATTAATCGACAATTTCATATTCGACCGGAATTGTACCATGATTGATATCTCCGATCTCATCGAACGCTGCTTTAGACATGTCTAAAGATCTTGATGAATGGAAAGGCCCTCTGTCATTTATCCTCACTATTACCTCTTTCCCATTCTTAAGGTTAGTAACCTTAACGTTTGTTCCAAATGGAAGCGTTCTGTTTGCTGCAGTAAACTTTGAATTATCAAAGATTTCTCCACTAGCAGTTTTTCTACCGTTAAATTTATCGTGGTAGTACGATGCATAACTTGTTTTTTTCGCATCTAAGGCATTACCTGTAAACGAGTAAACACCTAAGGTTGAAATCATCATTATGATTACGAGAATGAATCTTTTCATCATGTTGAACTTTTATTGGTTTTGACAGGGCAAAAGTATCAGGAATCCTATTAACTCCCTACTCCAATTGTTAAAAACTGTTAACGAAATTAAAAATATATGTTAACAACCTCTGTAACTTACTATGGATAGGGATTTTAAAAGCACCTGTTAAAAAGTGTTAAAAAAACAAACGAAACGTTAATTTAATTAACTAATTTATGCATAATTTAGAATACACTAAATTTTAAAACACTGTAAATCAATCAGTTGTAAAACAGTAGGATATTGATTATGAATCTAAATTCATTTTTAAAAAGCAGAAAACGTTAAGACATAATATAGGGTAAATCGCTATTAGAATAGGCTCAGGGCAATAAAACCGCATTATAAAACTTTTTTTTAACAACAATATTAACTGCAACATTCAGAATTGATGAAATCCTGCCACGTTTTTGATGCACCGTTTGTGTAAAAGATCATATTCGCTTATCAAATATTCTTCAAAAATAAGTTTTAAGAATCAGATTAAAAAGCTTATTACTAGAAAAATAAGCGAGCCAAGTTGAATATATGTTATAATATGCATCCATTTCATATGACAACTTACCTTAAAAAGCATCAATTTATATTTCAACACTTCTTAGTAATTTACTTTTTAATTCGTTTTAAAGCAACAGTTATCAAATCTTCTCTATTACGAATTTTACTTCTTAAAAACGTAAATGATTTAAATATCCTATATATTATATATAAGTAATCAATTCACAGCATACTAGATACAAAGAAATTCAATCCAATTTGCTTACTCGTTTAATTTTACCAGATCCGCTTTAAAGATACATTCTTCCCATTCTTATCAATTAATATTGATTATCATTAGAAATCATAAATAGCTTGAAGGTAAATCTTATAACAGGATAAAAATAAGGGTAAAACGAAATAGCTATTCGTTTTAATTTTTTAATAAAATGCTTTTATGGTCTTCCACTATAAATCGGGTAATATTTGGCCGGGATGAAATAAAAAAAGCCGATGAAAATTAAATCATCGGCTTCTATAAATTTATAATTAATCAAAAATTAATTGTTTGTTTTTGTATACTCTACAGTATAGTTATATGTTCCTGCAGGATAAACTACAGACATACTTGGTGAACCAGTTACAAAAGAACCATCAGCGGCATATGAATATACACTGTTTGAGTATACATTATTTGTTCCGGACTGATAAATTGTTATTCTATAAAGGCTTCCCGGACTTGCGATTGCAGCCTGATTTGAATATGCTGTAGGAGCTGTAGAAGTTCCACTTGTAGTGAAAGTTCCTCTCTTTGCATATACCTGATTTCCGTTGACTGATGTATTTGTAGTTGTCTCAGCAGTAGCAATATTCACTTTGGGGTTTGCTCCCAATGGTAACCATCTACCTGTTGTAACTGCAGCACTACCTGTAGCACTACCTGCATCTATAGGATTTGAAAAATAATAAAATCCTGGCGCAACAGTAGATACTGTACTTGGATTATTAGCTCCTGTTAGAGTATTTCCAGTTCCTGTATTATAAACAATCATACCGTCAAAACCAGTAGGAAAATTAATACCGTCAACGTTATCTGTTTTAAAAACCCAAGTAGTAAGGTTTGTTCTTGGGTATACTAAACCTTTTCCTAATGTATTAGATGAGTTAGCACTTATATCAAAATTTGAACTTGCATCCATAAATGCGTTCTCATCTGTAATGGTAGCAACAGTCTGTTGGTTAGTTGCTATTTGAGCATGATATAAATTAGAAGAAAGGAAACAAAATATGCTTAATAAAACTATTTTTTTCATTGTATTGGATTTTAAAGTATTAATTATAGGATATTGTAACCCATCTTGTACCATCTGAAACATACTGTTTTCCTCTAAACTGTAGAACACTATTAGTTCCAGCAACAGGAACACCGTTTGCAGCTACTACTGAAACAGTAGAACTGGCTGTATTCTGATTAGAAATTACTACTACTCTACCAGCATTGGCAGGTTCAGCAGCAGGTAAAGTAATTGTAAGTCCAGCTGCAGCATTTGTTACAATAAAATAATCATTCCCGGTAACCGTGTAAGCAGCATTAACTGTAGTAGCAGACCCTACAATACCTTCATACCTTTGAGTAACTGAACCTCCTCCTACAGGTTTCCAAACGTTATTACCGTCTGTACCATCATAGTAATAAAACCCAGTAGCTGTAACGTTAACTGTTTTACCAGTTCCATTACCACCTAATGCATTAACAAATACAAGTGCGCCATTTTGAGCACTGGCCACAGTAGATGTACCATTGGCATATGCATTAGTTTTAGTTTCTAAATCAGCTCTTGACAAACGAGGGACTAATAAGGCATCAGGTCTAGTAGCATCAGCGTTAGCTACTACATCTAGAGTTGCGGCAGGTGTGGACGTGTTAATCCCCACTCTACCTTGCTGAGCCTTGGAAAGGGCCGTAAAGGCAACGAGCATAGTTGCTGTTAATAAAAATTTTTTCATAAGTTTTTAAAGATTTTAATTACATTATTTTTCATCAAAAATTTCCCAAAGGAAAATGTATCTCAACTTGCGATTATTATCTTAAGGCTAAGATAAATAAAAAAAACATATTTTTTAAGTTTTAGCCCAATTTTAATAAATAACTTATTGATAGCATATGATTTAAAAAACATTGCTTATGCCGCAAATTTAAGATTAAATTTTTTAATTTGCGTACTTTATAGTAGAAAATTAAAAAATCTTAACACCAGAATAACCAAAATACTGAAAATCAAATAATTAAAAAACTTAACATAAAAGTATTTATATTAAATTGTATTAATATTTCATTTTCTCATATTTCAGGAACTCGATTTTTCTCTCTGATTAATAGTCTTTTATATTTTTTATATTAGTTCACCATACAAGTCAAATTCTTCTGCTGAAGTAATCTTCACATCTGCAAACTCCCCAATAGAAATATAGGTATCTTCTGCTGAAACCAGAACCGTATTATCTACATCCGGGGAATCATATTCTGTTCTTCCTATAAAGTAGTTTCCTTCTTTACGATCGAAGATACATCTAAACACTTTTCCTACTTTTTCCTGGTTTTTTTCCCAAGAGATCTGAGACTGCAATTCCATAATCTCTTCTACTCTGGCTTCTTTTATTTCTTGGGGAATATCATCCTCCAATACATAAGCTCCTGTATTTTCCTCATGAGAATAGGTAAAACATCCTAATCTGTCAAATTTCTGTTCTTTCACCCAATCTTTAAGCTCCTGGAATCTTTCTTCAGTTTCTCCCGGGTATCCAACAATAAGGGTTGTTCTGATGGCCATATCGGGAACTTTTTCTCTGAATTTACCTAAAAGAGCATCCGTTTTCTCGTGGGTAGTTCCTCTTTTCATTGATTTCAAAAGATCAGAATTGATATGCTGAAGAGGAATATCTATATAGTTGCAAACTTTGGGCTCTTCACGGATAATATCCAAAACATCTTCCGGGAAACCGCTTGGGAAAGCATAATGAAGACGAATCCATTCTACTCCTTCTACTTTCACCAATTCTTTTAATAAATCTCCTAATGCACGTTTTTTATAAATATCCAGACCGTAATAAGTAAGATCCTGAGCGATAAGAATTAATTCTTTAGTTCCTTTTTTGGCCAATTTCTGAGCTTCAGAAACCAACTTCTCAATAGGAGTGGAAACGTGGCCTCCTCTCATCAAAGGGATTGCACAGAAAGAGCACGGTCTGTCACAACCTTCAGAAATTTTAAGGTATGCGTAATGTTTGGGAGTTGTGGTTAATCTTTCCCCTACTAATTCATGCTTGTAATCTGCTCCCAAATGCTTTAACAATATCGGAAGATCTCTTGTACCAAAATACTGATCTACATCCGGAATTTCTCTCACCAGGTCCGGCTTATATCTTTCGGAAAGGCAACCTGTAACGAAGACTTTTTCAACCTCACCTCTGTTTTTGGCTTCAACATAATCCAGAATGGTATTGATGGATTCTTCTTTAGCATTATCAATAAATCCGCAGGTATTAATAACAACAATATCTCCACGGTCTTCATGAACCACTTCTTTGCCGTTGGCTTTCAGCTGACTCATTAATACTTCGGAATCATATACATTTTTGGAACACCCAAGTGTAACTACATTGATTTTCTTCTTCCCTACAGATTTTGTACGCATCTTTTTGATTTTGAGTCTGCAAAGATACAAAATATTAAAGAGTAAAGATTACAAAAATAAAAACCACTTTAAAAAAGTGGTTCTCAATAATATACTTTAAAAATTTTTTTCTTTAAATCCAGGTGCGTTCTGGTCTTTTTCCGAAAGAACAGCGTCTTTATCTTCAATTTTCCAATCGATCCCAAGATCAGAATCATTAAATTTTACGCTTCCCTCTGATTCTTTATTATAAAAGTTATCGCATTTGTATGAAAATACAGCATGGGTGCTCAAAACAGAAAACCCGTGCCCAAAACCTCTGGGTACATACAACTGTAATTTATTTTCAGCAGTAAGTTCAATTCCAAACCATTTTCCAAAAGTTGGAGAATCTTCTCTAAGGTCCACAGCAACATCCCACACACTTCCTTCGAGACATGAGACTAATTTTGCCTGTGCATGCTCTCCTTTCTGAAGATGCAGTCCTCTCAATACACCATAGGAAGACTTGGAAATATTATCCTGAACAAAATGCCCGTTCATTCCCGTAAGTTCTTCAAATTTTTTTTCGTTGAACTTTTCAAAAAAATAGCCTCTTTCGTCTTCGAAAACGGTAGGTTCTATAATATAACAATCTTTAAGTGGGGTTTCTTTGATTTTCATGTTTATAGGTTATATTTTTTTTTCAGACTCCATTTTAATCCCAAATATACTCCACCTGTCGGAATAAATATAATTAAAACAACAGCCCAAATTGGAAGTTGCGAATGAATTAAAAATATATTAATAATTAATTGACATAATGCATACACAAAACTTACTATTAAATGTGAAACTTTTTTCTCATTGGCAAAAAGCTGATATAAGTGTCTTCTGTGGGCTTCAAAAATATTCTCCTTCAATAATAAACGCTCTATAATGGTAAGTACTACTTCCATTCCATAGATAGCCAGTAGCAAAATATATTTGTATTCCCCAGTTTTCATGATTAAAAGAGTAATAAGGCCTATAACCCAGAACCCTATTCCCATACTTCCCACATCTCCTGCAAAACACTTAGCTTTTTTTCTGAAATTAAAGAACAGAAATACAATGCAGGCCAATATAGGATAATATATAAAATTATGATCTGTAAATTGAATCACTTCTCTATTGATATATGCCAGTGAACTCAAGGTAACCAAACTGTATAATCCTGTCATCCCATTAATCCCATCCATAAAATTGTAAGCATTCAGGGTACCAATAATTACGACAAATAATATGGGCCAGGCCCAAACGGGCATTAAAGTAAATGCTCCGGTAAAATAGAGTAACAATATAACTGAAATCAAATGTACTGATAATCTGATCTTATTAGATAAAGTTCTGATATCATCAATAAAACTGATTGTACAGATGGACAGCAAGCCTAAGCCAAAAGACCAGTAGTTTTGTATAGCTTCATTTACATTAAAAAAACAGAAAATAATAAATGCTATCGGGAAAATAATTCCCCCTCCTCTTAAGGTAATCTGTGTATGTGCACTTCGATGATTGGGTTTATCAATAATATTGTATTTATCTGCTATTTTGAAATAAATGAGTATTGATACAAATAATAGTAGTGTTACAAAAATATATTCCATTATTTTGTTTGAAAACTTTTTATAGTCTTTGTTAATCCTTCTTCAGCTGAAACCGGCAGCTTTGAAATTTGTAAGGCTTCTTTAATTTTAGCATTAGAGACTGCATAACTTTCGGTAAGTTTTTTTAATCTCTCGGAATTCAGTGGCAATTTAATTTTATCACCCAATTTTGCAATAGAAATAACCAACCCTTTGGAAATTTTCAATAGTTTAGGTTTTCTACCGGATGTTTTGCTTATAATTTGTATAAGTTTATTTGTGGAAATAAAATCATCATCAGCAAAATTATAAATTCCTGAGTTAATATTTTTATTTTTAAGAATTTGTAATATTAAAAAATTAAGATTATCAATACTTAGAAATGATCTTTGATTTTCAAAAGAAGCAAGTGGCCATGGAATCCCTTTTTCTACCACTTTGTATAATAAATTTAAATTGCCTTTATTTCCTGGACCATGGATCATACATGGTCTAATAATAAAAAGTCTTTTCCCTGTTGGAATTTCTTTTGATAAGAGATATTCTTCTGCTAAGAGCTTAGATTTTCCATAAGGTGTTTTAGGATCTGAAGAGTGATTTTCGTATAGTACTCCATCCACTGTATCCGCGGTAGCTTTTACGCTACTGAAGTAGAAAAAATCTTTAATATCAGAATCAATAAATTCATCAAAAAGTTTTTTTGTTAACTCTGTATTAATTTTAAAATACTCTTCATCAGCAGAAGTATTAGCTGTGTCATGAGCTTTTCCTGCAAGATGAATCAAAGCATCAAAATTTCTGGAGAGCTTCCAGTTAGCTCTTAAGGATATTCCTATTGAATTACACTGATTGTCCTCAAGATATTTGAGTAGGTTTTTTCCTACAAATCCCGATGCTCCGGTAATGATAACATTCATTTTTTTGAGATTATTTTTTCAAGATTCGAAATACATTCTTCCATTTTATAATTTTTCTCATAAAATGATTTTCCGTTGAGACCCATTATATTTAGCTCTTCCTTATTCTTTTGAGCAGCCTCTGCTATTCTCTGTGCTAATTGGCCTCCATCTCCCGCAGGCACAGTAAAGCCACAACCAGCTTCTTTTATATTTTCAGCACCTTCTCCATTTAACATTGCCATAATGGGTTTTCCTGAGCTCATATATGCCTGTACTTTAGCTGGTACAGTTAGGTTAAAGATTGGATCATCTTTAAGACTTACCAATAATATATCCGCAGCATTAAAAAAAGAAGCCATAGCCTCAACAGGAAATCTTCCCATTGTATAAACAGTTTCCTGTAAACTATGTTCTTTAATAAAATCGTGAACGAATGACATTTTACGACCATCTCCTACCAAAATAATCTTAATATCAGTATTTTTTTTCAGTTGAAGTGCAGCCTGCATAATACTTTCCATATCCTGCGCTTCCCCTATATTTCCGGCAAACATCACCTTAAATCCATCGGGAAGTTCCGGAATAGCATATACAAGATTTCCTGAAGAAATAGTGTCTTCGGCCCAATTAGGAAAATATTCAATCTTATCTTCGTAATTTCCTTTTTCTAATATTGATTTTTTAAATCCTTTAGAAGTAATCAGTATTTTCTCAGATTCATTATAAAACTTTTGAACCATTTTGGTAAAAAAGTTCAGAACAAGTTTATTCTTTACTCCACCTGCTATTTCTAAACTTTCTGGCCAAAGATCCATTACCCAAAAATAAATGGGCGTTTTATGTATTTTTTTAATGGTTAAAGCAGGATAGAACTGTGTAATCGGAGAAGGTTCGTGAACAATAATTGCATCATATTTTTCCCGAGATGATAATTTTCTAGCTTTTAACGAAGCAAAAAAAGCCCAGCTAAAATAATTGAGAAAGATTCTTATTCCTCCCCCTTTTCCCCGAGGTAATAATAGTGCTCGAATGACTTTTACTCCATTAATAATCTGTTCTCTATTTTCTGAAAAACTGTATCCATCATAAATTTCCCCTTCAGGATAATTCGGTATACCAGTCAAAACAGTAACTTCATGCCCTCTTTTCTGAAGTTCAAAGGCCATATCATTACTCTTAAAATTTTCAGGATAAAAATATTGGGTTACAATTAATATTTTCATTATTTTTTACTCCAAACCACTCTGTTAATATAATCGGTATAGCTTAAAATAATTCTTACCATTTTTTCTGATACATTTGGCATAGAATAGTCTGATACTTGTCTATAGTTTCTTTCTTTCCCAACTTTCTGTTGCTGAAGCTGCGCCAAACCTTGTAAAATTCTATCTGGCGAAAGCCCTACCATCATTACCGATGCTTCTTCCATTGCTTCAGGTCTTTCATGAGCTTCTCTAATATTCAGTGCTCTGAAATTCAGTATTGAAGATTCTTCTGAAATGGTGCCTGAATCTGAAAGCACAGCAAATGAACGCATCTGCAAAGCATTATAGTCATGGAACCCCAGTGGTTTTAAAAATTGAATTTCAGGGCGCATATCAATCTGCATCTTATCAATCATATTTTTGGTACGCGGATGTGTAGAGACAATGATTGGATATTGATATTTTTCTGCAATAGCATTTAAAGATTCCATTAATCCTCTAAAGTTTTTCTCAGAGTTTATATTTTCTTCTCTATGCGATGAAATCACAAAGTATTTACCTTCTTGTAGGTTTAATCTTGATAAGACATCTGAACTTTCTATTTGAGGGAAATAATGATTTAATACTTCAAACATTGGAGAACCTGTTTTGATAATTCTATCAGCAGGAAGCCCCTCTCTTAAAAGGTATTCACGAGCTATATCAGAATAGGTTAAGTTGATATCCGCTGTGTGATCCACAATCTTACGGTTAGTTTCCTCAGGCACACGCTGATCAAAACATCTGTTTCCTGCTTCCATATGGAAAATTGGAATCTGACGTTTTTTTGCAGGAATAGCGCACAAACAAGAATTAGTATCTCCTAAAACTAAGAAAGCATCTGGCTTTAATTCTTCTAAAAGAGGATCAATTTTAATAAGAATATTTCCGATTGTTTCTGTCGCAGTTTTCCCTGCTGCTTCAAGGAAAAAATCAGGTTTACGAAGACCTAGATCCTCGAAGAAGATTTGATTAAGTTCATAATCATAATTCTGTCCAGTGTGGACAATAATATGTTCTACTGCTTCGGAAGCATCCAAAGCTGATAATACTCTTGATAATCTTATAATTTCTGGTCGCGTTCCTACAACCGTCATTACTTTTAATTTTTTCATCAAACCAATCTTACTTTATAATTTATACTTCTAGGAAATAGGTATCTGCATCTTCAGGATTAAATGGTTCATCAATCCAAAAAATAGTATATAATTCTTCTTCTCCTATGTTTTTAATATTGTGTGTATACCAAATTGGCATATCTACATAAGCAGGCTCTGTTCCATCTAAATAGAAATCCATTACTTCATCAGTATCAATCTTTCTCAACTGAATCAAAGCTTTTCCTTTTATTACAGCAAAGCGTTCTATTTTTCGGGTGTGATAGTGGTTACCTCTTGTAATTCCTGGTACTGTAGTTGAAAATGAACACTGTCCACCAATTCCTAATCTGATTACTTCTACGAAAGCTCCTCTTGGATCTGTATGTTGAGTAAATTTAACAGGATAACGTTCTTTATGATTGATATAAGAACGATAAGTATTGAATAAATTGTGTTCAAAATTATCTTTCAAAACAGGAATTTCTCCACCATCAAGATATTTAATTTTAAAATCGTTCAATAAAGCCAGCACTTCCGATACTTTTTTGACCGCAGTTGCTTCAACCAATAATTCGGGTTGGCTTTTCTCTGAACGAACTTCAGTAATAATTTTCATTACAAGCTCCTGAACGTAGATCAGCTTTACTTCACCATCATTGTCAATCTTTGGAGTCTCACCAGATGTTAACTGGTGGCAGAAAGTAGCTATAAACGAGTTATAAAATGGTTTACCAAAAGCACCAAACACATTAGGAATAATTAAGCCTGTTACTTTCCCTCCATTTTCATTAGCCCAATTTACAATAGCTTCCCTTCCTTCACGTTTTGACTTTCCATAAAGGTTGTCACGCTCTTCCTGTGTAGATGATGAAATTAAAACATGAGCTTTAGAATCTGTTCTTTTTAATGAATCTACTAATGTCTTAGCTAAAGTAATATTTGTCTCATAAATTACTTCCTGGTTTTCGTGACGATTCATTGCAGCTAAATGTACAATAACATCACATTTCGATACGAAAGCATCTAATTCTGATTGATTTTCAAAATATTCTTTCTGAAAGTCAACACGTTCGAATTCTTCAGGAAATAGACCTAAAGTATTATATAAATGACGACCAACAAAACCATTTTGGCCGGTAATTCCTATTTTTTTCATAGTTTAATATTAAAATGATTCAGAGGAAAACGGTATTCATCTTTGATTTCTCCTAGTCCATAATTAGCCAGAACTAATAATTTACTACCCTCTTCTTCTGCTTTGATCGCGGTAATACAACCCGCTTTTATATGAAGAAAATCCAGTGTTTCAGGAGTAAGTTCATAATATTGAACGTCTAAATCTTGTGAAGGATTATTAAAATCATCCACTTCAACAACAGCAATTCTAAAGCTTCCTTTGATACAAGAAAACCAACGCTGCTCAATAGCATGGCCTTGCCATCCTCTTACAAAGTTGATGTTTGCATTTTCAATGATATAAATTCTTTTGACAACAGAAGCATCAAAATCATTATTAAATCTGATTACCCCTCTTTCGTCTTCAAATTTATTTCCTTTAGTAAGCATATGTTTTTCCCTTTATCATTTTTAAAGAATAAAATTATCCGGATTTAGTAAGGATATTGCATTACATCTTCTCCGAAAACTTCTTTACGTATTAAAGGTAAAGAAGAAACTAATTTTTTAAGTCCTTCCACTCCTTGTTGTTCAGTATTATGGGAATGATAATCTTCTACTTTAGAAATATCTTCTTCTCCTTCGGAAAAATATTTAGCATAATTAAGATCGCGATTATCTGCAGGTACTCTATAGAAATCGCCCATATCTTCTGCTTTCAGCATTTCCTCACGAGTACATAATGTTTCATAAAGTTTTTCACCATGGCGTGTTCCTATTACTTTGACTGGAACCTCTTTTCCTGTTAGTTCAATTAGGGCTTTAGCCAGATCACCAATACTTCCTGCAGGTGCTTTATTAACAAATAAATCTCCTGGATTACCATTTTCGAAAGCAAACAATACCAAATCAACCGCATCTTCCAAAGACATGAAAAAACGTGACATATTAGGATCTGTAATGGTAATAGCTTCTCCTTTTTGAATCTGATTTAAAAATAAAGGAATCACTGATCCTCTTGAAGCCATTACATTTCCATAACGTGTAAGACACACCACAGTATCTGTAAGGTTTCGAGCTTCTGCAACTGCTACTTTTTCCATCATGGCTTTAGAAATTCCCATTGCATTAATAGGATAAGCAGCCTTGTCTGTTGAAAGACAAATTACTTTTTTCACTCCATTGGCAGCAGCAGCACGAATAACATTCTGTGTTCCTTCTACATTTGTTTTCACTGCTTGCATTGGAAAAAATTCACAAGACGGAACCTGCTTCAAAGCAGCAGCATGGAAAATGTAATCTACACCACGCATTGCTGGTTCTACTGAATTATAATCACGAACATCTCCGATATAATATTTAATTTTTTCACTTTTGTAAAGGTTTCGCATATCATCCTGTTTCTTTTCGTCACGAGAGAAAATACGAATCTCTTTAAAATGATCTGTTGCTAAAAAACGATTAAGCACAGCTGTTCCAAAAGAACCTGTGCCACCTGTGATCAAAAGTGTTTTATTTTGAATTTGCATAATTATTTTCTTAATAAATTTTCTTTTTCTTCTTTAATTGGATAGTTAATCAAAACTGCCTTATATTTTCCTTTAAACACGAATAAACTTCCAGCTGCTACTCCAATAATCTCATGTTTATCAATAACTTTTTTGATATCTTCCAGGCTTCCTGCACCTCCTAGTACAGTCATAGGAAGTGATGTTTTTTCTCTTGCTTTATCAATTAAGGACATGTCATAACCTTTCATTACACCATCCTGGTCTATGGAATTGATTACGATTTCACCAGCTCCTAATTGCTGCGCTTCTTCAATAAATTTAAAAGGATTAATTCCTGTTGCTTTTTTCCCATTATGGGTATACACTTCATATCCCCCAAATAGCTTCTTCTTCACATCCAATACCACAATCACACTCTGAGCACCTACTCTGTCAGCTATTTGGGTAATAAGATTAGGATTATTTAGCACTGCGGAAGACAATGCAATTTTTTCAATTCCTAACCCAAAAATTTTCTGAGCCTGCTCAACAGTTTTTACACCTCCACCATAGCACAAAGGCATTCTGGATTGATTAGCGATTCTCTCAATAAGACTATAATTAGGCTCCAAACCTTTTGTTGTAGCATCAATATCAAAAATAGCGAGCTCGTCTACTTCTTTTTCATTAAAGATCTTAACAGCATTGATAGGATCCCCAACATATTTAGGGTTTTTGAAATTAACAGTCTTTACCAAACCATTATCTTGTATCAATAAACTTGGTATAATTCTCGGTCTAAGCATCAGTATTAGAGTTTAGCAAAATTGTGAAGTAATATTTCTCCATAAGAATGGCTTTTCTCAGGATGAAACTGAATTCCATATTTATTTTCGTGATGAGCAGCTGATGCGAATTCACCACCATAATCTGTAATCGCCATAATATCTTCTGAATTATTACATTCAAAATAATAAGTATGTAAAAAGTAGAAAATGGCATCTCTTTCCAGCCCTTTGAAAAGATCAAGATCTTTAACTGGTTTTACATCATTCCAACCCATATGAGGAAGACGTGTAACCTGTTTGATTTTATTCTCATCAAACTTTCTAACAGTGGCATCTATCCATTTTAAGCCTTCCAGGCTTCCTTCATCACTTTTATTAGCCATCATTTGCATTCCTACACATATTCCAATAACTGGGATTTTTTTCTCAAGAACCAATTCGTCCAAAGTATCCCTCATTCCTGAATTATTAAGTTGTGACATAGCATGATCAAAATGTCCCACTCCCGGAAGGATCAGTTTTTGAGCATCCAGCAAATCTTCTTTTGTCTTTGCAATTTTTACAGGGATATCCACCCTTTTATATACATTGACGAAGGCGTTGATATTTCCAACGCCATAATCTATAAGTGTTATCATCTGAATAATCTTTTTTCCAATCCGAGTTTTTGCATTGCTTGAGCTCCGAATTTGATGATTCCCATTTTATTTTTATAATTTTTGTAGGTTTTATTCTCACCTTCAAATATCTGTTGTAGTTCTTCTGTTGTTAAGTCCAATTTATGAGCTACATATTCAAATTCTTTTTGTAGAAATTCTTCCGACAGTTCAGGTCTTGATACTCTGTCCAGAGCTTCTTCTCTTGTCATCTGTCCTGTAAGGATAAGAGATGAAAAATGTGCTTTTCTTTTCTGATAGCCGAATTTCCTAGGTAACCAGTAATCTTCATAAAATCTTGTAAATCTAGATTCATGATGCTTATGCTGGAAAGATTCCCAGCCGAATTTTGTTTCCAAAAGATTTTCTGCATCTTTTTTGATATACGGAATCAAATTAAGAGGTTTGAAAACTTCCATTCCATATACATATTTGTAATAAATCTTATAAGAAAGAATGTCAACTAATGGAAATGTTTTTAAAGGTCTTTTCCCAAATTTTGAATGAATATCTTTCACTAAAGTTGTATCAATTCCTGGGAAACCTCCCCATTCTTCTGGTTCACGACAACATTCTGTAGAAAAATTTCCACCTGTAAGTACATAATTAATTTTATGTTTTCTTGCGAACTTATATAATCCTGAGAAAAAGGCATAATCCTGAGGAAGATCTTGGTCTGAAATCTGAGATTTAAGAAATGCAACCTGAAGATCTTTCATTTCCTCCCAATTTATTACCTCTGTATAGAGGTCAAGATTAAGACCATTAATAAGTTTTTCAATATTTCCTACTGCTTTATCTGTATTCCATCCTGCATCTACGTGAAAGATCAATGGGCGAATTCCCATAATTTCTTTGGCAACGTATGCCGCATATGAACTGTCTAGCCCTCCACTAAGACCAATGATACAATCAAAATCTTTATTCTTACTTGTCTTCTTGATTTTATCTGCAATTTTCATCAGCTCATCGTAACCATGCTGATCAGTATGCCAATTGGGTTCTATATTTTCTTTAAAATTTGTATAATAATCACTTTCTCCTTTTTCGTTGAAAATGATATTAGGATCCGTAGTATCCATTATTGTTTTAGTACAAATTTGATATGGTCTATTATTTACCATTTTCAATATTATATTTGAGATTAATATTTAACTTTTTCAATTTGTTCATCAGAATTGAACCCTTTTATTATCCAGACCATTGTAATATATCGATAAATTATATCGGTATAAAAACTTTTGTTTCCATCAGTTGCAAAAACAAATTTTTCAACCGGCACTCTAAACAATGCTGAACTAAATAATTTAATCATTAATTTAGAGAAAATAGTTTTAGTACTATCTATCTTACTATCCATAGGCATTAATAGATTATATAAGGAATTATTTACCAATTCAGGTTCTTTTTCCTTTAATGTTTTTAAGCTATATCTACCTAATTCAATATATTTAATTCTCCAATAATGAGGAAGAATATTACTATCAAAGTGAATTAATTTTGCTGCAGGACAAAAAACGATCCTAATTCCAGCTTTTTTTAATCTATATCCGAAGACTTCATCTTCAGAACCGTATTTTTTTAACCCTTCTTCAAAAAGTCCAACCTTAAAAGCATCTTCTCTTTTACAAGAAGAACCACCGCCTGCAAAAAAATTACTAGGTAAATCTGATAAATTGATTCCCTCCATATATTTGTCAGCACGATAGCCTATTGCTCTACTCTGGATAAAACGTCCAAAATTTGTCTTATCAAGATCTTCTAGTTGATAAGTAACATCACTAACAATTGCTATATTTTCATTATTATTCGCTTTGTAGAGGTTTATGTGCGCTTCAAGAAATGTATTAGAAATTAACAAATCATTGTCCAGAAACATTAATATATCACCTTTAGAAGCTCTAATTCCAACATTTCTAGTTGTTGCTAATCCTAAATTGGTCTGATTACGAATATATTTCACATTTTTTGATATTGACACATAATTTTGGCAAAATTCTGGTGTCTTATCACTTGAGCAATCATCCACTATAATAACCTCATAATTTTCGATTCCAATACTTTGGTCTTCCAAATGTTGAAGACACTTATGAAGTGTATCTACGCGGTTATAGGTTGGAACGATAACGGATATGAACATAATTCTATATAATTTTTTTATTCTTGTTAATGTTTTTTATTCTCTTTTTTGGAGGGCTATTTTAATGTTTGCTCTTCTCCATTTTTGATTTTCTGTACAAAAATATCTAAATTATTAGTATTAATTTTTTTATTATCGATATTTATATTTTGAAAATACACCTCCATATTAGATTTTGCACTATAGCTATTTCTAATTGGATTTTTATTATTAAATAGTTTAATATTTTTAATATTAATTGTTCCTTTCAATGGTTTTATATACTTGTTATAACCTCTATCTACATAAAAGTCAATTCCTTTATTCGAAAAATAGTCAACAAAGTTATTAACATCTATTTTCACACGATCAAGCTGATTTCCCTGCAGATTATCTAAGGCAAAAATAAGTCCGCTATCTGCATTATTATACGTGATAATATTGTCTAAAGAAATATTATTAATATAATCAGAGGTGTTATTAGGCTCTATGTCAATTCCCGATTGAGGAATAGTACCATTGGTATTTGCTATAAGACTATTTTTAACTAATATGTTTTCACCTGCTACAATTGATATGCCGTTTCGCCTATTATTGTCAATTACCGCATAATTTATTTCAATTTTCTCTGAAGGTTTATTTAGATTTCCAATGTAAATACCATCTCCCCACATATTAGTAATAGTGGGATTATATATTTTTACATTTTTACTATTACGAATAAAAAAGCCCATTCCCCACTCTCCTTTATCTCCTTGATGTTTATCTCTATCACCGACTAAGTTTGCAAAATATACATTAACATTTTCTACACCTTCAATATAAAGCATCCCATATAATTCTTCTTTATTAGGTTGCAATAATAATTTAGAGTTCTCTTGAAATAAAACATACGAGTTCGATGATAATCTTAATCCACCAAAATCAATCATAACTGGAAAGTCTGGAAGAATAATTTTTTTATTATCATCAATTCCCTTTTGTAAGTATTTGGTATAGTTAACATCCCCTCTCTTAGAAAAATCCTTCGGCAAGTAATCAGTAAGATCTTTAGCGTTTGTAAATAATGTGGACTTTATTTTTCTAATTTCTGTCTTCTTATCAAGTGCAGGAAGAAATGACCTATCTATTTTTTTATACTGAAACTGAGCAAAAATATTAAGTGGTAATACAACGAAAAGAAAAAAAATAATCTTATAGTTGGTGTTACTTTTCATATTAATTTTTTTGAGGGGTTATTTAAATATCTATGTACATCCATCGCATGTGAATACTTCCTTGTTTCTAGCAAATTACTTACCGTTTTTGTTGCCTCTTTAGCCAGTAAGCTAAATTGATCATAATTATCAAAAATCTTTTTTAAAGATAAAACAATAGATTCTGCAGATTTGGGCTCTATTTCTAAGCAATTTTTTCCATCTTTCATTAAAGAAGGTATCCCACCTACAAAGGTAGTAATGATAGGTGTTCCATATATCATAGCTTCATATATGGTTCTTGGAAAACCTTCATGATAAGAAGGTAATATATAAATATCTGAATTTAAAAAGTAACTTTTAATTTCCTGTGTATCAAAAGTTGCCCCTTTAAAAGATACCATATCATTGATGTTTAAATCATCAGCTATTTTTTTTAGTTCTTCAAAATATTCACCATCTCCAACCAGGTCTACATGAAGTTTATGTTGTAGGTGTTTCAATTCTGATACCGCATTAAGTAACTCTATAATTCCTTTATCATTGGTCATACGTCCTAGATAAAGGACTTTATAAGTATCTTTTTTTGTGTATACTCTATCTTCTATGATATCATTTTCTGTAAGAGTAATCATAGGTCTCATAGTATAGGCAATTTTTTTTCCAACAATGGTATTGATGTTGTCTGTGAAATAATCAGCTACACAAAATGCAACAGCAGCTTTTTTATATATTAATGATGGGACTTTCCCTTGCATGTCATCCACACCTCTTACATATAAACCATATTTCTTACCCAATATATTGCAAATAAAAGCAATATACTTAAAGGCCGTAGGATAAAAAATGTATATAAAATCGGATTTCACGATTTCAGGAATAACTCTGAGATAAAGAAGTATATAATTAAGAATTTTATTAGATTTTCTATATAGCCCTTCAACCTTTAATCCATGTTTATTAAGTTTATAAACATGAATATTATTCGGTTCATCCATGATTTGCCCATAGAGTGTAACTTCAGAACCTAAATCTTGTAATTCCTTAGCAAATTCACCTGTATTCTTTTCTACAGCAAAATCATCATTTACTTTGGTAATTTCTGCGTTTGGGATAATTAATACTTTATGCTTTTTCATTTCTTAATTGAATCTAAAAATTCCAACAAACTATCAACATAAGTATCAGCATTAAACTTGATCTGGGCTGTATTTATTGCATTTCTACCAACAAGCAGAGCTTCAGTTGGATGATCTTCAATAAAAACAATTTTGTTTGCCATAGCTTCTAAGTCTCCTACCTCACACAAAAATATATCATACTCGTCTGTGACATAATCGGAAATTTCTCCTGCCTTAGTCGCTATTACCGGAACACCAGACAGCATATATTCTCCTAATTTTGTAGGAAAACCACCTGATACATATTTTGTAGGAGTTGTTATTAAGCATTCTGCTCCTGCAAGAATTACCGGAACCTCTTGAATTGGCTTTCTTCCTAAAAAGAAGATATAATTCTCCAGCTTATTTTCCTGAATATATTTTTCAATGTTTAGGCATTCAGGAAAATTTTCACACAATATTTTATAATCGCCAATTAAATATAATTTAAAAGATTTTTTTTGTGATTTATTTAAATATTTATGAAAAGTAATGACACTGTCTAATAATCCATCTCGATTATGTACTCCAAATGTAAGGCTAACATATTTTTCCTCTTTCTTTTCAATTTTCACATCTGAAAATCGATTAGGATCAATTGTCATTGGAAGAAGAAATACATTTTTGGAAATTTTAGAATAAAAATCTTTTAATGTATTTGAAATGACTATAAAACCATCAAACAAAGATAAGTTCATACGTTCCATCAATTGTCTAACCCGTGACATTTGGAAATACCCATACGGATATTCAGTCTTATCAATTACGAATGGTATTGAAGCTAAAAATGTAAACAGTTTTACAAACAAATTGGTAAGTATATTATCATGATAGGATAATACTACTTCTGCTTTTTTATTAAAAATAAATTTTTTAATATGATACAATCCTGAGAATCTAAAATACAATTTGTCTAAAATGTTACCATTATAATATTTTTTATCGGAGAGAAAAGAATAATTTACTCCTTCAAAGACTCCATTATCCGGACATTCTATATGGGCAGGATACACCATTAAAACATGAATATCTATTCCCTTTTTTGCCAAAGCTTTGCAATAGCTGTGAATCCTTAAAGACGAAACATCCTGTATTGGAAAATAATATGAAGCAATCAATATAATTTTCATGGTGAACTATAAATAAGATTAGATTCAATTAATGGATAATAGGTTAATTTTAGAGTACTAAAAGCAAATTGATACAATACGATAGAATACATACCAATCAAAATTAACCCCAGAATAACGCGTAAATTAATTTTTTTATAACTATAAAATAAATACAAAATTAGAAATAATTCCAACGGAAATAACACTCTGAAAAACCTTCCAAAATCTGGAATAAAGAAATATAAGGGTATGTATATAAGTGTGATTATATTTATTTTTTGAAATAAAGTGATAACACGATTCTTTTCCGGTGATAAAAGGAGTTGCTGTTTTTTAGTAAAATGAATAAATAGTAATAATGCTAATACAATTATTCCATGACTCATAGCAGGTCCAATAGGACTATCTCCGGTTGCATAATATTTTATTTTACCTGCAAGAAATTCGCTATTAATCAATGATATGAATAGTGTCATTGATGTAGATAATACTAAAACAATACCCATTACAAGAATAGAAAGCTTTTTAATGCTCAATTTATTTCTCAAAACAAGCAAAAATGCAAAATAAAATATTCCTGTATTATGGAATGCAAGTGCTAATAACAGTACAATTAAAGACTTTACTATTAAGTATTTTGGATTTTTAAATAAAAGAGCTAAAAACACAAAAAATAAAACATTTGCCATATAATTACGCATAAAAACGTAATCCATGATGAAAATAATAAAATATAAAATAGCAAACACTGCAGGATAAGGGGACTTATTTGTAAAATACATAATTAATCCCAAAATGACAAAAGAATATATAATCATAAAACCCTGGAAATCAAAACCAAGGCTATAAATCCAATGATTAAATATATTATATCCTATTTCAACATTAAGTGCATCAAGCCCAAATTTCCCTAGTGTATTATAAATATATTCGTATTGAAAGTAATCTCCGTTCCAAGTATTCCACCCCCAAAGCTGCCACATAAACAGGAAAACTCCTCCTGCAACCATTTTAGATTTAGGGAAAATAATACATAGTAATAAAAGGAAAACAAAAACTGCAAAAATCATAATCCTTTAATTTCTTTTTTATAATAATATAAAATTACCAATGCATACATTAAGCCTGATAAGATACGCGCAAAGGCTGCCCCTTCACCTCCATATAAATAAATAAATAAAATATTTGCAATGAGTAAAGTAAATCCAACAAGAAATGATGCATTTCTCAGTTCTTTCCCTTTTCCTTTTGCCAGCAAAAATCGGTTAAAGAAATCTCCTATTCCGTAAAATACAAATCCTATAGACAAATATTGTAGCATAACAATCGAATCAAGATACTCCTTTCCAAAAAAAACAGATACAATTGGTCTTGCTGCAAATATAATAAATAGCATAAGAAATGTACTTAATCCAAATGTAAGCAGTATCATTTTAGGTGGAATAAATAAACTTTGTGCAAAATTTTTAAATTGTGTTGTAGCAATAATATTAGGGATCATAGATAAAGGTGAGGCTAACAATGTGGCTAATGTGTAGTATCCCACTTCAACATTATTGACTCCAAAATGACTGATTAATATTCCTGATAAACTACTACTTCCTGAAGCAATCAAAGCTCCAAAATAAATATCAAAACCAAACTGTTTATTTCCTACCAATACTTCAGACAACCTTCTTCTGAATTGTTTAAATGTAGGTTTAACTTTTATGAAAACATACACATAAGCAATGATAAACGTAAGATAGTTAAGTAAAATAATACTGATAAGATCTATTTTTTTAAAATAAAAGAAAATGATCGCCAATATAATCGTTAAAAAAATTTTAGGAAGCAGTCTTGACCATGATAAAAGATTAATTTTGTTATCTCCGGGAAGAAAATTTTCATTTAATGTGGTCAATAGATACACCCATGAAAACGGAATGGAAATTAACAATACTTTAAATAAACTGCCTTTGTCAATATTTTCAGAAAAGAAAGCATATCCAATTACTGATATTGCCATGATAATAAAAAGTATGACTACAAAGAAGCTGCCTACCAGATAATATCCTCTTGCTCTACTCGTATCATTAGTGATGGCCACCAGACGGGAAATAGTATAAAATATCCCAAAGTTGAAAATTATTTGGCAAAAACTATAGATGTTAAATAACAGTGCATAATCACCATATACATCCTTTCCTAAGATTCGAGTTAAAAGAGAATTAGTTACAAAACCTAAAACAAGCCCTACTACAGTAGAAACTAATAACCAGAAGGCTTGAGTAATATTTTCATTTTTATAACCTTCTCGAAGGAAGTTAATTAATTTCATCATTATAAACGGGCTACATTTTTGGATATTTTTATAATCTGATTACATCCTCTTGATCTACAAACCCTTTTATATCATAAATTACTCCACCTTCAGCCAGATATTTCTTAAAGTCAAAATCTGCAAATTCTTTATGGGCAACAGTTAAGATAATAGCATCATATTTTTCTTCAGGGACTTCATTATATATAGATAAACCATACTCATGCTCCACCTCGGAAGGGTTTGCCCATGGGTCGTATGTAGTTACCGCTAACGAATAATCCGAAAGTCCTTTTATTACATCTACTGCTTTTGTATTGCGAACATCTGGGCAGTTTTCTTTAAAAGTAATTCCAAGATTTAAAACTTTACTTCCATTAACTTTAATATTTTTTTTGATCATTGCTTTAACGATTTGTGAAGCAACATACTCCCCCATTGAATCATTAAGTCTTCTTCCTGCCAAAATGATTTCCGGATGATACCCGTGTTCTTGTGCTTTCTGTGCAAGATAATATGGATCTACCCCTATACAATGCCCACCGACAAGTCCTGGTTTAAATGGTAAAAAATTCCATTTTGTAGATGCAGCTGCCAGAACTGCATGAGTATCAATTTTTAAAATATTGAAAATCTTTGCTAATTCATTTACAAATGCAATATTAATATCTCTTTGTGAGTTTTCAATTACTTTGGCGGCTTCAGCAACCTTAATAGTGGGAGCTAAGTGGGTGCCAGCAACAATGACTGATCTATAGAGATTATCTACAATTTGTCCTATTTCTGCGGTAGACCCAGAAGTTATTTTCAGAATTTTTTCTACTGTATGTTCTTTATCTCCCGGATTAATTCTTTCTGGTGAATATCCTACATAGAAGTCCTTATTAAAAACCAATCCAGATACTCTTTCAAGAACAGGAACACATTCTTCTTCTGTAACTCCAGGATACACTGTAGATTCATAGATAACAATATCTCCTGATGAAATTACCTTTCCCACAGTTTCAGAAGATTTATAGAGAGGAGTTAAATCTGGTCTATTATTCTTATCAACAGGGGTAGGAACAGTAATTATATAGATGTTTGCCTGCTTAATATCTTCAATAGTATTGGAGCAGAATAAACCATTTTCTTCTGTATCAAGAGGGTTTTTATCAATAAGAACAGATTGTAAAACATCATCCGCAACTTCCAATGTATTATCCTTCCCCTCATTTAATTCTTTAATTCGTTGTTCATTGATATCAAAACCAACAACAGGAAATTTAGTAGCGAATAAGCGAGCTAAAGGTAATCCCACATATCCTAATCCAATAATGGCAATTTTAAAACTTTTCATTATTAATGTCTTTGTAAAATTTTGTTAATACTATTCATAAATTCTTCATCAAATTCTCTGGATACGACTTCTGTTCCATATAAATTTAAATGTCCTTTATCATAGTACATTAATGTATCTTTATTAAATGGTATATCTTTCAGCTTTTGTTTAAAATCTATACTCACTACATGCACATTCTTATATTGATCCAAAACTTTCTTAATTCTTACAGGAAGTTTTTTATATTCAATTTTATATTCATAATTTGAATTGTCATTTTTTATAAAATCTCTATTTATCCTTATTGGATTCTTATCCGGAGTAGGATAATCTGGTAGGATAATAACAGTCTGAGATGCATTAAGATTTTTTAAGAACTGATCTAAAGCACTTGGTAAAGAAGATTGATCATCAAACCAAACTGAACAAATGAAAATAATCTTTGCGTTCTTTATTTCATTATTAGTTCTCGCTACAATATTAGAATACTGTACAAATAAATCTTTATTAGAAAAATCCTTCTGATTTAATCCCGGAATATTCGGGTACCTATCATTTGTTATTGTTCTAAAATTAAATGAATTGACAAGTCCTAAATTGTGTAAAATATTTTTATAAACTAACGCATGGCTATCACCGATTAATAAAATTGAATCTGATTTTTTTGATAAATCCCCAAAACTTTCCACTTTTTCAAATGAATTGGAGTGAGACTTAAGACCAAAAGTAGGTCGAGAATATTTATCTGGTATTTTATAAAAATAAGTATTTAATCTAGGTAATAATACAGCTACCGCTCCAAGAACGACTACTAAAGCAGTAAGTAAAGTAAAAAATTTTTTATTATTAGTTTTTCTAAAATAACTTTCTACCGTAAAATATGTGAATAGAGATAAAAGGTAAGTCAAAATTACAATTAGGACAACTTCTACTCCAGTAAACTCATAATTAACCTTATAATAACGCCATAAAGCCATCACCGCCCAGTGCCACAAATAAATAGAATATGATAACTCTCCAATATGTACTGCGATCTTATGGCTGAAAATATTACGATTTATAAAGCTATCCTTATTGATTAATAAAAAACTGGTGGCCAGACAAGGAATAATGACCAAATATCCAGGATAATCAGACTTTTCAGAAAACAGAAAAGCACAGACAAGAATTACAACAAGGCTAATGCCTGATATATAATTAAGAGTGGAAGTTCCTATTTTCTTAAAGGTATCTTGCTTTACAGCAAACAATGCTCCTATACAAAACTCAGGAATCCTCGCTGCCAAAGAGAAATACATTTTACTTTTAAGATCTAAAAAATAAGTTCCCCAAACCGAATACCCTAAAAAACCAATAATAATAGCTATCAATGCTGTTGGTAACCATCTTTTATTGATAAAATAAAGTAATAATGGTAATAAAAAGTAAAACTGCATTTCAATGGAAAGAGTCCAAGTATGGAGAAAAGGATTCTCGATACTTGATGCCCCAAAATAGGTATCCAAAGTAGAAAAATAGATATTGGAAGCAAAAATTGCGGACCAAAATGCATTCATCCTGAGCTGCAAAATATCAGAAGGTAGATAAATTATTACAGCTATAATTAAAATTACAGTTAAAACTATATAATATACTGGTACAATACGTTTAAGTCTGCCAATATAAAAATCTATAAATCGAAAACTTTTTTTTTCTACTTTATTTAAAATAATTCCAGAAATTAAATAACCGGAAATCACAAAGAAGATATCTACTCCCAAAAAACCTCCAGGAAGCACTGAAGAAGAAATATGGAAAATAAATACCAGAAAAACAGCTAATGCTCTTAGCCCCTGAATGTCTGCTCTAAAATCATTCATATAAATTTATTACCTTAAATATTCTCCCAATACCACTTCACGGCTTCCTCCAACCCTTTTTCAAGAGTATGACTAGGAGAGTATCCTAATAATGTTTTAGCCTTTTCTATTGAAGCTAATGAATGAGGAATATCTCCTAATCTGTTAGGTCCATATTCTATTTCGATATCAGCTATTCTTGCATCGTAGTTACTTAGGAGCTTTTTTAAGCATAGTACCAAGTCATTTAATGTAGTACGCTCTCCAACAGCTGTATTATAAACTGTATTTATTCCTTCGGGGTTATCTGTCAACATTGCTAATTCATTCATCTGAATAACATTATCAATATATGTGAAATCTCTGGAATAATCTCCTGTTCCATTAATTCTTGGCGAATCCCCATTCATAAATTGTTTTACAAATAGTGGAATTACTGCTGCATATACTCCGTGCGGGTCCTGACGTCTTCCAAAAACATTAAAATAACGAAGGCCAATACATTCCATCCCATATGTTTTGCTGAAAACATCAGCATATAATTCATTCACATATTTTGTAATAGCATAAGGAGATAAAGGGCGTCCAATCACCTCTTCCACTTTGGGTAAAGCTTTAGAATCTCCGTAAGTAGAGGATGAAGCTGCATATACAAATCTTTTAACATTTGCATCCCTTGCAGCCACTAACATATTTAAAAAGCCTGAAATATTAACCTCATTAGAGGTTTGAGGATCTTTGATAGATCTAGGAACTGATCCTAAAGCAGCCTCATGGAGTACATAATCTACTCCTTGTACAGCTTCTACACAAGTTTCAAAATTACGGATATCCCCTTCAATTAATGTATAATTCGGATCTACAAGAAAAGGTTCTACATTATGTCTATGTCCTGTAGCAAAGTTATCAAGACAAACCACCTTATATCCTTTCCCTAAGAAATATTCTGTAAGATTAGAACCTATAAATCCCGCGCCTCCTGTAATTAGAACCTTTTTCATTTAAAATCTATCTTTTAATTTTTGAAACCAGGTTTTCTTTTCAAAAGTATAACCATAGCCATATTTATTACTGTAACCCAAATTTTCATGGCTTACATCATTTAATACAAATCCAACGTTCTTAATTTTACTTTGGTCAACGTTGTTATTAGCAAATTCAATTAATGATTTCTCTGTATAGTTAGATCTTGCTACATAAATTGTTACATCTGCCATATCTGCAATTAAGAAAGTATCCGTTACTAAAAGCAATGGAGCAGTATCTAGAATTACATAATCATATCTTTCCTTCAACTGATCAACCAATACTTCATATCTTCCATTAGAAAGCAATTCAGTAGGATTAGGAGGAATCATTCCTGAATAAATAACATCCAAATGTGGGTTAAAAGATGAAACATGAATAATTTCCTCTAACTGGATCTGATCTGAATAAAGATATTCAGTAAGTCCTGCCAACCCTTTTCTTGATGGATTATATCTCTGTAATTGAGGATTCCTAATATCTGAACCAATAATAATAGCTTTCTTCTTTGGATTCGCTAAAGTCAGAGCCAGGTTTACAGAAGTAAATGTTTTTCCTTCCCCTTTAACGGTGGAAGTAACAAATACAACTTTTCCTTTATTCTTGTTTTTAGGAAGCATAAAATTCATATTGGTTATCAGAATTCTAAATGCTTCAGCCATTGGAGTGATATCATTCATCTGAACAATATCAGAATCTCCTTTCTCCAGACTAGGCAATTCTGCAATTACTGGAGCATGTATCAGATTTTCAAGATCATGCTTAGATACAATCTTATTATTTAATAGCTCAAGCAAATAAATAATGATGAAAGGAATAAGAAGTCCTACAAGCAATGCACCCCCAAGAATAATGATTTTTTTTGGTGAAACAGGAGCATTTGATGCATATGCTGTATCAATTACTCTTGCTTTAGGGGCTGTAATAGATAATCCGATAGCCGTCTCTTCTCTTTTCTGCAGAAGAAGAAGATATAAATTCTCTTTAATTTGTTGTTGTCTCTCTATTCCTCTAAATAACCTTTCTATAGATGGTAACTTGGATATTTTTCCTGAAACTTTATTTTGTTCACCCAGATACTCATTTCTAGCTAATTCTAATCCATCCTTATTTTTCAGCAAACTTTGCGTTATTGTTGTACGCATTGAATTGATCTGCTTAGTAATATCAATAACAGCAGGGTTTTCAGGGGTTGCAGATTCTAACAATCTATTACGCTGCATTACCAGCTGGTTATAAGTAGAAATCCCAGAACTAGCTTCTGGACTATTTAGGCCTACATTAGATGGAAGAACCTGAAATTGACCTTGTTTGGAAACAAATCCAATTAAAGAATTGGTTAATTCCAATTGAGCATCAAGTTCAAGTTGTTTACTTCTTGCCGCTGCAGAACTTTCAAGGTTTATTCTGGCTTCCGTTTCAAGATCAGTAAGATTATTTTTTGTTTTAAAATTTTCTTTCTGGCTTTCCACATCACCTAGTTCAGTAGAAAGTTTTTTTATTCTGTCTTCTATAAAATCTAAGGTTTTCTTAGATTCAAGATTTTTATCAGTAATAGCATCATTATTGTACGCAATAACCAGTGCGTTCAAAATGTCAATAGCTTTTTCACGTTGTGGATAAGTCATTGATAATCCCAAAACAGTAGCATCTTTACTTACAGTACCAATTTTAGAAATACCTTGCAAATAAGAAACTTTAGCTTCCATCGGGAATATTCTAAGCTTCAGGTCTCTTGTATTTATATCCTTAGTTAATAACGGATTAAACTCGTTATTCTTCAGAATAATAATTGTAGCATAGGGTAAATTAATAGTCTTACCAAAACTGGAAACAATTTCTTTATTAAGTTCTTCTGAGGTAAGATACAATTGATCTCCTTTTATCTTTAAATTGACAGGTACTTTTGGAAATTCCGCCAATGATTTTTCTGAAACTAATTTAACAAGTACCGGAGATGATTGCTTGTATAATTCAACACTTCCGATCTTTTTTTCTGCAATAATATCAGCCTGCAAATTCAAAGATTTTACAACATCTCTCATGAGTTTTTTAGATTTAAAAACCTCAATCTCGTTATCAATGCTATTAGTTTTCATTCCTCCAAATCCGGATAAATCTTGGAGTATGCCCATTTCACTTCCGGCAGCAGGAGTATTTTTAGAATCCTTTATAAGAACTGTAGTTTCTATACTATAAACAGGAGTAGTAAATTTCAAAGCAAAGTAAGTAGCAATAACACATAAAAGCATTGAAATAATAAACCATTTCCACTTTCTTAAATAGGGCTTAATGATTTCATTAATATTATTTGAATTTTCTACTTCTGAGGAATGCATAGTTTTTTGGTTGTCCATTAATTTTTTACTTCTTGATTAAACTTACAACAACTGCTGCTGCTGTTATAGCAATTGAAGCAGCTGTTAAATATAATCCTGTATTTGGGTTTTGTTTAGAGGCTAAATCTTTTGTATTAGTTGCCGCTACAATAATAGCATCTCCTTGTTTTAAATGATAATAAGGTGAATTAATTAGATTGGCATCCTGAAGATTTATTTTACCATGTGTTATCTCCCCGTTTTCATTTCTGATGATCAGTATATTATCTCTTTTACCATATGCTGTTAAGTCACCAGCCATACCAAGGGCATTAAGAATAGTAGCCTGTCCGTTGGAAACCACATAATCTCCCTGTCTCGTAACTTCTCCTAAAACTGTAATTTTAAAATTAGCTAATCTAATATTTACAGTTGGATTAATAACATATCGGGTCATTTCTGATCTCAATATATCTTTAAATTCAGATAATGTTTTTCCTGTTGTATTAAGCTTTCCTACTATAGGAAAATCTATCTCACCTTTAGAATCTACAATATAAGTAGGCCCAGAGATAGTTGTTAAGCCTTGATTAGGAGTATTACCTCCGGCAAAGGTATTTGTCTGAATAAGTTCGGAAGATGAATAATTTTGATTAAATGCTTTTACAACATCCATATCCTTAGCAGTAATAAGAATAACTAATTGATCACCTGACTGTATTGTAGAGTTTGAATTTTTCGTAGATGATTCTATAGCAACATTTTCTATATTTTGCATATAGTTTAAATCATTTTTTGCCTTCTCATTGACCTTACAAGAAATCAATAAGAAAATACAAAACATTCCTATTATTTTACTTTTCATATTTTAAAATTGTACAAATATACATTTATATTTTTTTTTACCTATCTAAAACCTCATAGATGGAGTTATTACTTCTAAACTCAGGAACTATGAGTTTTAAAATTTTCACCACCTCTACTTTTTCTTTCATTATGGATGCTTCAGTGATCAAGCTAACAAGATCATCAATTTCTGAAAATGATATAATAGGATCCTTAGAAATCATAATTTTATCATGGTGAGTGGGAAGAGTTTTTGCGTTATCACTTAATAGCTCTTCGTATAGCTTTTCACCTGGTCTAAGCCCTGTATAAATAATCTTAATATCAATATTGGGTTCAAATCCAGATAACTTTATCATTCTGTTGGCCAAATCTAAAATCTTTACAGGTTCTCCCATATCAAATACAAAGATCTCCCCTCCATGTCCCATTGTTCCAGCCTGAAGAACAAGTTCACAGGCCTCAGGAATCGTCATAAAATATCTTACAATATCAGGATGGGTTATCGTAACCGGACCGCCAGCTTCTATTTGCTTTTTAAAGTGAGGAATAACAGAACCATTTGACCCCAAAACATTTCCGAATCTTGTCGTAATAAATTTTGTAGTATTTCCCTCAGTATGTTGTAAAGACTGTACAAATAATTCAGCAGCTCTTTTTGATGCTCCCATTACATTCGTAGGATTTACAGCTTTATCTGTAGAGATCATAACAAATCTATTAACCTTATATCGGCTTGATAAAAGAGCGATATTCTTTGACCCCAAAACGTTTACGCGAATTGCTTCATTAGGATTATCTTCAACTAAAGGTACATGCTTATATGCCGCCGCATGGTATACCATCGAAAAATTATAGGTTTGAAATAATGTTTCCACCCTATTCATATTAGAAACATCAGCCAGAACAAATTTAAATCTGATATGAGGAAATTTCTCCTTCATTTCAAGTTCAATATCATACAATGGTGTTTCGGCCTGATCAAGTACAACAATTAATGAGGGAGTAAATTGGGCTACCTGTCGGACAATTTCACTACCAATAGACCCAGCTCCACCTGTAACTAAAACAGTTTTGCCATAATGTCTGCTCTTAACTTCTTCGTTTTCTATTTTTATAGGTTTTCTGTTAAGTAAATCTTCAATCTGAAGGTTTCTTATTGATCCTCCTAAATCACTATCTCTTAATTTTTGAACAGAAGGAGCCTTAAATACATTCAGATCTTTTTCCAGAAATAAATTGACCCAGGAATTCATTTCATCCTTTGCCATCATTTCTTTGACAATAATAATCCCATCTATAACGAGATCATCTTTTGTACTGGTTTCAATCTTTTCTTTTGCATAGATTGGTTTTCCAAGAAGTGAAGCTCTCTTTGAATCTGTCCTCTGAGTCAAAAAACCCACAACTTGGTAAGGTAGATTTGGATTATCCAAAATAGCTCGGGCAATAGCAATAGACTGTTCATCAATACCCAGTACTAAAATCCTTTTTTTCAAAGCACTTCTTCTATATTCTCTTACAATGTGAAAAAACTCTTTGACATAAAGCCTAAAGAGAAATAATCCCATAAAAGAGATTACAAAATATAAAACCAGATAGGGAGTTAGAATAAATTTACCTCCCGTCACCCAGAAATACGTCATATTGATTGTAGCTACAACAAACATGGTACAAAAGCATGAAATAAGGAGCTTAAATAAATCTATAAAAGTAGAATGCCTAATAATCCCTGCATAAGTCTTAAAAAGATACATAAAGATTGTATTCACCAGTATAATAAAAGCAAAAACTACACTTTTATCTTCATGGTAAATAAACTCTTTTTGAGTGATTTTTTCTATAATATACGTTGAAAGAAATAAGGATATAACCAGAATAATAATATCTATTATGAGTATTATCCATCTGGGAAGATATCTTACATCTGAGAGATTGACAACATTATCTCCTCCAAATATTTTTTTTCTGAAAGAATTATACATTGTCTTTATTTGTGTTCATATTATTATTCGGTACAAAAGCCCTTTATTAAATTAATATCAATTTCTAGGGATCATGCAAAATTAAAATAAAATCTCATCAATTCCCTAAATCTGAAAAAAATAAATCTAATCCTTGAGATTAATCAGGATATTCTTTATTTTATCTTTATCCCCATCAGTCAGATTAGTCCCGGATGGTAGACATAAACCCTTGTCAAAAAGTATACCACAAACATTACTACCAAAAAATTTATACTTTTCAAATAATACCTGAAGATGCATCGGCTTCCACAAGTATCTGGTCTCTATATTACTTTCAGAAAATACTTGTTTCAACTTTTCTTTTGTAATTTTCGAATCCTTTTTTTCAAAAGTGATCGTATTCAGCCAATAATTTGAAAAGAAATCTTCATTAGGTTCTTCTAAGAGATTAATTTCTTCATATTTTTCAAAAATATCACGATAGAATCGATGGTTCTCTCTTCTTTTTATTATCCTGTCTTCTAAAACTTCCAGCTGCCCCCTTCCTATTCCTGCAGAAATATTACTCATTCTATAATTGTATCCAACTTCTGAATGACTATAATAATCTTGGTTTTCTTTTGCCTGCGTAGCAAAGTAAAGTATTTGGTTTTTAGATTCCTGATCTCTTGATATAAGAATTCCGCCACCAGAGGTTGTAATAATCTTATTTCCGTTAAAACTAATAATTGATAAGTCTCCGAAATTTCCGCAAGGTTTATTTTTGTATTTACTTCCTAATGCTTCGGCACTATCCTCAATAATCGGAATCTCATATTTTTGTGATATTTCTAAAATTTCATCTACCATAAATGGCATCCCATATAGAGAAACAGTAATAATTGCTTTGGGCTTTTTTCCTTGCTTCAAGCAATATTTAATAGCATCCTCCAATGCGTTTGGACAAATATTCCAGGTAGTGGATTCACTATCTACAAAAACAGGAATGGCTTTTTGATAAAGAATGGGATTAGCAGAAGCAACAAATGTAAATGACTGGCACAAAACAAAATCACCTTCCTGAACATTCAATAATCGCAAGGCTAAATGTATTGCAGCTGTTCCTGAAGACAAAGCCGTTACAAATGAATTATTTCCAAGATAGTTTTCAAGTGTTCTCTCAAAACTATCTATATTTGAACCATATTGAGATACCCAATTGGTATCAAAGGCATCTTGTATATATTTCAATTCATTTCCTCCTAAGTGGGGAGGTGACAGCCAAATCTTCTTTTCTTCCAAGCTTTTTGCGTTTTGGTGTTTTGGTCAAATTTTTCAGTCAAAAATATCATTTATTTTCTCATATTCAAAACCTCTGCTCATCAAATATTTTATGGTCTTCGCTTTTTTCTGATATTCCTGCAGTCCTTTTTGTTTAGAAGAGTAATCATCGTAGATTCTTGTGATCGTTTTGGTATAGTCATCTTCATAGATTTCATCAAAACACATATTGATCAGTTTTTCAGAGATTTGCTTTTGCTTCAGATTCATTCTGATCTTATTTCTTCCCCAATGTTTGATATAAAATTTGCCTCGGATATAGCTTCTGGTAAACCTTTCCTCATTGAGATAATTTTCTTTCATCAGATAGAGAATAATTTCTTCTTTAGCCTCTTCAATCAGCAGAAATTCCCTCATTTTCTGTTCCACTTCAGCATGACAACGATCCTGATACACACAATAGCTGACCAGTTTCTGCTTGATTTCAACAAAAGTAAAAGATTTCTTTTCCATATGAATAAAAAAAGAATGAGCTTCCGCCCATTCTTTATACTATATTATATTTTATATTAGTAGTTGAACAATGCTTTTCCTTCCATTAATTCATTTACTTTCTTTCTTACCGATGCAAGAACTTCTTCATTTTTGATATTATCTACTACTTCAGAGATTAATCCTGCAATAGTTTCCATATCATTTTCTTTAAGTCCTCTTGTTGTAATAGCAGCTGTTCCTAATCTGATACCGGATGTAGTAAATGGTGACTTATCATCGAAAGGAACCATGTTTTTGTTACATGTAATATCAGCAAGTACTAATGCTTTTTCTGTTTCTTTACCGTTTACGCCTTTATTTCTAAGGTCTACCAACATTAAGTGGTTATCTGTACCTCCGCTCACGATATCAAATCCTTTGTCGATCATTGCTTTTGATAATGCCTGAGCATTAGCTCTAACCTGTTTTGCATAAGTTTCAAACTGGCCATCCAAAGCTTCGCCGAAAGCAACAGCTTTACCGGCAATTACGTGCTCTAGCGGACCTCCCTGAATTCCAGGGAATACAGCACCATCCAATACCTGGCTCATCATTTTTGTTTCTCCTTTTGGAGTTTTGTGACCGTAAGTATTTTCAAAATCTTTACCCATCATGATCATTCCTCCTCTTGGACCTCTTAAAGTCTTATGAGTAGTCGTGGTTACTACGTGACAGTGTTCAAATGGTGAATTTAATAATCCTTTTGCAACCAATCCTGCAGGGTGAGCAATATCAGCCCAAAGCGTTGCTCCGATTTCATCTGCAATCTCTCTGTATTTAGCATAATCAAGATCTCTTGAATAAGCAGAGAATCCAGCGATCAACATTTTTGGTCTTTCTCTTAGAGCAACTTCTCTCATTTGGTTATAATCAATAAGACCTGTTTCTCTTTCTACTCCGTAAGAAACTACTTCATACTGAATTCCTGAGAAGTTCACCGCAGAACCGTGAGTAAGGTGTCCCCCCATTGAAAGGTCCATTCCCATGATCTTATCTCCTGGTTTCAAAACGGCAAGATAAATGGCAGCATTTGCCTGAGATCCGGAATGTGGCTGAACGTTCACATAGTCTACTCCGAAAAGTTCTTTTGCTCTGTTGATCGCTAAGGTTTCAACCTCATCCACAACTTCACATCCTCCGTAATACCTTTTCCCGGGATACCCTTCAGCATATTTATTTGTAAGTACACTTCCCATTGCTTTCATCACATTTTCAGAAACAAAATTTTCCGATGCGATAAGCTCTAATCCATGGGCTTGTCTTTGTCTTTCCTTTTCAATCAGGTCAAAAATAATATCCATTTTACTTTTAGTTTTTGAAATTTTTCACCCCAAATGTACGGATTTTTCGTTGAGATTTTAGTATTGACAAGGATGATTTTTAAACACTAAACAATGAAAAGACGGAAAAACAATCAAATCATTTATATCCTCAGATTGTATAAGGTAAATCTTTAAAACTCCTCTTCAGAAAGCTCTTTATTCACAACAGCCCCTGCAAAATTACCCTGTGCAACGGCATTGGCTACAGACCTCATCATCGTGACATTATCTCCACAAGCGAAAACTCCGGGGACAGACGTTTTCTGCATAAAATCTGCTTTGATAAACCCATATTCTGTTAACTCACAGCCTAATTCTGACACATCAACATTCTGCTTAAAAGGGATTTTTGCATACAAGGCTTTTAAAGGTGCAACGCTACCATCCTTGAAAATTATTTTTTGAATATACCCATTTTCATGTTCAATCTTCTCTATTTCTTCTTCATTAAGATTGATCTTATTCTGTTTTAACTTTTCAACCTGTTCATGGGTAAGCTTTGTTTTCCCATTAGTGAATAAGGTGAGCTCTTTTGTCAAATTAAAGACCAACTTTGAAAATTCAAAAGTTAAGTCACCGTCTGCTAAAATGCCTGTTATTTCATTTCTTACTTCATAACCATGACAATAGGGACAATGGATGACAGAAATCCCCCAACATTCTGAAAATCCTAGAATATCCGGCATCATATCTTTTACTCCGGAAGCCAGAATAATCTTTTTAGCATAAAACTCATCACCGGAAAACAACTCAACACAAAAAACATCTCCATTTTTCTCTATTTTCTTAGCTTCACCTTCATAAAACTGTACCGTCTTATATTTTTCTACATCCTTTTTCGCTAGTTCTCTGATTTCTTTTGGAGTTTTTCCATCATGGGTAATAAAATTATGGGAATGCGGAGTCTGTCTGTTACATGGCTTTCCGTGATCTATAATCAACACGTTTCTCAAAGATCTACCCAATGCCATTGCTGCAGATAATCCGGAGTAACTCCCTCCTATGATAATAACATCCATTTTTTTGTTTTGCATACTTTCTGTCTAGATATAATTTATTGGTATACAAAATTACAATAAAAATTATTTAACGCAACTTTATTGCATTAAATAATTAATAAATAAAAATGATTCCTGAACATCTGAATTCAGGAATCATTTTTTGACAAAATATCTGTTCAAAAGATTAAGGTGCTTTTGCTAATTCAGGATTAACTTCACCTGTTAATGATTCAAAAAAAGCATATATATTATCGACTTGCTCTGATGTTAATTCTTTATCCAATTGTATTTTCCCCATTATTCTGATGACTTCCTTCAAATCTGTTACACTCCCATCATGAAAATAAGGTGAGGTTTTAGTAACATTTCTCAAAGAAGGAACTTTAAACATATATTTTTCGGCTTCATTTTTACTAATAGCCGACTTACCTTCATCAATTTTAGTACTTTTAGTTTCCTTCCAATATTCTTTATATACTCCGAATTTCTGAAAAGAATTACCTCCTAAAGCCGGACCAGTATGACAAGTAATACATCCCACATCAATAAAGTTTTGAAGTCCAAGTTTTTCTTTATCTGTTAAAGCATTATTATCTCCTTCAATGTATTTATCAAAACGGGAAGGAGTTATTAGCTTTCTTTCAAATGCTCCAATTGCGTTGGTAAGATTATCCCAATTGATAGGAATCTTATCCTTTGGAAAAGCAGTGGCAAACATTTTTTGATACTTTTCGTTTTTCTTAAGTCTTTCAATAACAAAATTTTCATCAGGAATTCCCATTTCTATAGGATTTAGGATAGGCTTGCCAGCTTGTTCTTCAAGAGACTTTGCTCTTCCGTCCCAAAATTGTGCTGTATGAAGCGCTGCATTCAAAGTAGAAGGTGAATTCCTTACTCCTACAGATCCTTTAGCGTCTCCAGGAGAAAAAGCTTTATTATCCACTCCATAGGTGTTTAGATTATGGCATGTATTACAACTTTGGGTTCCATTCTTCGAAAGGATAGGGTCAAAATACAATGCTTTTCCCAATAGTACTTTTTCGTCACTTATAGGACTGATTGGATTATCCACGAAGCTAGGTAAAGCACCAAATATAGCTTTTGCTTTATTTTGCAACTCGGTAAACATTGGAATTAAAGGAATATCGGTTTCTGTCTTCTCTTTATTTCCCTGGCATGAAAATAATATCAGAAGGCCCAATATTAAAATTAAATTTTTCATATTATGTTTTTAGGTGAAATTAAAAATAATAAAACCTATTCACAATATTAAATCAAAACTAAAGGATATAACAAATCAGAAATAAATAATATATAAAACATACTATTCTCAACAACATTCATTAATCATAAACCTCAAGAATAAACTATTCTAAAAATTAACCTGACTTAAGCATTTTTTTTTTCAAATCTCTTAAACCTATTAGACTCAACTACAGCTATATGTTCGTTAATTTCTACTTTTCACTTCATCTATTTCATTCTGAAGTCTTTTGCGTATGTCAATTTTTGCATCTTCAAAACTAAAAATAACAGTTCCTTTTTCTCTTGCATATGGATTAGTGACAGAATCCGCCAGTATCGAATAATTGAAAAATGCTCCAGTCTTTTGGAGTTCATTTTCTGGAGTATCTTTAACTCTAATCAGATTTTTATACTTCTTACTTAAATCCATCCAATTGATATAATCTGCGTTGAATGACACGGCCTTCACTCCTTTTTTTGAATAAAAATTAATAGCTCCTGCCTGCCCATAATTATCACAAAGCACTAAGGTATTTCCGGATTTTGACAGTCTAGAATATTCTATATCTACTTTTTGAGCTAATTCTTTCCAGCCCAACATGTCTGCAAAATCCTGAGGTAAAGAATGATCTTTACCATCTTCCCAACGCAAGAGTCCAAATTTCTTATAAGAATCTGGATTCTGAACTATAGATTCCGGAGGTTTATTAGGAAATGCGAGATTATATACTGGCAAAAACAAAAGGATAGGATGTAAAATACAAATAGGTTTGAGAAACCTCTTCCATCCGCTTTTTAAAATTCCCTCAAGGTAAACAGCCCCGAAACCTATATAAATAGGGTAAATACCTACAGCATAATAGTCTTTTGCTCTAAAAAACATAAATACAGATATGGTGATCATATATCCCCAAAAGAAAAACCTAATTTTTTCGAAAGATTTATAAAACAACAAAGCATAAAAACCAAACAGAATAACAAAAGTTACTCCGATAAAGAATAAAAACTGAGATTTCAAAAAGTCAAACCTATTGACATTTACTAACTGATATTCGGAAAGCTCTTTCATGTGATGAACTACCGGAAAATTATTATTATACTGCCAGATGAGATTGGGAAAAATAATCACTAGGGCTAAAAGTAAAGCGCCATATGTATGAGGATTTGCAAAAATCTTTCTTTGCTTAGTCATTAAAAGAGCTGGAATAAATCCTAATGCAAGAAAAACGATATTGTATTTATTCAATATTCCAATCGCGAAAATGAAACCACCCCAATACAGCCAACTTATTTTTTCAGTATTGACATATTTTATCAGAATATAGAAAAAGGAAGTCCACAAAAGAACATCTAATGAATTGGGTTGATACAACATGTTCAAACGAAGTAATGAGGAAAACAACAGTCCCAATGATGCAAGAAGACAAGCAAAAAGGCCACCTTTTAATTCTTCAATAGCTTTCCAGACAACAACTATTGTTAATGCTCCGAATAAAGCCGGAAAAAATTTAATCCAAAATACAGAATCACCTAATGCCTTTATCAGCCATGATATCCATGAACTTACAGGAGGAACGGAAATATAGCCCCAGGCAAGATGATTCCCCTGGTCCAAATGTAAATATTCATCTCGTTGCAGGTCGTATTCAGGGCTTATCAGCGAATATTGAAGAATAAATTTGACAATGATAAAAATAATAAGAATAAGGCTACTTTTCTTCATGGCTCTATTTTAAAACTAAAAATAAGACATTTTAAACTTCTGATCTATTACATTTTAAAGATGAAAAAATATTAGAAACTATATGCTGGAAGATATGATACCTTTACTATTCTATAAAAAATCCCGAAGAATATATCTCCGGGATCTAACAGTTTAAAATGTATAGTGTAGTTTATTATTTTGCTTTTGATTTTTCTTTCAGCTCTTCTTTGTCTTTATCTGACGGGTTCCAAACTTTTATTTCAGAATCTTTGGTAATATCAGATCCCGGAAGAACCTGAACATTAATTCCGTCACTAGCTCCAAGTTTTAAATATACTTTTTTAAACTTTCCGTCTTTCTGCTTTACTTCTACAAAAGGAACATCTTTCCCTTGCTTTTTTTCATACTGAACTAAAGATTCGTCCAGTAATAATGCATTTTTCTGAGAGCTTAATACAATTTCTCCGTTAGCAGAGAATCCTGCTCTGATATATTCATTGTTAGGGTTTTCTACGTTACCTTCAACTGGGAACTTGATTGTTCCTACATTATCTTTTCCTTTTGGAGCAATCATGGTCAGTTTTCCAGGGAAAGTTTTGTTTTGTAAAGCACCAATTACAATGTTCATATCCATACCCTGCTTTAATTTTCCAGCCTGAGCTTCATCAATCTCTCCTTTAAAGATCAGAGAATTCAGATCTGCTACGGAACAGATTGTTGTTCCGGCATTAAAGTTATTCGCTTCAATTACCTGGCTTCCTAATTTTACAGGAACCTCAAGAACTGTTCCTGAAGCTTTGGAACGGATTTGCGTGGTAGCCAGACCTTGACCCTGAAGTTCAGGAGTAGCACCGGTTTTCGCAATCTGTAATCTTTTCTGTGCTGTATTCAGCTGTTGCTGAGAATTTTTAAGAGTTTGCTGCTGAGAGAAAAGCTGCTGCTGGGCATTAAGAAACTCCTGTTTAGAAGCTACTCCCTGCTTATACAGTTTATCCTGCATTTCAAACTGCTTCTGCATATTGCCTACATTCATCTGCGCATTGCTGATCTGAATCTGTGCATTCTGAACTTCCTGCTGAGCAGCGTTTACTTCGGAAATACTTGGTACAATTTTCACAGTAGCAATGAGCTGGCCTACTTCTACTTTATCTCCTTCTTTTACTAAAATTTTATCGATAATCCCTGTAATATTGGGCTTAATTTCAATTTCTTCCTTTGGAACAATTTTTCCGGTGGCCATTACCTTATCATCCATATTCTGAATACTGGGTTTACGGGTAAGGAAAGCCTCGCCTTCTTGGGAATTCGATTTTACCAGATAACCGATCCCTGAGAACAATGCCACTGCAAATAAAAGCCCCAATACAATATAAATGGCTTTTTTCCAAGTGAATTTCTTTTTCATATGTATAGTTTATTTTTTATTAAAAGATTGAATGATTTAAAAATTACAAGATGATACTTTTATATTTTTAAATACTCAAATTATTTGATTTTCAAATTATTATTCTGTTCTTAATGCTTCAATCGGCCTGATTTTCACTGCTCTCTGCGCAGGGATCATCCCAATAATCAATCCTAATATAACCATTACAGCCATGGCAGCAAATACGTTTCCGTAGTTTACCGTTGGATTATAGAAAGGAAACGAGTCCTGTCCCTGCGTGGCCATATTTAAGATCATCAGCACAAAGATTCCAAACATAAATCCCAGCAACCCGGAAGAGAGTGTAATCACAACACTTTCCAGCAGGATCTGATTTCTTACCTCAGCAGGCTTAGCTCCCAATGCTCTTCTGATGCCTATTTCCTTTGTTCTTTCTTTTACAGTAATCAAAAGAATGTTTGAAATGGCAATAACTCCTGCCAGGATCGTTAATGTTCCAACAATAATGGTTAAAAGCTGCATCCCTGTAAGGAAACCTGTCAGTTTTTTAAACTCTTTTCCTAAATTGAAACTTCCAAAAGCATTGGTATCTTCAGGGGAAATTTTATTTTTCACCTTCAAAACCTGCTTTACTTCTTCTTCTACTCCATTAACGTTGGCATTAGGTTTACTGACAATAGCAAACATATCAATCTGCTCTCCCGCATTGTACATCTTAGTATAAGTGGATAGTGGAATAAATGCTGTTTGATCATTTTCAAAACCACCTCCTTTTTTTACTCTGAAAACACCAATTACATTGAAGAATATTCCTTTTATATTGATAGACTGCCCTATAGGATCTTCTTTTTTCTTGGAATCAAAAAAGTTTTTATAAATCTCTTCTCCGATCACTACCACATTTTTGTTACCGGAAACATCTGCATCGTTGATATAACGTCCGAAAATCAGCTTCTTTTCTGAAATCTTGTTTCCTACAGAATAATCTCCCGTCAAAGAATAAGTAGCACTTTTCCCGTTTCTTGACATAGATTCCCCAGGTGTTCCTGTAAAACTTCCTCTTGCATTCTGAGGTGATATATAATCAATATCGATTACTTTTCTTTTCAGCATTTCCATATCCGGTAAGTTCAAATGAACATCTCTTCCCTTCGGAAACCCTTCATACGGAATAGATGTTTTCTGTGCCCACAGGAAAATGGAATTGGTAGCAAACCCGGAAAACAACTTATCAAAACCATTCTCCATCCCTTTTGCTGCCCCAAGAAGGCTCACATATAAAAACATGCCCCATCCTACCCCAATCATGGTAAGAAATGTTCGGAGCTTATTATTTCTCAATGAATAATAGATCTCCTGCCAAGTATCTTTTTTAAATATGATATTCACCTTTCTGAATTATAAATTATTAATAGTTGTAAAAGAGTAAATAGCTGTCATTACTACATTTACAGATTATCTTATTTTCAATTACTATTCTGTTCTCAATGCTTCAATCGGTTTAATTCTTGAAGCTCTGTATGCCGGAACAAACCCTGCGATCAATCCGGAGAAAACTAATGCTATAAATGCCATAAAGATGGATCCCCAACCTACACTCGGACTTTTAATGAAAAATTCTTCAAGGCTGTCACCAATCAGGCTTAATGTTAAAACACCCACTCCTATCCCCACAAATCCGGAGACTACAGTAATTACGACACTTTCTTGAACAATCAGGGCAACAATTCCTGCCGGTTTGGCTCCAATAGCTTTTCGTACTCCGATTTCCTTGGTTCTTTCTTTTACAATATAAACCATGATATTACTGATCCCGATAATTCCCGCTAATAATGTTCCCAGTCCAATAAACCCTACGATTGCAGTAAGAACCGCCATAAAGGTAAATGTATCATTCATATTCTTGGCATTATTCCATACACGAACTCCATTTTCGTCATCAGGAGAAACATTTTTCCTTGCTTTCAGTTTATCTCTCAGCTCGTCTCCATACTTGATTGCATCCTGAGGGTTGAGCAGTTTATCATTATAGGCTATATAAACCGTATTCACGGTATCAGACCCTTTTTTCATCTGCTGTAAAGTGGTAATGGGTACGGTAATGTGTCTTTCATCCCTATCTCCGCCATCATCTGAAAATACCCCAACAACTTTAAACATTGTTCCGTTAATATCCAGCTCTTTCCCGATAGAACCTCCGTTTTTAATAAGGTCTCTCTGAACCATTCTTCCGATAACCGCTACATTCTGTTTTCTGGCTAAGTCGAAAGAATTAATGTAACGTCCATCAACTAGCTTTCTGTTTTCAATAACCTGTTCTCCCGGCTCTGCACCATGTACCTGATAAAGTCCACTTTCTTTGCCATATTTGACCATTAAATTGGTCGCATATCTTGGACTGGATGCTCCTACATTTTCTTTATCTGCATTGACAAGAAAATCGTAGTCATCATTGTTCATACTAACATTTCTATCGGATTGTAATCCTTTATAAGCTAAGGTAGTTTTTCCTGTATAAATGGTAATCAGGTTTTTGGCATCTCCTGCAAATCCTTCCGAGAAAGCATTCTGAAGCCCTTTTCCTATTCCAAAAAGAACAATAAAAATAAACAGTCCCAAGGCTACCGTAAATCCCGAAAGTACCGTCCGAAGTACATTACTACGGATAGAACTGAATATTTCCTGCCAACGATCTAGGTCAAACATTTTTATTAATATTAAAAGATTGAAAAATTAAAAGAATAAAGTCATTCAATTTTCAAATTATCTCATTTCCAAATTTTCAAATTGTCTAAAGTACAATCTGCTTAATAAACTCATCACTTTCAATGATACCGTCCTTCAGAACTACGTTTCTTTTTGTCTGTGCGGCTACATCCGGTTCGTGGGTTACCACAATGATAGTTTTTCCTTCATTGTTAATATCCTGAAGAAGCTTCATAATATCATGGGTCGTTTTGGAATCCAATGCTCCGGTAGGTTCATCTGCCAATACCACTTTCGGATCTGTGATAAGAGCCCTTGCAATGGCTACCCTTTGTTTCTGTCCTCCTGAAAGTTCATTGGGAAGGTGATTGGCCCATTGTGCAAGACCTACTTTCTCCAGATATTCCATGGCTTTCTGATTTCTTTCTTTTCTCGGTACGTTCTGATAGTATAGAGGAAGTGCTACATTTTCCAGAGCTGTCTTATAGCTGATAAGATTAAAGGATTGAAAAATAAACCCTAAAAACTTACTTCTGTATTCTGCCGCTTTCACTTCTGATAAATGCTCAATAGGAACACCATCCAATTCATAGGTTCCTGAATCTTTTTCATCCAGAATCCCAATGATATTAAGAAGGGTAGACTTTCCGGAACCTGAACTTCCCATAATGGAAACAAACTCTCCTTCTGAAATATTCAGATTGATCCCCTTCAAAACATGAAGTTTGCTTTTCCCTGTATCGTATGACTTATGTAAATCCTGAATTACTAACATTAAGTGATGTATGTTTTATACCCAATAAGTAGATGATAATTTCAAATTGTTACAAGATTGAAAATTTATTCAAATATTTTTTTGTTTAACCCTTTAATCCTTTATTTAAAGCAGGTTAATAAATTTTGTTTAACTGTAACTTAAGTTTTCCATGTATTTATCCCCTATATTGCCTTCTAGCCTATTATCTGTGCCAGTTTCATGTAAATGTGGAAAACTTTTACAGCTAAAAGTCAGCCTATTAGTATTTACCTCTTTCAAAATCAGTTCTTTTTTTCGAACTTTGTCATTAGATTTTGCTCAGAAAAGAAAACTTACAGTGTGAATAACTTAAATTCACAACCATCACAAAAACAAAAAGTTACACTTATTCTGAACATTATCCACAGAGATCTGAATTATTTAATTATAAAGATATTTAATATGGGAATTTTTGATAAGAGAGTAAGCTATAAGCCATTTGAATACCCGGAGGTTCTGCAATTTGTAGAAGCTATCAACAAATCATTCTGGGTACATTCAGAAGTGGACTTTACTGCAGATGTACAAGATTTTCATTCGCAGTTGGAACCACATGAAAAGCATGCTGTGAAAAATGCGCTTTTAGCCATTGCACAGATCGAGGTGTCTGTAAAGACATTCTGGGGAAACCTATACAACCACATGCCAAAACCTGAATTGAATGGACTGGGAGCTACTTTTGCAGAATGTGAATTCCGACATTCTGAAGCTTATTCCCGTTTATTGGAAGTGTTGGGATATAATGAAGAATTTTCAAATGTAATAGAAATTCCTGCCGTAAAAAAGAGAATTGATTTTCTATCAAATGTTCTTAAACACGCCAATTCTACAACACCAAAAGAATACGTTTCTTCTCTTTTATTATTCAGTATCCTTATTGAAAATGTATCGCTTTTCTCACAATTTGCCATCATCCTTTCTTTCACAAGATTCAAAGGATATATGAAGAATGTCTCCAATATTATTGCATGGACTTCTATTGATGAGCAAATTCACGCTAATGCAGGAATTTATCTGATCAATAAAATCCGTGAGGAGCAACCCGACCTATTGACAGATTCAGATATTGAAGACATCTACACATTGGTAGACCAATCTATAGAATTGGAAGGAGAAATCTTAGACTGGATCTTTGAGCTTGGAGAATTAAATGTTTTCTCAAGAGAAGATCTATTGAACTTTATGAAATACCGTGTTGATGACAGTTTAAAGAAGATCAATATGGAAACCCGCTATAATGTTTCTCCTGAGGAATACCGCCCTATGAAATGGTTTGAAGAAGAGGTTTTTGCCAACTCCATGGATGATTTCTTCGCAAAAAGACCAGTAGATTATACAAAACACGATAAGAGTATTACAGCAAACGATTTGTTTTAGTTTAAGGGCGCGAGCGAAGCGAGCGTCAAAACAGACTGTATTATCACGTCATCCATAATACAATTAAAAACAGAATCACAGTTGACTTAATAAGCACAAATATAAAAGATGATTAATGTAATTGTAAGCTACACCGTAAACCCTGAATTTGTTCCTACAAATAAAGCCAATATTCAAAAGTTTTTAGAGGATTTTAAAAATCTGGATCAATCAATATTTGAATATAAGGTGTATGTAAAGGAAGATGGTGTTACCTTTGTGCATTATTCTAACTACATCAATGAAGAAATTCAGCATGAGGTTTTGAATATACCATCTTTTAAAGAGTTTCAAAAATTAAGAGATGAAAGTGGACTAAACGGTTCCCACAAAGTAGAATTTTTACAATCAATAATATAAAAAATACAAAATTCCTGAGTGATTATCTCATTTTGGAATTCGAAAATATAACATCTATGGAAGAGCAAAATTCAAATATATGGTGGCTCAATGAAGAGTCTGAACAGATGCTAAACAGAGGATATCTGTTGAAAGGAGAAACAGTAGACGGAGCCATTGACAGAATCACCACCGCTGCCGCAAAAAAATTATATAAGCCTGAATTACAAGCTGCATTCAAGGAAATGATCACCAAAGGATGGATCAGTTTCTCTTCACCGGTATGGGCTAATATGGGAACACAGAGAGGTCTTCCTATCTCATGTTTCAATGTTCACATTCCCGATAGTATTGAAGGAATTACTCACAAAATGGGTGAAGTAATCATGCAGACTAAGATCGGAGGCGGAACTTCAGGATATTTCGGAGAACTTCGTAACAGGGGTACTGCTGTGACAGATAATGGTAAATCTTCAGGAGCGGTTTCTTTCATGAAATTGTTTGACACAGCAATGGATGTGGTTTCTCAGGGAGGAGTGAGAAGAGGTGCTTTTGCTGCTTATCTGGACATCGACCATGGTGATATTGAAGAATTTTTATCCATTAAAGATATTGGAAGCCCTATCCAAAACCTATTCACAGGAATTTGTGTTCCGGATTACTGGATGCAGGATATGATTGATGGGGATATGGATAAACGTAAGATCTGGGCAAGAGTTTTAGAAAGCCGTCAGCAAAAAGGTCTTCCTTATATTTTCTTTACAGATAACGTAAATAGAAATAAACCACAGGTTTACAAAGACTTAGGACTACCTGTTAACGCAAGTAACCTTTGTTCTGAAATTATGCTTCCATCTACAAGAGAAGAATCTTTCATCTGCTGTTTATCATCAATGAACCTAGAATTATATGATGAGTGGAAAGATACGGATGCAGTAAAACTAGCTATTTATTTCTTAGATGCTGTTTTATCAGAATTTATCGAAAAAACTGAAGGGAATTATTATTTACAAGGAGCTAGAAACTTCGCTATGCGCCACAGAGCTCTTGGGTTAGGTGTTTTAGGATACCACTCCTATTTACAGAAAAATATGATTCCTTTTGAAAGCTTTGAAGCAACTCAGTTTAACGCAAGAGCTTTTAAACATATTAAAGAACAGGCAGAACAGGCTTCTAGAGAGCTAGCCAATATTTATGGCGAACCTGAATTACTGAAAGGTTATGGATTGAGAAATACCACTACAATGGCCATTGCTCCTACCACTTCAAGTTCTGCAATTTTAGGACAGACCTCTCCAGGAATTGAGCCTTTCGCATCTAATTATTATAAAGCAGGTTTAGCAAAAGGAAACTTTATGCGTAAGAATAAATATCTGGCTAAATTATTAGAAGAAAAAGGATTGGATAATGAGGAAACCTGGAGAACGATCATGTTAAATCATGGTTCTGTACAACATCTGACTGAATTGACTGACGAAGAAAAGGCAGTATTCAAAACATTCAAGGAAATTTCTCCGATGGAGGTTATTTCTCAGGCTGCACAGAGACAACAATACATCGACCAGGCTCAATCTCTGAACCTTCAGATTCCTTCTACAATGCCGGTAAAAGATGTAAACTATTTATATATCGAAGCTTGGAAAAAAGGAGTAAAAACTCTTTACTACCAAAGAAGTTCTTCCGTTTCAAAAGAAATGATGGTAAACTTTGTAACATGTTCAGCTTGCGAAGCATAGACTACAAATAATAAACACGCTATATTAGCAAAGGCACGTCGTAAGGCGTGCTTTTTTATTTGCAACTCAAAATATAAAAAACTCTTGAGAGACATTCACTCCGAAAGTTTCGGGTCATTTTAAATTGATTACATTCCCAATCAAAGCAATGTATCTATTTTTTAAACAAAAGGCCCGGAAAAAATTCCGAGCCTATAAAAAAGAATTATATTGAAGTAAAATAAAATAGCATTTAGAAATTATATCTCACCCCCACCTGTGCCTGAAATCTTGATGCAAACTGATCAATGGTATAAGCTGATCCCGGCGTTTTGAAGTTATAAGTAGGATCTCCGGCTGAAGGTTGGCCTGCCGCTATATTTCCAGTTTTAGTAAGTCCTACACTTGCTGTAGAATTAAACGTATTAGGTACAAAGTATACTTTCCCCCAATCTTTATTCAAGAGGTTAGTAAAGTTGATGATACTTAGAGAGATCTGGATATTATTTTTAGATTTCTCGCTCAATCTGATCTCATCCATAATTCTGATATCTGCCTGAATATTCCAAGGCGTTGTATCTCCATTTCTTTCCGTAAATTTCCCTCTTCTTGATTTCAGATAGTCATTATTATTAACGAAGTTCTCATAATCAGCAACCTGCTGCTGGGTACTTACCACTACGTTTCCTGATCCATCTTTTATAGGAACAATATATTTTGCAGCTTCGGCAGCATCCTTAAAGATATAAGCAAGACCCGCAGCCTGTCCCGTATTGGCAATTGTACTGTTTATAAATCCCCATGAGAAAGGGTTTCCTGACTGTGCATTAAAATATACGTTGGTAGATAATCTGTTGGATTTGGAAATATTAAACGCATATCCAAGGTTAGCTACAATTCTGTTCTTGATTGCAAAATTGGAAGTTGTCAACTTAGGGTCATTTGGTGTCAACGATTGATTCATCTGCCAGTTACTTTCCATTGAGTTTCTGATACCATTCGTAATATCTTTCGCATCACCATACGTATAGGCTGCAAAGAAATTAAATCCAAAATTATATGATTTTGAAATCTGAGCCGTCAGGTTGTAACGATATCCTTCTTTTGTATTGGATAAAAGGTAGGCGTTAGAAAACTTGCTATTGATATTGGTTGTGTAAATTGGCATTTCATGATTCACATCATAGCTGTAATACGTTACATTATCTGTTTTATTCACCTGCTGAAATTTCAGATCATACAATACTTTCGTATAAATACCTTCCAATGTCAACTTATATCCTGCAAGAGTATAATCGAATGCCAGGGAACTTCTCCAGACTCTTGGCATTTTAAAATTATTATCAATAAGGTCAACCTGTACTTTAGAGGATTTTGGATCTTTGTTTGGATTCTGCCAATTCGCAAGATTAGTTCCTACCAATGGATCTCCGTACTGAGCAATCTGTGCTGTTGTTGGTCCATTGATATCGTAACTTCCAAAACCAACTCCATCATTATAATAAGCATATCCTAACCATGCAAACGGAATTCTTCCTACAAAAATACCGGAACCTCCTCTTAATACCATAGATCTGTCTTCTGTAACATCAATGGTAAATCCAAGTCTTGGGGATAGTGTCGGCTTGTTAAGATAACTATTGGTTAGCTGGCTCAACGGAGTATAGTTGTAAGTATTTCCGAAATAAGAATCCTGAGGAGATTGGTTTACAAGCGGACTAAGCTGTGGTTTGTTAGGTAAATCTGTATAATCTACTCTTACCCCTGGTGAAAGTCTCACTCTTCCCCAATTAATTTCATCCTGCAGATATAATGAAAGCAGGTTTACTTTATATTGAGCATAAGGATTGTCAAAAAGATCCTGTCTGCTGTTTCCGCCAAAAGGATATGTCCCTCTTACTCTTGCAGGAGTGCCATTATAAAAATCATTTAGTGATTTATAAGATATCCTTCCATTTAAAGCATTTACAAAACCATAATTGATATTGTATAACTCATTGTGAGTTCCCAGCAAGAAGGTATGATTCCCTGTTTTATAAGTTAGGTTATTCGTAATTTCGAAGGTCTTCTGTTTCATATTGAAGACAGTTGCCTCCCTGTCATTTCCTAACAAAATAGTTCCACCGTTATGGGTAATTTCAACCTGTGGAAACATTGCATTACCAGAAGTGGGATCTCTATAATCATGAATAGAAGAATACCCAACCACCAAATTGTTGTTCCATTGATCATTAAAACGGCTTTTCAATTCAAGAGTAGTTGTAGATGCTGTATTTTTCTGCACAAAATCCATACTGGAAAATCTGAAATTAGCACCATCCCTTTCAAGATTGGATGCCTGGGAAAAGACTGTATTATTTTTGATGGATAAAGTATGTTTATCATTGATTTTCCAATCTAACTTATTAAAAAGCTTAGCACTTTCAGAAAAATTATTATATCCATTAAAACCGCCTACATTGAATCCATATTTCTGCTGTACAAAATCTGAAAGTTTCCGGGCAACGGATTCATCTATCAGTGCATTAGGATCATTGGCATTATAAAATATCGGATCTACCCTTTTGGTATATTCCAGATTAGTAAATAAGAAAACCTTATCTTTTACTATAGGCAGGCCCACTCTACCACCATATATAAAATCGGAAAAACCACTTGGCATTTTGGAGTTATCACCTACTCTGTTTCTACCTGTGATTGCTGCATTTCTACCATACACATACAGGGAACCTGTTACGTCATTACTTCCGCTTCGGGTCACCGCATTGATACTTCCTCCAAGAAAATTTCCCAGCTTTACATCATAAGGAGCAATATACACTTGCACATCCTGAATAGCATCCAAGCTAATAGAATTAGAACGAGTACTGCTTCCAGGCATCCCTGAAGTACTGGTCTGACCTCCTAATGAGGGACTGAAACCAATTGCATCATTATTGATAGAACCATCAATTGTCACATTATTATAACGAAAATTGGTTCCATTAAAAGAGTTATTGGCACTTTGAGGAACCAATTTGGTAACATCCTGAATTCCTCTGTTAATATTTGGAAGTCCTGAAATTTGCGTCTGGCTGATCCCAACTCCATATTTTACGTTAGCTTTTTTTGAAGTAATCTTTACCTCATCAATAGACTTCTCTTTACTGCCAATCTCTACTATTGGCAAGTCATTGCTTCCTAAAGAAAGTTGTAAATTAGGATTTTCATATATAACGTGTGAACCATCATATATCTCAATTCTATAAGGCCCTCCCGGTTGAAGATTATCTAAACTAAACTGTCCTTTACTATTACTTTTAGTTTCAAAGATACTATTGGTAGGGACATGCACTACCTTTATCGTAACTTCAGAAGAAATTCCTTTTAATCTTCCAAAAATTCTAGAGCTGGTTTCCTGTGAAAATGCAAATCCAAAAGATAATAAAGCAAAAGCACAAATCAATTTTTTCTTCATAATTTTTAATGCTACAAAACTTGTCGTAAAATTAGATTGATAAAACATGAAGTATGGTAACATACAATTAACATAGCGTGACACAAAGTTTAACATTTCCTTAAAAAAAACTTAATACACACAAGGGATTTATGATATCTTTTTTCGGTCTTTCCATGAAGATTACAGCAAAAAAATGCTTAATTTTAAAGTTTAAAATCGCTTAATATGAAATTCGGACAAGTAGAAGACCCGTCAAAAATAGACTTCACCCTTCCCAAAGATCACTCCAGAACCAAAGAAATTTTAAGCCTTAATAAAAAAGGTCTGGAAAATATTTCTATCGGATGTGCCAAATGGAACAAAACAGATCTTAAAGGATTCTATCCTAAAGGAACCAAGGATGAACTGACCTATTATGCCACTCAATTTAATTCCATTGAATTAAATGCAACCTTTTACGGAATGCCTACTCCGGATCAGGTGAAAACCTGGAAAGAAAAAACACCTGAAAATTTCAAATTCTTTCCAAAAATCACCAATACCGTTTCTCACTTCAGAAGACTCATCGATGTTACAGATCCCGTTACTCATTTTGCATCAGCTATAATTAATTTTGATGAAAAACTGGGAATGGCTTTCCTTCAGCTTCATGATAACTTTAAACCTAAAGATTATGACAGACTGGAAAAATTTGTAAAGGAATGGCCTAAAGAAGTTCCACTTGCCATAGAACTCAGAAATACGGAATGGTTTACCGATGAGGAGATTCTGAATACAACCTGCGAGCTCTTTGAAGCCCATAACATTACAAATATCATTGTAGATACTGCAGGAAGAAGAGATATGCTTCATATGCGTCTTACAACCCCCAATGCCTTCATCCGTTATGTGGGTGCCAATGCAGAAAGTGACTATGAAAGACTGAATGATTGGTTAAAACATCTTTCCCAATGGAAGAAAGAAGGTCTTCAAAATCTATATTTTTTTGTTCACCAGAATATTGAAAAAGCATCTCCCCTCCTTTCCGCTTACTTCATCAAACAAATGAATGAAGAATGGAAAACAGACATTCATATTCCGCAAATGGCTACTGAAAGCACAGGAACCCTGTTTTAGTTAAAATTTTAAATAGACTAATTTTAATTTACTGCTCAAATTACAGTAAATACCTTTTCATAACAGAAAAATTTATACATTAGAGTAATACCCTATTCAGTATGGATAAGGTATACTTAAAAAATAAATGACATGAAAAAGGAAATCTGTAAAATCAGTGTCTCCAGCAACTGGCTTGGAGATGAATATATCTTTTATGAAGACCATACTATAAAAAGAGTATATGACAATCACAGTCTGAACTCCAATAAAACGGAATGGTTAGAACCTCACCAGATCAGTAAACAAAATATGGATAAATTAATAAAAGCATGTCCTGAGGAATGTAAAGAAGAAATTATGCACATTCTGGATTATCCTTAAAAATAAAACTCTCACAGATTTTGCAAATAACGGATCAGCAAAATCTGTGAGAGAATATATAATTTATTTATTCTTTTTCAGAAGGAGAACAAGGTTGAGAAATAAAAGCAGAAAATCCAATGCAATCCAGATTCCAAGCTTTGTATTTTCATAATTATAGGAATCCACCTGCTTTTTGGCAGCTTCGGACAGCTTCATGCTTTGGTTGATATAATTCTGTACTTCTACAATCTGGTCAATATTTTTATTAGGAACCGAATGTTGTGAAAAATAAACCAGATTCTTCTTTCCAAGATAACCTACAATCCAGTATTCATCAGACTTATCCATCTTCAGGTATTCTACCCTGTAATATTCCGGACGTATTTTTCCGATATGCTTCGGCTCAAGCTTAGTATTCTTGTCAATTTTATTGACGTTGATCAGATAGAAATCCAGAGCTTGCGGAAGCTTGTTGATGACCTGTAACCCTACAGAATTATCAACAAATGCCACAGCACTCTTCTTAATAAACCAATAAGTAAAAATAGAGATTGAAGAAACTACTGTCACAATACGGAACAGTCTTGCCCATTTTGCCATTCTTCCTGATTTTACTTTATACAAAATCAAAGAAAAGATACACGCCCAAAAGATAACAAGAATGAAAAATACCATAATGCAAAGATACTCATTTCAGAATTTTTGAGAGAATGTTAATCTACATTCCACTCTTTATAGAACTCATCAAGGAAATTCAGCATATAATCATGCCTTTCCTGAGCCATTTTTTTACCATGTTCAGTATTCATCAGATCCTTTAGCAGCAACAATTTTTCATAAAAATGATTAATGGTTGTTCCATTCGATTTTTTATACTGTTCCTTAGACATATTTAAATCGGGCTGAACATTGGGATCATACATCAGATTATTTTTAAAGCCTCCAAAATTGAATGTTCTGGCAATACCAATGGCTCCAATGGCATCAATACGGTCAGCATCCTGTACAATTTTCAGTTCGATAGGTGGATTTTCCGGTGCCTGACTTCTGTTTTTAAAAGAAATATTTTCTATTACAAATAAAACCTTTTTAATTGTTTCATCAGGAACATTTTGTTTTTCTAAAAATTCCCTGGATATTTTAGGAGCTATCGTTTCATCTCCGTTATGAAATTTAGGATCTGCAATATCATGTAATAATGCAGACAGTTCTACCACATCAGGATCACAGTCTTCTGTTTCGGCTATTTTTCTGGAAAGCTTCCATACTCTTTCAATATGGAACCAATCATGTCCTGCTTCGGCTCCCTCTAGTTTTTCCTTTACAAATTCTACCGTGTTGTCAATTGTACTTTTCATTAATCTATCAATTCATTTAAAATAATATTCCAGAGCTTGTGATTATAACTTCTAAAAAAATTAATGTGCCCGATTTCTTTTTTCTCAGACTCTGCAGTTTTTACCAGCCTGTATGTAGGTTTAAGATTAGGATAGGTATTGTTTAAAAGACTCATAACCCCCTTTTCTGTCAGCCATACATCATCCTCAGCACGAATTACAAATACTTTCTGCGTTAAATTTTTAGAATAATCATCAATTTTCTCCAACAGCCTGTTGGTTGATTTTTTATTTAAAATTAAGGTTCTCCAGTCATATGCACAATTTTTCGGAAGACTTTCTCCAAGTCCGAACCAATTTGCAGGAAAATACCCTAATAATGAAGTAGTTAATGGTTGTACAATACCGAATCCCAAATAGGCCTCAATCTTCGTTTTCAGCTTTAAATTTCCAACAAAAGCGTTTTGGGTTCCTACAAATACAAATTCTTCAAACATTTCAGAATCTTTATTCATACCCAGAATTAAAGCCCCTACAGAATGTCCCAGGCAAAATTTCCTATATTCCGGAAACTGATCATTAATATATGTCGTTAATCTTTTATAATCCTTTGAGCCCCAAATTCTCATAGATCCATGGAACCCTTTCATATTATCAGGTTTAGACAACCCTATTCCTCTGTAATCATAAGTAATTACAGTAAACCCCTGATCAGAAAAATATTGGGCAAATGAAAAATATATCTGCTGCTTCACACCGGTTGCCGAGTTGATCAGCAATAACTTTCCATTATTCTTCTCAGGCTGAAAAAGATGAGCGGTCACGGAAGCTTGGTCCTCTGTGGTAAATATTAGTTTTTCCATAGGATAAAAAGAAAAAATCCACTATAAAAGTGGACATTTTCGATATATTTTAATGCTTAGTTTTAAACTTTCGATATGCCGTAAATAACGTTAAGAAAAGAAATCTGACATTCTCGGCAGGCCGGTCTGTGAACCTTTACCTCCGGAAACGCGCGATGAAACCTCATTTCCAAACTTCACACAATCTTCCACAGAGTTCCCATGGCAAAGTGCGATTGCAAATCCTGAAGTAAATGCATCTCCCATCCCCATCTTATAAACAGTCTTTTCTTTATTCTTCCTGTAATACTTCATTTCTGTCCCGTCAAAATAAATGGTAGAATTGGTATCATCCCTTACAAACACCTTATTAAAGTATTTTTTTAGAACTTCTTCTCTTTTTTCTTCTCCAAAAATAATGAACAGTTCATTGCTTTTAGCTACAATAAAATCTACATCTTCCAGAACTTCATCACTTACTCTCATAGCGGGAGAAGCGTACAAGCCAACTTTTTTGCCATATTTTTTGGCCTTTTTCACTGTATATTCCACAACATCCATCGAAACCTCAAGCTGTACAAGGACAAGGTCCGAAGTATGGAAATAACGGTCAGCCTCATCAATATGAGATTTATTAAGATATTTATTGGCTGCAGGGACTACTACAATAGCAGCATTTCCCTCAGAAGTAGTTACATAAGCTGTTCCCGTTGATTCTTTATCAGTTTCATGTACAAAGCCTACATTCACATTTTCGCTCACCAGATTTCTCATGATTTGCTGCCCAAGAGGATCCATTCCTACACAACCTATAAAATAAACGCTTGCCCCCAATCTTGCGGTTCCTACTGCCTGATTGGCTCCTTTTCCTCCGAAATAACTCTCTGAGTTTACAGCCAGTACTGTTTCATTAGGTAAAGGAAGTTTATCGGTTTCCAAAACAAGATCTATTGAGGAGCTTCCTACAACGATAATTTTTGGTTGTTCTGATGAGAAATTCATTGTGTTTGATATTAGTTTAAAAATTATAACAGACTAAATTCCGTGCCAAAAATAATTAATTTTACCTAACTTATTTCAATAAATTCTGTAATAATTTTCACTGGTGTTTGATTTTTATCATAAGCAATGTAGCTGGCATAAAAACCTTCCCCATATCCGGTCTCAAATGCGAATATAGTTCCGGGATGATCTTCCGAAGGTTTTAAAAATGCATATTGATCTATTGCTCCGTTTTCATCGAAGAAATACTCATGGAAAAACTCTTCGTAGATTCCCATGAAATCGGCACCTTTGTTATGATAAAGTTTCTGTTCCAGCTCATTAAGACTGCTCTGGGTATCCACATCCATCAAACAGCCCATACCACTTTCTACCGGATATCCAAAAACCTCTTCTTCTGCCAGTTCTTTTATGTTCTGCCCCGCAGTGGTAGCCAACTTCCAATCTGTAATTTCGGCAGTATTGAAAACAATTTCGGCATAGGCTACACAATTGCTTTCTCTTTCTTTATGCAACATTACAGAGAATTCTCCTTTTGGAAATTCTGTAGAAAAAGGAAGCATATCATTTGTGATCAAAGGATCGCAAGCCACCAGTTTCCCACTGGAAAGATAGATCTTCCCTACTTCAAAACTTTCTAACAAGGGACTTTCTACAAAGTCCTTCGAAAATAGTTTTTTTATGTTTTCTATATGTGTCATTTTATTTCTTTTCTTTAAACCATCAGGCTGGATACAAGTTATTCATCTGTACCCAGCCTGATTATTAAGCAATGCATTGCCTATATTTTAAATTTACAAAGTCTTCAGCTTCTCTTCCAGGATCGCAATCTTGTCAAGAGCATCTTTTTGTTTCTTACGCTCTACCTCTACAATTTCAGGTTTAGCATTAGCCACAAACTTTTCGTTGGAAAGCTTTTTATCTACTGAGATTAAGAATCCTTTCAGATACTTTAATTCTTCTTCAGTTTTAGCCTTTTCTTCTCCTAAATCTAAGTTTTCACTTAAAGGAATAGAAACTTCTGTTGCTCCAACAAGGAATGTAAAGCTTGGCTTATCTGTTTTCTGTCCGAAATGGATTTCAGAAACATTGGCCAATTTTCTTACTACTGCTTCGTTAGCGAATTCAGAAGCATTGGTATAAATTTCAGCGGCTTCCCTTGGTGAAATTCCTTTGGTCTGACGGTAATTTCTCACTCCCGAGATCAATTCTGCTGCAGTTTCAAAGTTTTTAATAACAGCTTCATCAAATACACCAGCCTCTTTCTGCAGGGCAACGACTAAAGCTTCCTCAATATTCCTGTCTGAAATCGTCTGCCATAATTCTTCTGTTAAGAAAGGCATGAACGGATGAAGTAGCTTCATCAGTTCTTCAAAGAAATATATTGTTTTGTTATACACTTCCTTAGAAATACCTTCTCCATAGTTAGGCTTGATAGCTTCAAGGTACCAACCACAAAAATCATCCCAAATTAGTTTATAAATCAAATGAAGGGCATCAGAAATTCTGAATTTTTCAAACTGATCGTTGATTTCAACAATGGTTTTATTTAATTTATTTTCGAACCATTCGATTGCCTGATTATCTGTAGCGATTGCTGGCTTATCTTCATGATTCCACATGTTGATCAGACGGAAAGCATTCCAGATCTTCGTCATGAAGTTTCTTCCCTGAAGCATCAGGTCCTCATCGAAAAGAAGGTCATTTCCTGCTGCAGAACTTAATAAAATTCCTACACGAACTCCATCAGCTCCATATTTATCCATTAGCTCAAGCGGATCCGGAGAGTTTCCTAAAGATTTAGACATCTTTCTTCTCTGCTTATCTCTTACAATTCCTGTAAAGTAAACGTTCTTAAATGGCACTTCTTTTCTGTATTCCAATCCTGCCATGATCATTCTTGCTACCCAGAAGAAGATAATATCCGGTCCTGTTACCAGGTCAGAAGTTGGATAGTAATAGTTGATATCTTTATTTTCAGGATCAAGTAATCCGTCAAATACAGACATTGGCCATAGCCATGAAGAGAACCAGGTATCCAATGCATCATCGTCCTGTCTAAGATCTTCTACAGTGAACTCCTGATTTCCTGTTTTTTGTTTTGCTAATTCTAAAGCTTCTTCTTTGGTTTCAGCTACTACAAAATCTTCATCTCCTGCCCCATAATAATACGCAGGGATTTGTTGACCCCACCAAAGCTGACGGGAAATATTCCAGTCACGGATGTTTTCCATCCAGTATTTGTAAGTATTTTTAAACTTCTCAGGATAGAATTTCACTTCGTCATCCATTACGACATCCAATGCAGGTTTAGCAATTTCAGACATTTTAAGGAACCACTGTACTGAAATTTTAGGTTCAATCACTGCCCCTGTTCTTTCAGATGTTCCTACTTTATTTACATAATCTTCTGCTTTTAGTAAAAGATCTTTTTCTTCTAATTCTTTTGCGATCTGCTTTCTTACCTCAAATCTGTTTTGTCCTGCATAATGTAAACCATGTTCGTTAAGGTTACCGTCATCATCCAGCGCATCAATCATTTTCAGCTGATGTTTCTGCCCGATCTCATAGTCATTGGTATCGTGTGCAGGGGTAATTTTTAAAGCTCCCGTTCCGAACTCGATGTCAACATATTCATCCTCAATAATAGGGATTACTCTGTTAACGATAGGTACGATTACATTTTTACCTTTTAAATGAGCATATCTCTCATCATTCGGATTGATACATACCGCAGTATCCCCGAAAATAGTTTCAGGACGTGTAGTGGCAACTGAAAGGAATTCTTCTGAACCTTCAATTTTATATTTAAGGAAATATAATTTTCCGTTCTGCTCTTTAAAGATTACCTCTTCATCTGAAATATTGGTTTTCGCTTCCGGATCCCAGTTTACCATTCTGTATCCTCTGTAGATCAAACCTTTGTTATATAGGTCTACAAAACTTTTGATAACTTGCTGAGAAAGCTTATCCTCCAATGTAAAACGGGTTCTGTCCCAGTCACATGAGCACCCTAATTTTTTAAGCTGCTCAAGGATTGTTCCTCCGTATTTATTAGTCCATTCCCAAGCGTGTTCAAGGAATTGCTCACGGGTAATATCTGACTTGTTGATTCCTTCAGACTTCAGTTTAGCAACAACTTTAGCTTCGGTAGCAATGGAAGCGTGATCTGTTCCCGGAATCCAACAAGCATTAAATCCGCGCATTCTTGCACGACGGACCAGAACATCCTGAATGGTATTGTTCAACATATGCCCCATGTGTAATATTCCTGTCACGTTTGGTGGTGGAATAACAATGGTATATGGTGGTTTATCATTAGGCTCTGAGTGGAAATACTTGTTTTCCAACCAGTAATTGTACCATTTTTGTTCTGTTTCCTGTGGATTGTACTTTTCTGAAATCTGCATAAATTCTATTTCTTTGGCTTGCAATTTGCAAAAATAGTCTAAAGAAAAAAATTTTTAAGCATGAATTAAAATAATTTTTAACTTTGTTTCACAAAATTTATCTAACAAACATATTAACATTCAAGAATATGAAGAAATTAATCGCAGGAATTGCATTATTCGGAACATTTGCCCTTGCATCTGCACAAACTATTACCTTTGATAAAACTACTTTTGACTACGGTAATATTAAGCCTAGTTCAGATGGTACAAGATTCTTTACAGTAACAAATACTGGTGATAAGCCTTTGATCATTTCAAATGTAAAACCATCTTGTGGGTGTACTACTCCTGAATTCAGCCAGGATCCGATCATGCCAGGAAAAACTGCTAAGATCAAAGTAGGATATAACACAGCTCTTACAGGAGGCTTCAACAAAATGATTGAGGTTTTCTCTAATGACCCTGCCAACAGCAGAAGTGTAATCTACATCAAAGGAAACGTAGATGCTAATGCTCCTGAAGCAAAAGTATTAACTCCTGCTGAGCAGAAAGAAGCTGCTAAAGCTGAGAAAAAAGCTGCAAAAGTTGCTAAAAAGGCTGCTGCGAAATAGTTCTCTACTAAAAAATAAGGAAACCGTCTCTATTGGGGCGGTTTTTTTGTTATATTTATATTTGAGTTTTGGCTAAAACCACCTCTATTGATGTTGATATCCGTGTGGGTATACATATGGGAATTGTTTTTTAACGGCAATATCTTTTATCTTTTATCTTTTATCTTTTATCTTTTATCTTTTATCTTTTATCTTTAAATAAAAAAATATTATATGGACACCAATTTCTCAGATGACTTTAGGGTAAATGGAAAATTCTCAATTAAAAAAGCTTCTACTTCTTACAAAGGAAAGCTTACCAAAGAAGAAGGAACACAATTATTAATTCAGGAAAAAGAGAAACTTCGTGAATTACAGGAAAGGCTTTATGCTGACGGAAGCCAGTCTCTTCTGGTCGTTCTTCAGGCCATGGATGCTGCTGGAAAAGACAGCCTGATAGAACATGTTTTTGGAGGGGTGAATCCTCAGGGCTGTAATGTAACCAGCTTTAAAACGCCAAGCTCAAGGGAATATTCACACGATTTTTTGTGGAGACATTATCTGGCCTTACCTCAGAAAGGAATGATTGGCATTTTTAACCGTTCACATTACGAAAGTGTTCTGGTCTGTAAAGTTCATCCTGAATATAATTTAAGTGAAAAAACATGGTCTTCTGTAAAGGATTTTGACAATAAATTCTGGGAAAACCGCTATGAAAGCATCCGTAATTTTGAGAAGCATCTTGCCCAAAACGGTACTACCATTATCAAAATTTTCCTGAATGTTTCTAAGGATGAACAAAAGAAAAGACTATTGGACAGAATCAATGAACCGGAAAAAAACTGGAAATTTTCTACAGGAGATCTTCCGGAAAGAGCATTATTTGATCAATATATGGTAGCTTATGAAACAGCAATCAACGAAACATCAAAGGATCATGCTCCATGGTACGTGCTTCCTGCGGACAATAAGTGGTTTGCCAGAACGGCAGCAATTCAGATCATTATAGATACTCTGGAAAAAATGGACCTTAAGTATCCTCAACTTTCGGAAAAAGAAAAAGAAGCTCTTCAACAGTCTAAAAAACAGTTACTGGAAGAGTAATTTGGAATTAATTTGTTTTTAGACCGATGTACCGTGAATATATTTAAAGACTTTTGAATGCAAATTTTCAAAGGTCTTTTTCCATGTAAACTGTTTGGTAGTTTTTATTTTACTTTCATTTTCCGGTAACAGGAAAGGTATAATTTCATTGGGAATCCTCCAAAAAATTTCGGGTGGGTTCTGTCTAAAAATATGGATGTAAAGTTTTAAGGTTTCCAGATACCAGTCCTGATGCTTATGATAATCATTAATTCCGCCTACATTCGGGAAATGATGCAATTCTTTTTCGAGGATTTTCGGGCAGAATTCTTTCCAGTATTCGGTGGTATACAGTAGATGCAGATGCCATACTTTATCTACTGTTATAGAAGGAGATGCTCCATTTTTGGAGATACAGCATAAATAAACAAATTTTTTATATTCTTCAATGGCTAGCATACAAAATCTTCTTGCCCAACCTTCAGTTTGAGCCAATTTTCTGGAAAAAGGAATAACTACTTCTGCCTGGTCAATCTGATAATCTGAAATCCTTTTCCATAAAGGGTTTTGGAGATAATCAAGCTGGGTATTGTCTAATAAAACGGAGGTAAATTCAGGTTTCATAGGTTAAAATCTTAATTGATTAATGCTTTTTTAAAACGAGTATTCAATCAGCATCCACATCCGCAGGATGATGGAGTATTGTAAATATATACGTCTTTTTTATAATGATATTCCAGTAATTTTTCAAAATTGTCCTGCGTCATTTGTTTTTGAAGATCTGTCTTGAATAGGTTCAGTTTAAAATCTTTTTCTGAATTAAGATCCACAGTTACAGAAAGTACCGCATCTATAATCTGTATTTCTGAAATATCTTTCCATTCTGTTTTCTTGCTTTCTGTATAATAATTTATTCCCATTTCTGAAATACTCAAAACAGGAAGAATAACAGGACTTCTTCTTTGTCTCTGTATCAGATAAAGAAAATATTTTACAACTTTATAATGTAAAAACATATATCCTATCCATATAATATTATTGAGTATTTTTACTAATAGTTCGTTTGTTATATCACGGAAAAGATAGATCAGGCCTTGATTAATTACCCAAAATAATCCGTATATAAAAGCCAGATAGAGTATGATAGCAATAAAGCCAGGGTTTTCTTCCGGAACTGATTGTAAAGTTATTTCTGTTTTCATCTCGGTCTCTTTAAGACAAATTTGAGATAACAGAAAAATATAAAAGTCGTTGATAGGTCTTATTTAGCCTGCTAAAGGTCTTATATTGGAATTACAAAAACATAAAATACTATATTACAAATACATACAGCAATGATAATTTCAGGAAAAAGTACTTTAGAAAATTGTATTGTAAAAAAACGAGAAAATCTATAAGCCGGATTTTGTACTTCCAAAGAAGTGCCTGTTATTTATCTACGTCTTACATTGCTGCAAAACTTGAGCTGATTACCCCTCGGTTTTCAGGACGAGCCGCCCCTATTTCCATTACTGAAAAGAACCGATATACTTACCATTGCACCGCAAAGAGTTTACCTGGTTTCACTACAGCCGAACTGTACTTGCTTTCTGTTGCACTTGTCCTACCCTCACGGGTGACGGATGTTATCCGTTTTGCTGCTCTGTGGTGTCCGGACTTTCCTACCTCCCGTAAACGGGAAATCAACAAGCCGATTTTCTCGTGGGCGCAAAGATACAGAAATTTTACTGTAAAAGTATAGAAAGGCCGGAAGCTGGAAGGAAGAGGCTGGAAGTTATTGAGGTACAAAGGTTGAGCTATCACACATTTTATATTATTTTTTTCAAGGCTGCCTGATCATATTTTAAGGTTAGTTTTAAAATAAATCTCTAAAATAACTTCCAGCCTCCAGCTTCAGGCTTCAGGCTTCAAATTATCTTCGATTTCTCCATAATTATTCTTCTCCAATTACCACATTATTATTATCTTCGTGCCATTATACATCTATGAATTCCAGAGAAAAAGAATTTGCGCAGCTCATCAAAGATAATCAGGGCCTGATTATTAAAGTATCGCGCTTATATACCAATTCGCTGGAAGATGAAGAGGATCTTTTCCAGGAAATTGTATTGCAACTCTGGAGAAGTTATGACTCTTTCAAAGGAAACTCCAAGATTTCAACATGGATGTACCGTGTAGCGCTTAACACAGCCATTACCCTCTTTAGAAAAAAAAGCAAAAGCCTTCCTACCAATGAACTGGATATCAACCACAGAGATTTTGTGGAAGATGATGATGAAAAACAACAACAGATTTCGCTTTTGTACACTGTCATCAAGACTCTTCCTAATATAGAAAGAGCCATTGTCATGATGTATCTTGACGATCTGCCTTACAAGGATATTGCAGAAAACCTCGGAATCACTGAAGTCAATGCACGCGTGAAAATGAACAGATTAAAGAAAACCCTTAAAGAACAGATGGAAAAATATGCCTGAATTTGATTTAGATAGCTTTAAGAAGACTTGGCAGGAACAACCTGTAGAGCCAAAATATGACAACAGTGAGATTCTTCGGATGTTGAACAGAAAATCACGCAATTATGTAAAGTATATTTTCTGGATCAGTGTTGTAGAGTTTATGTTTTTTTCAGTTTTGGGGTTATTTTACTTCTTTCAGGAGGAAGAATCGGATAGCTTCCGTAATGTGCTTGAAAGGTTGGGAGCTCAGGAAGCCACAGAGGTAGAAAACAACTTCGGACATTTTTATCTTGCTATTAAAATTCTAAGCTTACTGATTACGGCTTATTTTGTACTGAAATTTTATCAGAACTACCGAAGAATCAAAATTGAAGAAAATCTTAAAGGGCTTATTACCCGGATTATTAAATTCAAGAAGACCGTCAATGCATTTATTCTTATCAGCATTGTATTGCTGCTTATGTTTACATTTGTATTAATTGCCTTTATCTTTTATACTTTAAACACTCAAAATATACAGCCTACCAACTCTAATCTCACCATCATTATTGTTGGAATTACAGTCAGTACGCTTCTTGCTGTATCTATGATCTGGTTTTACTACAAACTGGTATATGGTAGTATCATCAAAAAACTGGATAAAAACCTGAAACAGCTAAAGGAGATCGATTCACAGGAAAATTAGCATTCATAGGCTATAGTTCAAGATATTATTGTTAATTTTATTTCACCAAATCTTTTACTATGCCTTTATCATATGTTTATGGAGCATCTGAAATTCCATTATTAGGACAGACTATTGGAGGAAATCTTAAAAGTACTGTAGAAAAATTCCCAAACCAAGAAGCACTTATCAGTGTTCATCAGGATTACAGAGCAACTTATCAGGAGTTTTATAATCAAACAACTGCCATTTCTAAGGCCCTGATATTTTTAGGAGCCAAAGCAGGAGACAGAATAGGAATATGGTCTTCCAACCGTTATGAATGGGTTCTTTTACAGTATGCTACTGCCAGAATCGGTACCATTTTAGTGAATATCAATCCGGCTTACAGAACCCATGAGCTTACGTATGTACTCAATCAGTCTGAAATCCGTTTTATTTTTTCTTCTTTAAGCTTTAAAACCAGCAATTATAAAGAAATGGTGGAATACGCCAAGGAGGTTTGTCCTAATTTGGAGCACGAAATTTTCTTTGATGATACCTGGGAAGCATTTGTGAATAACGGACAGGAGATTTCTGATGAGGTTCTTCATAGTTTCGAGGAACATGTACAGTTCGATGATCCTGTCAATATTCAATATACATCGGGAACCACAGGATTTCCAAAAGGAGTTACCCTCTCCCATCATAATATTTTAAATAATGGATATTTTATTGGTATCCGACTCAAGTATACGGAAAAAGACCGTGTATGCATTCCTGTTCCCTTTTATCACTGCTTCGGAATGGTTATCGGAAATATCTGTTGTACAACTCATGGAGCCTGCATGGTCATACCAAATGATAGTTTTGATCCGGACATTACATTAAAAGCTGTTTCGGATGAGAAATGTACTTCTCTTTACGGTGTCCCTACCATGTTTATTGCCGAACTTGCGGTAAAAGATTTTGACTCTTATGATTTTTCAAGTTTAAGAACCGGGGTAATGGCTGGGTCAGTCTGTCCTCCTGAAATCATGAAAAAAGTGGAAAGTCTGATGAATATCAAAGAAATGAGTATATGTTATGGAATGACAGAAACCTCTCCAGTATCTACTCAGACTTTAATTGGCACTCCATTGGAGAAACAGGTCAGTACAGTAGGAACCGTTCAGGATCACCTTGAGATCAAGATTATTGATGAAAACGGAAGAATCCTGAAACGTGGTGAACATGGAGAGCTTTGTACAAGAGGCTACTCTGTTATGCTGAAATACTGGAATGATCCGGAAAATACAAAAAAAGTACTGGATGATGCCCGATGGATGCATACCGGAGATATGGCAGTGATGGACAAAGACGGATATATTACTATTTCCGGAAGAATTAAAGACCTTATCATCCGTGGTGGAGAAAATATTTCACCTAAAGAAATTGAGGACTTTTTATATACCTATACCCATATTCTGGATGTTCAGATCATTGGCATTCCGAGTGAAAAATTCGGCGAAGAAGTAATGGCATGGGTAAAAGTAAGACAAGGATTTACAATCACTGAAACAGAGCTTTTAGACTATTGTAAAGGAAAAATTGCCCATTATAAGGTTCCGAAATACTGGAAATTCGTGGATGAATTTCCAATGACCATTTCAGGAAAGATCAGAAAAGTGGAAATGCGGGAGATTTCTATGAAAGAATTGGGACTGGAAAATGTAAAAAATCTATAACTAAAAACACCGGTTAAACATTAGCAGTGTAAAAAAAATCATTTTCCACTGAAAAAATGAGATAAAAAAGACAAAAAATTCACCTAATTCAAGGTGAATTTTGTTTTTTTTAATAAAAAATGAAATTGCAATTTATATATATCATTAAAATTAGAATTATTATGAATATATACAAGCTAATTGCCCCTTCAATAAATAACAACAAACAGATTTTACTCGTTTGCAAATTCAATATTGTTTTTTGACATATTATAAAAATAACACACATATTATAGCCAAATAATACATATACAATAAAAAAAATACCACTATTTTATTCCTAAGATGGTGATTAATACAAATTAATTCCTATATTGGCTCAAGAAAAAATTAATAATTAAAATCTAATAACCACGATGAGGATTGTAATGGCCATCTGCGCCTTATTACTTACTATGCCTGTTTTTTCACAAAAAATTTCGGGTACTGTCACGAATGAAGATAGAGAAGCTGTTTCATATAGTTCAATAAGTATAGGGAAAGAAAAAGTAAGTACGATTACCGATATCAATGGTAACTATTCTTTGGAGATTCCTAATAACACGAATAAAAATGATTATGTCATCATTGAAGCTAACGGATATGAAAGTAAAAAGCTTACAGTAAATGAAATCATCAAAAATGCTGATATCAAATTAGGCAAAAAGGTGAATGCCATTCGGGAAATTAATCTGACAGGACAAAAAACTAAAAGAGAAATAATAGGGGCAAAAAAAAGACCTATGTTTACCTTCTCTAAAATGTTTGATCAAAACGTTCCTACCATTGAACAAGGTCAAATATTCAATATTTACAACTGGACTAAGCTTAACAGCTATAGCTTTCATATTATTCCCAGTTCAAGATTTAAAGAAATTACTTTAAAGTTAAATATATATAGCGTTAAGGATGGATTGCCTTATGAATCCCTTCTTAATGAAAATATAATATTTAAAACCACTACGACAGGCTGGCAAACAATTGACCTTCAAGAATATAAACTCATATACACTCATCTGGATAAACTGGCTATTACCTTACAACTCGTAGAAAGTATTCCTCAGGAGGATACAGGTTTCATATTTGGAATATCAGCCAAGAAGACATTGTCAAATGATCTGTTATATCATTATCAGAGTCAGGGAGATTGGGAGACCAGCATGGGAAGTTTTATCTCCAATATAGATGTTAATTACAATAAAGATAAACGCAAGTAATTCGTTGGATAAAACAAGAATAAATTTTGTTTTGAAGATTTTTAACACCTCCAATTATTCTCCAAAACAAGGTATTACACATAGCATTATCAATCAATAAGGTATTACAATTAATACATATAAAGCGGAAACCGAAAAGCTAACGAGTAGGTAAATTTTAAATTTTTTAACCATGAGCAAAAAGCTTACAAAAAAGTTAACTCTTAAAAAAGAGAAGTTATCACAATTGAACTCTGACGAAATGAAGTCTGTAAAGGCAGGAAAATTAGCATTCACATCTATTGCTGACTGTACACACTGGACATGTACAGCCGGAAGTACTAGATCTTCTAATGCATGTATCTGCGGATCATTCTAAATCAGAACATTTTACAAAAGAAAGCTACTCCCCAGGGAGTAGCTGCTTTTAAAAGCTTATCATGGCAAAAAAATTAAAAATAGGTCTTTTAGAGTTTGGAATCAGAGAAAATTCACTCAACAATTCTAAAAAGTCATTATACGACATCATCGATTATGCTACAAGAGCAGACGAAATTGGTTTCTCAAGATTCTGGGTTACTGAAAATTATTTTTCAAAAGCACATGATATGGCCTGGTCTACTCCTGAAATGCTACTTCCCATCTTATTAGGATTAACAGATAAAATAAAAATAGGAATTGCAGGAATTATTCTGCCTCTGCAAAGTCCATTCAGAGTAGCTCATAATTACAAACTGTTGTCCAGCTTATACCCAAAAAGAATAGATCTTGGATTTGTAAAAGGTTTGGTTGGTGAATATGATTTTCAATACTTTAATGCAGGTGTTGATAAGGATACCTACTATTCATCTTTCCTTCCAAAACTGGAATCTACTTTAAGTTTCTTAAGGGAAGAAAGTGAATTTCTTAAAAAAGATTTAATTATTCCACCTTATAAAGGTAATATTCCTGATGTATGGTATATGGGCTCTTCACATTCCGGATTGAATGTGTCTTTACAGCATGATCTTAACTTTGCAAGATCTATATTTCATGTAGGATCCAACAAAGACTATTTAAAAGAAGAGTTACAAAACTTTAAAGCAGAATACAAAGCAAAACATGGAAAAGAACCTTCAATGGTATTGACCTTTTCTGGCTGCTGTCATAAAACAAAACAAAAAGCAATAAAAGTTGCCAAAAGCAGTACCAATAATGATTTAAATAGTATAAATCTTATCGGAGACGGAAACTTTTTTCATGAAAAACTTCTGGAGTTCAAAGAACTTTATGGATACAATGAATTTATCTTTAATAATATCTCCAGAACACACAAAGATTCTTTAACCGCTATCGAAATATTAAGCCAATATGTATAAAGATAAAATTGATTTTTTTCTAAACGAAATTTCAAAAAAATGCAATGAGGACAAAGCTGAAAATATTACCTTCAGCCTGGGCAGTAGTTATTATTCATTATTTTACCATGAGGATGTAGAGATTGAAAGAGTTGAAACTCTCATCGACCTGGCTTCTGAAGCTCCTTATTATTCATTTGCCAGTGGCAGTCTGGCGGTAACCTATTTTATGAGGCTTTTACATACTGCCGACATTATTACTGATGAAGATATTGATGCAATAGAAGAAGATTCTATCGAATTTTTCTTAGAATTACTAGCTACCTGTGTAGACAAAAAAGAATATGATTTATTCACAGGTCTTATTGGATTAGGTCTTTATTTTATTGAAATTCAAAGATTTGACACAGTAGCAAAAATAGTGTCATATATTGACCATTTAAAACATGAACAAAACAATTCATTTTTTTGGATTGATCATATAGTAAAAGAGGATAATATCTGCGATCTTGGCCTGGCACATGGTTTACCATCCATCATTTCTTTTTTAGCAGAATGTTATCATAAAAACTGTGAGAAAGAAACTTGTGAGAAATTAATCAGAGGAACTGTTAACTTTCTTATAAACCTCTATGAAGAAAATAAAAATGCAGCTCATATATTTCCTTCCAAGATAAATGTGGTTACCGGTGAAAAACAATTAGCAAACAGGCTGGCATGGTGCTATGGCGATTTAGGTGTAGCGCTCAGCATATGGAAGGCCTATACCGTTTTGCAGGATGAAACCCTTAAAGATATCAGCCTTTATATGGTTTTAAATTCTGCAAAAATCAGGTTGGATAAATCAGGCGTATTTTCTAGTACAACACATGATTGTATCGACACAGGAATTTGTCATGGTACATCGGGAATATCACATATTTTCAATAAATTTTTCAAAATTTTTCACCGAGAGGAACTCAAAGAAGCTCACGATTACTGGATGTCTATTACATTACAACAACTGGAAAAAGGAATAAAGTTCCCTTATGATCCTAAAAATGATGTATGGGTGGAGCATACCGGGCTTCTGGAAGGTATTTCCGGAGTAGGAATGGTATTATTGGATTATCAATATCCTGACAAAGCTAAGGATTGGGATAAAATTTATTTAATGAACATAGGATGAAATACAACGATATAGAAAGATTAAACTTTTATGTACTGAGAACTCCTTCGTTTCCACAAACAAGTATTGAAGAGTGGGAAAAAGATATCAATACAGAGAGTTTCCGAAAAGCCATTTATCTATCTTCACCAGACTTATATGACCAGCTTATTCTTTGGGATGAAAAAAAACTTCCAAAGGAGAAAGTTGATAAAATGAAAAAATCATTACTTAAGTATTGGCTAAGAATACATTTCAGAACAATTCCATTTGGCACCAATGCCGGAGTAAGCATGGGACAGTGGGATGATCATACCCTGATAACATTGGATAAAAAACAGGATAAAGTGCATGCCAGATTAGACATGCAGGTTATCCATGATATTGTTGAACTATTAGAGCAAAAAATATTTATAAGACAATCCTGTAAATTCTATACCAACAATACGATATACAGCACTAAAAACAAATATCGCTATATTGAGCCTTCATCAAAGGTTGCAATGCTGAATTATGAAGTTATTTCTACAGAAAAAAATAAATACCTAAACTCAATTATAAAAGCCTGTCAAAGTGGACTAAAACTTTCATCCATCATAGAGATATTGGTTAATCAGGATATTTCTTATGAAGATAGCTTTGACTACATCAATGAACTTATCGATTCAAAAATTCTTGTCAGTGAACTTTCTCCAAAAGTGACTGACAAACATTTTCAGGATTCCATCTATCAGTTTTTAAAAGAAATAAAGATCCCTGCTTCAAAAAATAATAATGATGATGTACAGCTTATAACTAAGCTCATTTCCATATTTGAAATTGTACAGGAAGTAAATAAAACCCACGAAATAGGTAATGCTATTGATAAGATTTACCAAATCTTAAATACCATAGGAATTATAAGCAACAAGAAAAACATTCTTCAAACTGATTTATTAAAAGGCAATACTTCTAATTCACTTCATAAAAATATCTTTAAAGATTTTAAAAAGGTAATTTCCTTAGCTTTTCAAATTGGAGCAGAAGACACTATTGAGGACCTGGAAAATTTCAAAAAAGCATTTACAGCAAGATACGATCAGCAGGAAATTCCTTTATTATTAGCACTTGACCCCTTATCAGGTATCAATTATCCATTACATTCGGATCACGACACTCCTGATTTGATTGAGGGAATTCAGTTTAAATCTGAAAACACTTCCAATGTAGTTCGAGGATCTCTAAAATGGAATGAATTTTTAGGTAAAAAATTAATTGATGCTGTCCAAAACAATCATCATTCAATACAGCTTACACAGGATGATTTGGCACCATTTTTACATGAAAATAAAAATGTTCCGTTTTCAATGTCTTCGCTCGTACAAATTTATGAGGATCAGGAAAAACAACCTATCATTTTCAATAAATTCACAGATGGACCGTCATCATCAACGTTTATCGGACGTTTTTGTCATCTGGACGACCAGTTGGAAGAATCTGTAAAAGCAGCTTTATTGCAGGAAGAAAATTTCTTTGAAAATCAAATCATTGCCGAAATTGCTCATACTCCACAACCAAGAGTTGGAAATATTCTTCTTAGACCTTGTTTAAGAAAATACGAAATCCCAATTCTTACTCCTCATAGCACTGGTAGTGAACCAATTTATCTGAATGATCTGATGATTTCTATCAAAAATGATAGAATTATCCTTCGTTCTAAAAAATACAATAAAGAAGTTATTCCAAGTCTTTCGTCTGCTCACAATTATAATTTACATAAAGTACCTCTTTATCATTTTCTTTGTGATCTCCAGTATCAAAATGTTAGTCCTTCTTACTCCTGGAATTGGGGCATGTTTACCAATTATGACTATCTTCCAAGGGTCATGGTCAATAATGTTATTTTATCAAGAACATCATGGCAACTGTCTTATGACAAAATTTTTAATGGAAAACAAGCATCTATAAACATTTTCAGAGATTATTTAAAGGAAAGGAAAATTCCTGAGATCTTTACATTTGCAGAAAGAGATATGGAGCTTCCTGTATTTATGAATGAGGATGTGTCTCTGGAAATATTACTTGATCATCTTAACAAGGAAAAAAACATACGTGTTTTTGAAAGCCTATCTCATCAGTATGAAAGCATTGTAAAAGATATTGATGGAAATAAACACAGTAATGAATTTCTCATTCCATGGAATAATATAAGCAGTAAAAAAAATAAAATACTGCCACTTCCTACTGTTAAAAATATGGTAATTAGAAATTTCGTTCCAGGAAGCGAATGGCTTTTCTATAAGATCTATTGCAGCCCAAAGGCTACCGATCAGATTATCAAAAATGTCATTTGTAAATTTGCCAATAACCTTATTAAAAAAGGGATTATCAAAAAATGGTTTTTCATGCGATATAGCGATCCGGATCACCATATCAGACTTCGTTTTTTAACTTCATCTGAGAATCATAACATTTCAAATCAGGTTTATCAGCTGCTTGATAAATATTTGACTCAGGAAATGATCATCCATAAAATCGTTATGGATACCTACAACAGAGAGATCGAACGATATGGAGAATCTACTATTGATCACATGGAAAGTATTTTCCATTTTGACAGTGAATGTGTTTGCAGTTTATTAAAAGAAGCAGAATTAACAGAAACAGTTACCTGGAAATTCGCCATTGTAGGAGTTGATAGAATCCTGGATGATTTTGGCTATAACCCAACTGAAAAGAGAGATATCATGAACCAGCTAGCCCATGGATACAGCAATATGGTGGATGAAGATTCTAAAACAGCCCTAAAAGATAAATATAGAAACAACAGAAGCGATCTACTCAATCTTTTGACGGAAAATAATGACTTTAATAAAATAGTAAACATCAGGACAAAAAAAACTGCCAGCTATATTGTTGACATTAGAAAGCTACAGTCTGAACAAATGGTTAAATCGTTAGTAATAAGCTACATTCATATGTTTATCAACAGAATGTTTGCCTCAAAACCTAATCTCTATGAGTCTATTTTGTATTATTTTTTACACAAAAGTTATGATTCATTATTAAATATGAAAAAACTGACATAGAATGACTAGAATTGCTTTAATAAACTGTTATTTCGGGAAAAGCTGGCCCTCCTATTTCGACCATTTCTTGTTCAGTTGCCAATACAATTCGGATGTAGACTTTTTAATATTTACCAATCTGGAAGCCCCTTTTCATATAGCCAATGTTCATTTTATAAAAATCAAAGATCTAAGTGAATTCAGTAAAATTGCCAGTGAAAAACTGAACCTTTCCATCAATATTTTAGATGGCTATAAATTATGTGATTTTAAACCTACTTATGGTCTTATTTTTCAGGAGTATTTGAAAAATTATGACTTTTGGGGATATTGTGATATTGATATTGTTTTTGGTAATATCCGATATTTTATTACCGAGAAAATGCTGAAAAAATATGATGTGATATCGCCTCTTAAAAATTATCCTGCGGGATTCTTTACTTTATTCAGAAACAATGAGCAATGCATTAATCTTTTTAAACAGAGTAAAGATTACGCTCATATTTTAGAAAATAGACGACACTTTTGTTTTGATGAATGTAACTTTGAATTTATCCTTATTCATACCAAAGACATCACAGATATTGCTACTGAAATTGAAAGCTTTACTCTTGTTTTAAGAAGGCTTGAACTTCAAAAGGAAATTAAGTATTACCATAAAGATATAGTACAGGAATTCACCTATTCAGAAGTAGTTCATCATTGGATAGAAGGAAATATTATTAATAGTATAACTGAAAAGCAATACCTATTGATTCATCTTATCAATGTTAAAGACAATCCGTATTTCTTTATTGATCCGATTAAATTTAAAGGCAATTTTTCAATTTCTCCACAGGGCATTCATTATTCATTCAATAAGTTCACTTATTCTTTAAACAAAATAAAAGAAAAAATAAAGGAAAACAAGAGACAGATCTACTACAGTCTTTTATTGTTCAAATCGAAGCTTGTTTCTTACCCACAGAAGCAACACATTAATTTTCTTGAAGAACAATCATATAAAATTGGAAAATCCCATATTACATTTTATCCGCAAGATCAGAACAAACTTATCATTATCAATGTACTAGAAAAAACTCTTCATTACAATCAATTTTCTCTTTATAAGCTTAAAGATAATCAGTGGATAGGAAAAAGTAAAAAGGTAATTAGTACGATTGATTTTCATTTTAAAAATGAAGAAAGTATTCCTTATAAAATAAGTATAAATAATACCAGAAACCGTATCAGCGAAAATGCATACTATATCTATTAAAAACTATCCGCATTTATGATTGAAAAAAATAACCACTTAATCTCTTTTAATTTTTTGCTGAAAAAGTTTATACAACAAAATATAAAAATCAGGAAAATAAAAGACTACCATATTCCAGTAGAAGATTACAACTTTTTCAGTTTTTATAATATATTAAAAGATGATTTTGACATCGAAGCTATGGTAGTAAAACTGGAGCATGAAGAGCTGGAGGAACTGCCCTTTCCTGCTATCGCATTCCTAAAAATCAATGGTGGCAGTTTTGCTCTGGTTAATGATTATAAAGACGGAAAAGTGTATTGGGAAAATAAAGAATTTGGAAAACAGATCAATACATTCAGCCTCTTCAAAAGAATAAGTGATACTGTATTTCTTATTTCTTAATAGGTATACTTATCAAATCGTATAAAACAAAAGGTGAACAAATAATGTTCACCTTTTTATATTGTTGGATATGTTACAAGTTATTATAATTCTTTTCTTAACCTTGCAACAGGAATATTGAGCTGTTCACGATATTTTGCAATCGTTCTTCTGGCAATATTATAGCCCTGTTCTTTCAAGATGACTACCAAAGCATCATCTGTCAATGGTTTTCTCTTATTCTCTTTACTGATCACTTCCTGAAGGTGGGTTTTAATCTCCTTAGTGGAAACCTCTTCCCCATCATCATTCGTTAAGCTGTCTGAGAACAGATCCTTAAGATAAACAATACCATTGGGAGTATCTGCATATTTACTTTTTACTACCCTTGAAATTGTAGAGATGTCAAATCCGGTAATATCTGCCACATCTTTTAAAATCATCGGTTTCAAAGATTTTTCATCACCTGTGATAAAATAATCTTTCTGGAACTTTACAATAGCTGTAATCGTCTGTAATAAAGTATTCTGACGCTGATTAATCGCATCAATATACCATTTCGCAGCATCCAGTTTCTGTTTAATAAACAAAGCTGCCTGTTTATGCTCAGAAGAATTTTTATCGTGTGAGTAGGTAGTAAGAATATCTTTGTATTCTTCAGAAACCCTTAATGTAGGTGCATTTTTGCTGTTAAGCATAGGAATAACCAGCCCATCTTTCACCTGAATGACAAAATCCGGAATAATTTCCTGATTGATGGTAATGGTTTGGGTATCAAAATTTCCTCCAACCTTCGGGGAGAGTTTTGAAATTTCGTCCAAAGCATCTTTCAGATCTTCTTCTTCAATATCATATTTCTGGATAATTTTGTTATAATGCTTATTGGTTAAGGCATCAAACTGATATCTCAGAATATTGGCAGCTAAAGAAACAGCTTTATCTGAACTTACTTTCTTCTCGATCTGTAATAATAGACATTCCTGAAGGCCTCTTGCTCCTACTCCTGAAGGATCTAATTTCTGAACATAATTTTCCAGGATATCATCTACCTTTTCTTTTGTGGTATAGATTCCCTGTGAGAAAGCAAGATCATCCACAATAGATTTGATCTCTCTTCTCAGATATCCGTCTGTATCCAGGTTACCGATCAGGTATTCTGCAATTTTCAGGTCTTCTTCACTGATATTGACAAGGTGAATCTGTTCAGTCAGATAATCATATAATGACTGTCCTTCAGTCAGAAGGCTTTCATTGTCAAATTCTTCATCATCCGGAGAGTAGTTACTGGATGCAGTTTTATAGCTTGGTTCGTCGTCGTAAAGATATTCGTTAACGTCGAAATCTGTTTCAATGCTTTCTGTACCCTCATCCTGATAAGCATCTTCCAGGGAAGAATACTCATCTTCCTTAGAATCCTCCTTTACAATTTCCAAAGCAGGGTTTTCTTCTAACTCTCTCTCCAACTCCTCTTCAAATTCAAGAGTATGAAGCTGAATAAGCTTCATCAACTGGATCTGCTGAGGGGCCAGCTTCTGTCCTAATTTGAGTTGTAAGTGTTGTTTAAGCATATTAATATTGGCGTTTTAACATAACATATTCTACGAATTTAATAAATTTATTTGACAAAAAATACATTTAGCATGATTTTTGCTTTATACTTTTTACATATATAAACTATTGAAAAATAAAAAAGCCTTAAACAATTGTTAAGGCTTTTTTTTTATAATTCTAGAATTCAGCGCTTTTCGGGGTTCTAGGGAAAGGAATTACATCTCTGATGTTTGTCATTCCTGTTACAAAAAGAACTAGTCTTTCTAATCCTAAACCGAAACCTGCATGTGGTACAGAACCGAATTTTCTAGTGTCTAAATACCACCAAAGTTCATGTTCATCTACATGCATATCTGCCATTTTCTGTTTTAAAACGTCTAATCTTGCTTCTCTTTCAGATCCACCGATGATTTCACCGATGCCTGGGAAAAGAACATCCATTGCAGCAACAGTTTTGTTGTCTTCATTCAGCTTCATATAAAAAGCTTTGATTTCTTTCGGATAATCAAACAATACAACCGGGCATTCAAAGTGTTTTTCAACCAAAAATCTTTCATGCTCAGACTGAAGATCTGTCCCCCAGCTTTCAACTGGATAAGCAAATTTTCCTTTTTTGTTCTCCTTAGAATTCATTAAAATCTCGATAGCCTCTGTATAGCTTACACGCTTAAAACGTTTAGCAATTACATTTTCAAGTTTCTCGATAAGGCCTTCTTTTGCTCTTTCTTTTTCCGGTTTTGTCTTTTGTTCTTCAGCAAAACGGTTGTCTAGGAACTCCAGATCATCTTTACAGTGATCCAATACATACTGGATTACATATTTTAAGAAATCTTCTGCAAGATCAATGTTATCTTCAAGGTTGTTGAAAGCAACTTCCGGTTCAATCATCCAGAATTCTGCAAGGTGTCTTGTTGTGTTTGAATTCTCTGCACGGAAAGTAGGTCCGAAAGTATAGATTCTTCCTAATCCCATAGCTGCAGTTTCTCCTTCAAGCTGTCCAGAAACCGTAAGGTTGGTTTTCTTACCAAAGAAATCCTGTGCAAAATCAATTTCCCCCTCTTCAGTTCTTGGCATATTGTTCAGATCAAAGTTCGTTACTCCGAACATTTCTCCTGCTCCTTCAGCATCAGCTCCAGTAATTACCGGTGTATTGATATAGAAGAACTGGTTTTGGTTGAAGAATGAGTGAACGGCAAAACTTACTGCATGACGCACTCTGAAAACAGCTCCAAATAAGTTTGTTCTGAATCTCAAATGTGCCTGCTCACGAAGCTTCTCCAGGCTATGTTTTTTAGGCTGAAGGATCGTACTCTGAAGTTCTTCTGTAAAGTTATCTCCTAAAACAATAATCTTTTTAGCAACAATTTCTACAGACTGTCCTGCTCCCTGACTTTCCACTACTTCACCAACTACTTTAAGAGAAGAAGCTGTGCTAATATTCTTGATGATCTCTTCATCAAAATTTTCGAAATCAACAACTATCTGCAAATTATTAATCGTAGAACCATCATTAAGAGCTATAAAGCGATTTGCACGGAATGATCTTACCCATCCGTAAACTGTAATGTCATGATGTAATACTTTCTTGTAATCCTTTAGGATTTCTTTGATCGTTTGCTTTTTCATTTGTTGATAATAAATTTTTGTATAAAAATTAATGGTTGCAAAGTTACAAAAAAACGGCGCAACTTGATGATTGCGCTGTCTTTAAAAATCATTTATCAATTATTTAATGCTTCAGTTGAAGAAAATGGTCTTTTTTCTTTGCTTTCCCTTCCTGATTTTCAGGTCATGGTAGAAGCTTGGAACATCATATTGCCATTGGGGAAGAAACAGAATGATCAGGATAACATCTATATGCGAAATCAACCCTAAGATCACAGCTAAATCAAAGGTCCAGCCTGCTTTCTGAAAACCTATCAGATAGGTAAAAGCCAATAAAAGACTCAAGCCCCACATTTTAGCTAAAAAAGCATGGGTGCAGGTTTCTTTTCCAAACTTCCAGATACTTATGATATAACATAATGCTTCCATGATGAAGATCAGCAGAATGCTTTTCCATTCATTAATAATCAGATCCGGATTCAGAAAATAAGAAGCAAATCCTAATGAAAGCCAGAAAACAAGATCGGTCTGGCTATCCATCCTTCGCAGTTTTTCTGAGGAAATACCAGCTTTACGGGCAATAATCCCATCAAAAATATCGGTAAACAATCCAAAATACATTAGAATCAGAATATATTGACGTGCTGATTCTCCTACAAAATATCCCAGATACAGAATCACCAATGCTGTAATAAAACGGGGCAAGATCAATAAATAAGGTATATTTTTCATGATTATTATTTTCAATTAATTCTCCTGTATTTTTCTGCATAATTGATTGTATACCCTGCCCAGAAAAAGAATAAAAAAGCGCCACTGTTATCATAATAATCCTGAATCAAGAGATTATGATCTTTTGTTACCCCTATTCTTGACTGAAAATTCTGACAGCCTCCAAACAGATAAGGAATTTCATCACATTGAGAAGTGAAATTATTTAATAAAAGCAATCCTTTCTTAAGCCGCGCTTTATAGGTAAAAGTATATATAAGACTATCCTCTTTTAAAAGCATAAATCGTATTTCAAACGTTTTATCTTTAGCTAGCGGCATTGATTTTATAATAAGCTTATTAACATTTTTCACCCCTCCCTCTTTCACATTCAGCATTTCTCCAACGTTTCCTGTTGCATCAGATTTTACATTGCTATTTCTGATATGCTCATATCCTTTATATTCATACTGACCATCAATCATCTGAACATTTTCTTTCTTTAGCTCCGAAAGATCATCCTGAATCATTTTTCTGTTGAAACTCACACATGAGCTCAAGCTCAATACTACACCTGTAAAAACAGATATTAAAACAAGATTTCTCATGGTTATTTGTTTGTTTTTTGTTTCTTAAAATTCCAGTTGACAAAAGGTAGTTTCCGCTTTCCATTTTCGTTCCATGCCCCGATCTGAATCCCGCAGAAGTCTTTGCAGCTGTTGTAAAGCCCGATCTGAAGGCCCCTGCATTTTTGTCCAACATTCGCAAACGGCGCCACAGAAACACCTATTATTTCATGATGCAGATTATACAGCGGTGAAACAGCCACTCCATTCGTTACGGCATATGTATTTATATTACTCGAAACATTAATTTCCAATCCATTCGTAACTGCTGGTTCCATATTAACCAATGATAACTGAACCCCATTAATCTTATTCATTTTATTTTCAGGGGCAATTTCATAGTCATTGTTCAGGCTTCCTTTACTCAAAGCGTCGGGCAAATTAAAAAACAATAAAAAGGGATAAAAAATGCCAATCATATTAAAGCCCATCCCCAATCCGTTTACTTTTTTAGGAGCAAAATTTCCATCTTCTTCAAAATATTTAAATAAAACTCCATTAATATTTTTCACTTTTTTTGAAGGTGAAAATCCAAAAAATCTGGGTTTTAAAGAATCCACTTTTATCGTGTCTGAAGCATAGAACAGACTACTGAATAAAAGAATTGGTATTAAAAAAAATTGTGCTTTCATAGCTCATGATTTTAAAATTATGTTTCAAAATTATCAGCAGAAAACGCGAATCTCAATGTGAAAAAAAATTAAAAAAAACATTGAATTTGTGAAAATCGCAAAACAAACATCCTTTTAAAAGCTCAACAGTGTAAAAGCATACAGGGAAACCCCCATTAAAAAACAGGGAAATCCCTAATCAATTTATAGGGGTTTTCTCTTTTGTCTTCCCTTGGGTATTGTGATATTTGATATAGCTATCAATAGATGTCACAAATATCATTTTTTAATTCAAACAATTGTCAATTAAATTTTGTGAGCACAATCAGATAGAATTAGTAAAAAGGCATTTTGCCAATTTTAATTTCATATTAAAAAATAAATATTATGTCAGAATTATTACGAATTTTTACAACAAGAGCTGTTGAGATGCTAAGTCCTAATGATACTCAATCCTTTGGCATCCAGTCTCATCCCGAAAACTATCAGTCAGACAGATTTAAAAACTGGCAGATGTTATGCAGGGAAAATAATGTAAGCACACTCAATATGGAAATGAAACAGTTTTTACAAAGCAAAGATTCCATAAAAAAAGCAGATGATCTCGGTAAAGAATGGAAGAAGGCAATTGAAGGCCTTAGTTCGGTACGAAATACACCTGATAAAAGCAAGATCTACAGCATTATTAAGGAAGCTGGGTTAGACACGGTTTTTGCAAAAGATAAAAAAGATAAAAGTCTCTATTTTACACAAAGAACAGCAATTTCCGATACAATTTTGTGCTTGTCGCAGCTTAAAAATTTAAGCCATCCTTCCAATATGGATTATCTTTCAGTTTTTACCCTGATGACCTTTGTAGAAAGATACTATGATTTTAACATGAAACTGCCGGATTATAATATTTTGAAGTATTTTGACAAACGGGTTTTACTTCCTTCCTGTTTTTTAAAACTTGATCCCTGCAATACCGAAATACGCTCTGCCGAGTTTCCTTTTTTGAATGTGAAGGACTCTCTCACCGAAACCAAGATTCCAGGCTGCATCAATGAAAAATGCACATGTAAAGTAAATGATGACTGCGTACCACAAAGTAAATGCTGTGCCAAACCCAGAATTGACATTATTGATTTGATGATTGTTAAAGACTACACAAAATCTTATCAGGCAGGAGATTTATCTTATATAAAAAATGTGTTGGAAGGAGAAGAGCTAACCACTAAACACAGACGCCTGGAAAGAACGGAAGAACTTGTGGAAACCGAAGAAGAAATAAGACAGTTTGAAGAAAAATATCTGCAAACCGAAGATAAAGCCTCTTTACAGAAAGAGACAGAAAATATCGTAAAACAAGATTCGGCTTTTGAGGCAGGTGTTACTGCCAATGCAGACTGGGGAACCTATAAACTACAGGCAGATTCCAAGTACAGTAATAACCAAGCCAAATCATTAACGAATAAAGAGATTGTAAACTCTTCCAAAGAGGTTATTGACCGTGCTACCAAACAGGTTGAAGAAAAAGTAAGAAAACTGATTTCCACTAAAAGACTTTTCGAGACAGAGGAAATCAATGAGCATTCTTTCAATAACGTCAGCGGAGGCAATATTTCGGGACAGTATCTCTATGTAAATAAATTATCAAGAGCACAGGTTTATAACTATGGAAGAAAGGCCGTGATTGATCTGGTTTTACCTGAACCTGCTTCTTTATACAAAAGGCTTTTTGAAACTAAATTCCAGGGAACAATACCTGTAAAGCCTGTCGCTCCCGATATTAAGCAGGAAATGATTACCCCCGAAAATTACAAATCTTTGATTTCTAAATACGGACTTAAAGATGTACCTGCTCCTCCGGATTTTTTCATAGAAACTACAGTCCCTCTGGAAGGCGAACCGGGTGATCCGAAAGGCAAAAACAATAAATCCGGGTCATGGACCTCAGCATTTCCCTGCAACATTCCTTCCGGTTATGCAGGAATCAGCATGCGTGTGGTTAATATTCGCCTGAATTACAATGAAGGCGGCGGGGTTTCTATTAACGCGAGCTTAGGACCTAACGGCGACAGTATGTGGCACCAGGACGGAGGACTGAATAATCTTGGAAATATGGTACCATTACCGTCTATAGAAGGGACGCAAATGGTAAATGTGCATGCCTGGGACGTCACAAATTTTAAATGGGATCTGATCGTAAGATGCAAATTAAAAGACGATGTCAAGGAACAATGGCAAACGGCAGTTTTCTCCAAAATTACCGAAGTTTATAATAAAGCAATGGAAAAGTACAATAAAGAATTTGCTGACTATCAAAAAGCCAAAGAAGAATTTGAACTGAAAGAAGAAGAACTGAAAAAAGAGCGCTACAACAAAAACCCATTCATTAACAGAGAAACCGAAAAGGCTGAATTGAAAAGAATGGTCATCAGTTATATTTCATGCCAGTTTTTTGACAGGTTTGATGCCATGAAAAACAGAGTTGAGCCATGTGGATATCCCGAAATGAATATTAAGGAAGCAGAACAGCAAGGGAGATTTATCCAGTTTTTTGAGCAAGCTTTTAATTGGAACCTGATTACTTATATTTTCTACCCTTACTTTTGGGGAAAGAAATGCAGCTGGTCCGAAAAACTGAAAGAAGAATCCAATGATCTGATCTTTAAAAAGTTTTTAGAAGCCGGAAGCTGTAGGGTTATGGTTCCTATAAGAGACGGATATTTCGATTATGTTTCTCATTTTATAGCTTACGGGGAAATTTGGGGTGGTACAGGTATTCTTCCATTACCTAATGATCCACATTATGTTTCCATTGCCCAGGAAATAAAGGAACAAAAAGAAAACTTTTATTCAGACAGAGAGGGAGGGCTGAGTGTAACCAATGCCTCAAATATTGTAGTGCTGAGCAATACTGATCATTATTGGGATTATTACGGTCCGGGAGTAAGTGCATTAAGAATCAATGCCGATATTGACAGAGAGATAGTAATAGACTGCAAAGTGTACAGAATCATAAGCATTACAGAAGATACATCTGTATCTGCACATACTTCCTGGTTGATCACACTCGAACGAAACTACGAAGGATCTACAGCATCTGGCCTTAAGTGGTCTACGGGAGCTGTTTTCATAGGTGCTCCCTGGGAATTTATTACGCCAACCACTTTAACTTTCTTACGGGATAAGTCTAAGTGCTTGCCAAGTTATCCATTAAAAAATTGTTCAGAATAAACAGATTATGGGCTACGATACATTCGCAAATCCAAAAGGAGGGTATTCAGGAGCTGCTACCAATGCAGCTCCCACATACCAAGTTACTCCCCGACCACCTGCTATAGTTCCTCCAACAAAAGGGAAGCCAGGAGAATTTACAGAAAAAAATGTGTATGAAGGAGTGGGCAAATTTCATGGGAATCATTTCAGAGGATATTTCAGCTATATTTCCAATCCTTCCCGGGATCAGATTATAAAGATGAATAAGCATTTATTGGAAAATTTTTGTCCCATATTTTCGGTATCAAATGTTGCAAAGGCAACTACAGGAAAATATAAATTTAACTCAAAAGAAACCATTGCATTTCAAATGGGGGGAACTATTAAAGTATTCCCTGATCTTCCCCAATTGGATTTTTTAACAGCAGTAATCCATACAGACTGGGTGGCCATAGAAAAAGCATCAGATTCCCTGAGTCTTTTCGCTACTACTTTAAAACGGGAATGGATTGAAAAACAGGAATCTGATTTGTTTTCAAATTTAACCAAAATAGCATCTTCTCTGGGTATAATAGATAAGGCAAAGGCCTTTGAGATCGTGAACAATATCATTGATGTTAACCAACGTCATTTTTTAGCAGGAAGAAGGTCATGGGCCATCGGGTTTGACCATTCGGTAAACTTGTGGTATATTGAAACTGCGGCATTTGAAAGAAGCTCGGCGTGCGAATTTAATTTACTGGATAAATACGGAAACCTCAGACAAATGATAATTGATCTGTGGGTTAACCAAATCAACAACTATTTCAACGTTTTAAAAAATACAACAGGCATAATGGCGAAAATAGCAGGTATCCCAGCAAAAGTAAATGGTAAACCGGTTAGCGAATATGCCGATTACCATTACAGCAAAAATGTTTTGTATAAAATTACTGAAGAAAAAACAGCTACGGCATTATTAAATACTCCATGGTACTCAAAGTGCCTTTCCAGGCATCCGGGATTAACCAAAGGTTTATGAAAGTTTAGTTTATTTGAAATTATCTACATATTCCCCTCAATAGTAGGTATAAGAAAATAAAAAAATATTACATTTGTGAAAATCACAAGTCATGCATCAGGAAGCTTTACTAAAAGAAATCCGAAGAAAAATTGGTGATAAATCTTTGAATGATGAGATTGCCAATATTCTTAATATAAGCTATGATGCAGCCCATAGAAGGACTTCACTAAAGGCAAAATTCAGCTTTGAGGAAGCGCTTGAGCTTGCCAGATATTATCAAATATCATTGGATCAGTTTCTGGGTACAGAAAATCAATTGGTCGTTCAAAGAACACAACCTGTAAAAACAACTGATGATCTTTTGAATTACTTTGAAAACTCTCTTAAAATTCTAAACGTTTTTCAGGATATTACCAACTCCAAAGTCTATTATTCAGCTAAGGATATTCCGTTTTTCTATACCATTTCGGATTCTGTTTTGTCCCGGTTTAAGTTTTATGTATGGATGAATTTACTGAATCAGGATAAGTTTTTAAGTCCTTTTCACGAGTTTAATATGGAATATCATTCTGTAAAAAATGAAATGCTGAAAGACCTTTATGGCAAACAAAATGTAACTGAAATATGGAATGACACTACGATTATGAGCGCTTTGAGGCAAATTTCGTTTTATTATGAAATGGGATTGTTGAAAAAAAATGATGCTGACCTGATCCTTGATGATTTAAGAAGATTACTCGAACGATTGGAAAATAAAACTTTGGAAAAAACTAATTTCCAGATATATGTCAATGATTTAGTAATTTTGAATAATAGTATTTTATTTAAGAATGAACAGCAATGTTCCTTTTTTATCCCATTCAGTATGTTTGGATATATGATGACCAATGATAAAATAACCTGTGAAGATTCACTGAGCTATTTTGAGCATCAGATTAAAAACTCAAAATCTTTGAATGAATCCGGAAACAGAGAAAGGAAAATATTCTTTAATAAAATGTATGAACAAATTGACCGGTTAAAACAAAATCTATCATGAACAGTCTTTGTAACGGCGAATATTTTGGGGAAACCAATCAAATGATCAATTTAGAAGGATTAATTATCACTGATACGGAATATACCCATCCTTATGTAGACTGGCATTATCATGAAAATGCTTACTTTACTTTTCTCCTTCAGGGCAGTATGACAGAGGGAAACAAAAAAGAAACATACGGATGCTCAGCCGGAACATTATTGTATCATCACTGGGAAGATCCACACTATAATATTAAACCGGATATTTTTACCAGAGGCTTCCACATCGAAATCACTCAAAATTGGTTGGAACGGTTTGACATTCAGAAAAACAAAGTTGAAGGAAGTTTCAATATAAAAAATCCTGCCTTCAAATTATTGATACATCAGATCTTTAAAGAAACAAAAACCAATACTACATCTTTCGAACTGGCTGTAAATCAGTTACTGCTGCATCTTTTCAGTCAATTAACCCATGAGAGGGAAATCAAAGACAGAAAACCATTGTGGGTAGGTCAGATTAATGAGATCTTACATGAAAACGTTGCGGAAACCCTAAATCTGGCTGAGCTTTCTAAAACGTTGAACATCCATCCTGTTCATTTAAGCAGAGATTTTCATAAATATTTCCATTGTAATCTGGGAGAATACCTCCGGAAACTAAAGATTGAAAAATCGATAAAACTTCTCAATTCGTCATCTTCTTTGACGGATATTGCTCTAAACTGCGGTTTTGCAGATCAAAGTCATTTCATCCGGTGTTTCAAAGAAAATATAGGGATCACACCATTGAAATACAGGAATCTCCTGAAAATCCGCTGAAATCTTTCCAAATAAAATTACCATTCACGATTTGGATACATCATTCTCCGATTCGGCTACATTTTCATTTGGGTAAGTTTTCATCTTTGTACCATCATTTAAACAAAAAATTATTTAAAAATGGAAACAAAAAAAGTATGGTTCGTGACAGGGGCTTCAAAAGGCTTAGGATTCGAATTGGTAAAAAAATTATTATCCGAAGGATTTCAGGTTGCTGCTACCAGCCGTACCGTTGAATCCCTCATTTCTACCATTGGAGAAACTTCAGAAAACTTTCTTCCGCTCAGCGTCAACATTACAGATAACGATGATATAAAATCCGCGATTGCCAAAACCGTGGAACATTTCGGCAGAATTGATGTAGTTGTCAACAATGCCGGCTACGGACAAATCGGAACTTTGGAGGAACTTACTGATGAAGAAGCAAGAAAAAATTATGCTGTGAATGTTTTCGGAACCTTAAATGTGATCAGAAATGCCATGCCCTATCTCCGTGAGCAAAGATCAGGAAACATCTTCAATATTTCTTCTGTTGGTGGATATTCTGCTAATTTTCCAGGATGGGGAATTTACTGCTCAACAAAATTTGCTGTTGCGGGATTTACAGAGGCTCTGGCTGAAGAAGTAAAAGATTTTGGAATTCATGCTACAGTTGTTTATCCTGGTTATTTCCGTACAGATTTTTTAACGAAAGACTCTGTGAAAACTCCGGCTAATCCTATTCAGGCTTATGAAGCTGCAAGGCTTTCCGAGCAGGCTCATCTTAATGAAATTAATGGAAACCAGCCCAATGACCCCAGAAAAGCAGCTGATGTGCTCATCCAGATCAGTAAAGAGAAAAATCCCCCTGTTCATTTATTATTGGGTGTAGGAACGATGGAATTTCTCAATAACAAAATTGATATCTTAAAGAAAGATGCTGAAAAATGGGAAAACCTGACTGTTTCAACAGCAATTTAGTAACATCAGGATATCGATCAACTCCGTTCGTTCTGAGCGGGGTTGATATCTTTCTGAAACAATACGTTATACTTTTACAAAAACAATTAAATTAGCTATGATGAAACAACCTGTCCGTTTTAATTCTATTACAGATTTTCATGCTTTCTGTAGTCTCCCCAGTCCTGAGCATCCTCTGATCAGTCTGATAGATTACAGTAAAGTACATTATATTGTGGAAGATGAAGAATTGAAATGGATTCAGAATTTTTATTCAATTGGGTTGAAGAAAAATGTCAATCCTAAATTCAATTATGGGCAGCAACAATATGATTTTGATTCGGGAGTATTGTGTTTTGTTTCGCCACAGCAGTTTTTAAGTCTGGAAATCAGGCAGGATATCCAGGTAGAACCCACTGGATTTTTATTGCTTATTCACCCTGATTTTCTTTGGAATACATCATTAACAAAAAAAATAAAATCTTACGATTTCTTCAGCTACCAGGTAAAAGAAGCCCTTTTTCTTTCAGATAAAGAAGAAAAAATAATTGTTGAAATTTTTAAAAATATTGAACGTGAATATCAGTCGAACATTGATAAATTTACACAGGAACTGATTATTGCACAGCTTGAATTACTGCTGATTTATTCTGACCGTTTTTATGAGCGTCAGTTTTTTACCCGAAAAAAATCAAGCCATGAATTGCTCCATAAATTTGAAGAAATTCTCTCCGGATATTTTGAAAGCGGAAACCTTATAGAAAATGGAATTCCCTCTGTAAAATGTATAGCTGAGCAGATGAATATTTCACCCAATTACCTGGGAACCTTACTTCGTCTTCATACGCAGCAAAATACACAGCAGCACATTCAGAATAAATTAATTGATTCTGCCAAAGAACGTTTAAGCACCACAAGTTTATCCGTGAGTGAAATTGCATATGAACTCGGTTTTGAGCATCCACAGTCTTTCAGTAAGCTGTTTAAACAAAAAACAAATCAGTCACCCGGAGAATTTAGAAAGCTGTTCAATTAGAATACATGATGATAAAATAGCAATGTTAATTTCATTCTATTTTACTGTAAAGAAGTTTATTATTTTTGTTCAAATACTTCTTGCTATGAGACCAGCTCTATTATTGATCTTTATTTTCATCTTCTATCTTTACCAGGGACAAAATAAAAATATAGTCAATCCTGAAAAAATTGAGAATCCGATTCTGAAAAAATATTCCGGAAAAATTGTTTTCCTTAACAAAACTGTTGCCCTTGAAAATCTGAAAGATTCAGATTTTATTACTTCTTCAACGTTTCAGGAAAATGGTGACCTTGGGATTCATGCTTTTTTTGACAATTCACTGATCAACTATCTTCATCAGCTTGAACCCAATTGGACCGTAGAAGAACTTCTTAAAAAAGGAAATTTTCAATTTTCATTCTATGTTGATGGAAAACCGATCTACACAGAAAATCTCAATGCAGGTGCCGGAACTCCAGAAAATAAAAAGATGAAAACCACATTAAGAATTCCTCTTCTCAGCAGTAAGAATGAAGATTCATGGGGAAGATATTTATGGATGCGCTTTTATAGGGGACACGATGGAATTGATGCACTGACAGACGGAAATCACGCTTTAAAAATTGAAATTCGTCCTTATCTGCATACAGGAAATATAATTACAGGACCTATTATTGCAGAACGGCAAATCAATCTTAATGTTCCTCAAAAAAATATTTCAGAGCAACAGACAGCTGTTCAACTTATTCAACCTAACCACGAATGGAAAATCTCCAAGGAAAAATTGAATACTGAAACGATCAGAAATCTGAATAAAAAAATTGCAGAAGAAAGATTCAAAAATATTACAAGCATTGTTGTTATTAAAAACGGAAAGCTTCTTCTGGAAGAATATTTCAATGGGTCCGGAAGAGACTCTTTGCAGGATACACGTTCGGTTGGAAAAACATTTGCTTCTGCATTGATGGGAATCGCCATCCAAGAAGGTTTTATTAAAAACGAATATCAAAATCTGAAGGAATTCTATGATTTAAAATCATTTGAAAATTACTCATCCCGAAAAGATAGTGTTACCATCAAAAGCCTGTTAACGATGAGCTCCGGTTTTGAGGGGAATGATCAGGACTCTGAATCTCCAGGAAACGAAGAAAATATGTACCCTACCGATAATTGGGTAAAATTTACCCTGAACTTACCTATGACTGAAAATAAAATCGGGAAAAACTGGAATTATTTTACCGCTGGAGTTGTGGTAACAGGTGATATTTTAGATAAGTCGCTTCCCAAAGGACTGAAAGAGTATGCTGATCAAAAATTATTTCAGCCTCTTGGAATCAAAAACTACAAATGGCAGTTTACTCCTCAGCAAAAACCTTCTTTAGCAGGTGGTCTGCGGATGAGAGCCCTAGATTTTGCAAAATTCGGACAATTATATAAAAATAATGGGATCTGGAATGGAAAAACGATCTTAAATATGAATTGGATAAAGAAATCTTTTACGAACTACTTTACAGACGACAAAGATTTTGAAGGCTATGGATATTTGTTTTGGAGGAAAATTTATAAAATGGGAAACAAAAATCTGGAAGCTTATCAATGCAGTGGAAATGGCGGAAACAAGATTATTATATTTGTAGACATACCAGTCGTAATGGTCATTACAGCCACAGCATATAATAAGCCTTACGCTCATTCACAGGCTGACAAAATAGTAGAAGAATATCTTTTACCTGCCTTAATGATGGGTAATGAATAATTTCAAAAAAATAATGATAGAAAGAAAATAATAAATGAGACGGAATGACTGTTACAGCAACAAACAGAGTTATTCGTCTTTCTTAGAAGGAACCAGAAAAACATCAATAAGACCTTCAGGAAGTTCCATTTTGATTGTTCTTTCGTCTCTGTCAACTTCAAGAATCCAGTCTTTGATCATAGGAATTACCACTTCTTTTCCGTCCAGATTGGTAACGAAATACACCTGAGCCGTCTGATCATTTACAGATCTAATCACCCCACAGTTGTTATCATTTTCATCAAAAATTTCAAATCCAATGATTTCGTGGTAATAGAATTGTTTTCCTGAAAGTTTAGGTAATGAAGCCAGAGGAAGGTAAACACTTTTGCCTAAAACCTGGTCTACCATTGCTTCAGAAGAGTTTTTGAATGCAAGGTTCAGAGCATCTAATTTGCTCCATGATGATTTTTCAATAAAAAATGGAACCAATAATCCGTTGATTTCAACGAATATTGATTCCAATTTATTGTAAAGCTCAGGCTGGTCGGTATCCAATTTAAGAATAACGTTGCCCGCAAGTCCATGTCTGCGTGTTATTTTCCCCAACAAATAGCAATCTTCTTTACGCATAACCGGAAATGTTCTTAAGCTTCAGTGTTTTCTTCAGTTTCAGCAGCAGCTTCTCCTTCTGTAGCAACTTCTTCAGCAGGTGCATTTGCAGCTTCTAAAGCAGCTTTAGCATCAGCATCAGCTTGTGCAGCAGCAGCGATTCTAGCTTCATTTACTTTTACTTCAGCTTCTAAAGCAGCTTTTTTAGCATCAGATTTAGCAGTTGCTAAACCGTCAACTTTACCTTGCACTTTAGATTCTTTAGTTTCTAACCAAGTATTAAATCTTTTTTCAGCTTCAGCTTGATCAAAAGCTCCTTTAGCAACACCACCTTGTAAGTGTTTTTTGTAAAGAGCACCTTTGTAAGATAAAATAGCTCTAGCAGTATCAGTAGGCTGAGCACCGTTGTTTAACCACTGTACAGCAGAATCAACGTTCAACTCGATAGTTGCTGGGTTAGTAATTGGGTTATAAGTTCCTAGTTTTTCGATGAATCTACCATCTCTTCTAGCTCTAGAATCTGCAACCACGATGTGGAAAAAAGGTTTTCCTTTTTTACCGTGTCTTTGTAATCTGATTTTTACTGACATAATGTTTGAATTTTACGGGAACTCGTCCCAGTTAAATATTTAAGAGTGCAAAGATAAATAAAAATTCTAATCTAACAATCTAAAAATGTAAGATTTTCTACCTTTTCTTATTTGTTTCCGTCAAAGGACTCTTCCCTGTTGTTCAAACGAAGGGTATAGATATTGGTTTCCTCATCCAGAACAATCTCATCATACTGAATAGGAAGTACAGTCTTACCTTCAACATTTATGATTCCAAACTTTTGATTGAGTCCTACAATAAAATATTTTGCTGTTTTATAACGCAACAGATATCCTTGACCACTTCTCTGTTTATAAAAGCGCCCGATAGTGTCTATAGAATCATACATAAACGTTGTTATTTCTCTTCCATCCTTTATCAATCCCCATTTACGGTCTATGGATGCCATTATCACATTATTATAAATATTGGGATAAGAATATTTATCTGTTAAAGATGCTCCATTCTTAAAATAAAAAGTCTTCTTTCCTGAGCTGTCACTTAAAACAAGCGTAAAACCATTGTTCACAACAAGATTGTTTTTTGTTTTTAAGGCAAGTTTATATTGGTTATCAGTATCAAGAACGTAAATGTTTTTTCTCCCTTATCAACCGATACGAAGGTATCATCTGATATAAAGTTCACTTCATCCACCGCAGTTGGCAAAATAACTTTATCCAAATAAAAAACGTTAGTCTTTCCAGATATTGTAAGGCTGTAACGGTCTTTACCTTGTTCCCAAACCTGGTCATATTCAGCTTTCAACAATACCCCTTCCCTATTCCTGATTCCTAGCTTGCTTCCTTCTGAAAATTGGTAGGTATTGAAATTAGGCACAGATATAGGAATCTGGGCAGAAACAGGTTTACATATCATTGCTCCAAACAAGACAAGAAATAATTTTTTAACCATAAAAAATTCAATTAATCTAATCTTCCCATATAGAAAAGTCCCAGACATTTCTGATTTTCCTCTATCGTCAAAGATTCTTTCAAATGGTCAACAATTTTAGGAGAACTCCAGTAACAGCCGATGTTATTAGCCGTACAACTCAGATACATATTTTGTACCGCCATAGAGGTAGCAGCAATTTCTTCCCATTCGGGAACCATTCCGCTAAAGTTCACTACAATAGAAACAACTACATTGGCTTTATTGATTTTAAACCCTATATCATTATATTTTTTCTCAAGGAATAGCTGCTCAGGTTGAGTGGTTTTATAGATAGCCTGCATCTCTGAAGCCAGTTTTGCCTTTTCCTCTCCTTTGAATATTTTGAAACGCCAAGGCTTAGTACGCTTATGATTGGGAGCCAAAGTTGCTGAATGTAAAATTTCATCAATAACCTCCTGAGAAATTTCTGCATCAGTATAATCTTTCGGAAAAATACTTCTTCTTTGCTCTATGATTTCTTTTAAAACTTCTGCTTTGTTCATAGAAGCAAAAATACAACATGTAAGTTAATTTCCGGGAGAATAGAATGAGTTTTTGATTTGGGATTCGGGGTATGAGGTTTTGAGAGAGAGTTTTATTGTTGGCTGGGAAATTGTAAAAGTCAATGCTGAATAGTCAATTCACAGCGCCTGTCAATTTTTATGTACAGCCGTGATTTACTATTCACTCGCGAAGCAAAATTCACTATGGACCATAAAAGCCTACAACACTTCCACTATCTTCTGGTGAATTTTGTTTAATGTAAACTCATCTCCGGCTTTCATTCCCATTATTTTTTTGGCCATGGGACTTTCAGGAGAAATGGCATAAAACCTGTCGCCTTCAAAGAAAAATTCGCCTAATGAAACTGAAATATAAAAACGGGCTTTATTCGTGATTACTAAAGAGCCCAACTGAACACGTTCCGTTGCACTGTTTAAAACCTTTCCCATGTTTAGTCTGAGATCATTTAAAGCACCTAGCTGTCGTTGCATCTGGTAGATCTCCTCCTGCATTTCTTCCCGCATACTGTCATACTTCGGTGTTTTTTTGATGTCACGGCTGGCCTCCAGAGTAAATTCGATGAAATTTTTAAGTTTTTCAATTTTTTCTGTTATCGTGTTTTTGACAAAATCTCTGATATCACTTTTTTCAAATACAATCTTCTCCATAGAAATCGTTTCTTTATATAAAGATAATATTTTTTAAAAATAATTTATACTTTTGAAAGTATAAAAACTAAAATAGAATCATGTTTAAAAATCCTTTCGCTTTTGAAGGAAGAATTTCAAATAAAGAATATGCACTCACTTTATTGATTGATTTTGGAATTACCACAACACTTAAATTTTGTAAGGGAATCGTTCCTCCTTTATTATTAACTGTTTCAATCTTTGTACTTATTCCAGGACTGCTTTTTCTGTTGGCTCAGGGAACCAAAAGATGTCACGATATGGGTGAAAGCGGCTGGTATCAGTTAATTCCTTTTTATGGTTTTCTGATGCTTATCAACGAAGGAGATACGGGAAAAAACAAATATGGAGAAGCTCCTGTTCAATAAAAAAGCCCTGTAAAATATTTACAAGGCTTCTTATTTATTTTTCTGATAATTTCTTCAGGTCATCCAGGCCCTGTCCGAACATTTTATCCATATTGCCATCCATCATAGGTTTCATGATTTTCATCATCGCATTCAGTTCATTATCTATCATCCAGGTTACTTTTGTCCCATTCCCTTCAGGAGCCAATACAATATTACTTTTAGCATTTCCTTCAAAAGGTTTTATGAAATGAAGCTGAGTCGCCAATTTTTCATTGGGTACTGTTTCTATAATAGATTGTTCCCCTTCACTGTCATCTCCTTTCCAGTGATAAGAATCTCCCATTTTATTACCCTCTCCGGAATAAGTGATCTTTACATTTTTTATTTCTTTCGAGAAAGGATCCCACATATTATATCCTTTTAAAGATCCTGCATACTGCCAAACTTTTTCTTTGGGAGCATTAATGACAATAGATTTTTCATAGTGATAATCTTTACTGAAAGCCAACATGGCAATGACAGCATATGCAATAAACAACAGAATGATAATTCCGATCAATTTTAAGAGTGTTTTCATAGTCTATATATTTAAGGTTATTTATTTCAAAATGAATCTCTCATCTGTTTTCAAAATTAAATATTCTGACACCATCCCCTCTTTGCATAGGACAAGATTATTTAAAGATAAGGCATTTTTGTCATACCTTGGCTTTCAGGCATTATTTTTGAGCCTTTCAACCGGGATTCTCCGATGAATCCTTACATTTACGTTTAACTAAAAATCGAAAAATGAATATTTTAACAGAAAAATTTAACACACCATATCACTCAGCACCGTTTGGTGACATTAAAAATGAAGATTATCTTCCTGCTTTTAAGGAATTAATTCAAAAATCTGAAGAAGAGATCAATGCCATTGTTGACAATCCTGAAGTACCTACTTTCGGAAATGTCATTGAGGCACTGGCTTATTCCGGTGAGCAACTGGATGTGGTTTCTAATATCTTTTTCAATTTAAATTCTGCAGAAACCAGTGACGAAATCCAACAGATCGCTCAGGAAGTTTCTCCGATTTTAACGGAATATTCTTCCAAAATATCTCAAAATGAAGCCCTTTTCAACAAAATCAGAAAAGTTTATGATGAAAAGGAAAAATATAACCTAAATGAGGAGCAGAAAATGCTTTTGAATGAAACCTACAAAGGTTTTGTAAGAAGTGGCGCCCTACTGAATGAGGAAGACAAAGAAAAATTAAAGAAGATCAGTATGGATCTATCTATAAAATCCCTGCAATTCGGACAAAATGTACTCGCTTCTACGAATGCTTATTTCAAACATATTACAGATAAAGAACAATTAGCAGGAATTCCTGAAGCGATTGTTGAGCAATTTGCAGAGGAAGCTAAAGAAAGAAATCTTGAAGGATGGGTGGTTACCCTACAATATCCAAGCTATATCCCGTTCATGACCTACGCAGAAAACCGCGAACTTAGAAAAGAACTGGCATTGGCTAATGGTAAAAAATCTTTTGATGGCGGAGAATATGACAACCAAAACCTTATCAAAGAACTTCTTCAGCTAAAACAACAGAAAGCTGAGCTTTTAGGCTATAAAGATTATGCAGATTTTGTATTGGAAGAAAGAATGGCAAAATCTCCGGTAAAAGTTATTGACTTTTTAAATGAACTTTTAACGAAGGCTAAACCCTATGCCAATAAAGAAATTGAAGAATTAAAATCTCTGGCAAAGAATGATGGAATTGAAGATATGCAAAGCTACGATCACACTTTTTATGCTGAAAAACTTCGTAAAGCAAAATATGATCTTAATGATGAGGAACTTAAACCTTATTTCCCGTTAAACCAGGTTCAGGATGCTGTTTTCGGTCTAGCTGGAAAACTGTTCGGCTTAACTTTCGAAGAAAGAAATGATATTCCGAAATATCATGAAGATGTAAAAGTATATGAAGTAAAGGAAAACGGAACCTATAAATCTTTATTATATGTAGATTATTTCCCAAGAAAAGGGAAAAGAGCCGGAGCATGGATGACGAGCTATAAAAATCAGTACAAGCAGAACGGAGAAAACTCACGTCCACATATCTCTGTTGTTTGTAATTTCAGCAAACCAACGAAAGATACTCCTAGCTTATTAACCTTCCAGGAAGTAACAACTTTATTCCACGAATTTGGTCACGCCCTTCACGGAGTAATGGCAGATACTCAATATCCAACACTATCAGGAACTTCAGTAAAATGGGACTTTGTGGAACTTCCGTCTCAGTTTTTAGAAAACTTCTGTTATGAGCCTGAGTTCCTGAAAACCTTTGCAAAGCATTATAAAACCGGAGAAGTTCTTCCTGACGAAAAAATTGAAAAAATTGAACAGTCTAAAAACTTTATGGAAGGCTATCAGACCTTAAGACAATTAGGTTTTGGTTTACTGGATATGAACTATCATACAAAAGTTGCAGAGCTTGAGAATGAAAGTGTAAAAGAGTTTGAAGATCAATATACAAAAGCGACAGCACTTTATCCTACCAATCCTGAAACCGCGATGAGTCCAAGTTTTTCCCATATCTTCCAGGGTGGATATTCCGCAGGATATTACTCTTACAAATGGGCTGAAGTATTGGATGCTGATGCATTCCAGTATTTTAAAGAAAATGGAATCTTCAACCCGGAGATTGCAGCAAAATACAAAGTACTTCTTTCTTCCGGAGGAACAAAAGATCCTATGGAACTGTATAAAGCATTCAGAGGAAGCGAGCCAAAAGTGGAGAGTTTGTTGAAAAGAGCTTTTGGATAGGAAAAACATTCAGATATATCTCAAAAACAAATGAATAGCATACCACAAAGACTCGAAAACGTTAAAAAACTCCAGGCAAAAAGATGGGAAAATGAAGATCATTGGGATACTTTAAACGATCTTTTAGTCAAAGAATTAGATGAAATTCTGCTTATTGAACCTGAGAACACTTCTGCGCTCATCAACATTGGTGCAATTTATTCTGATATGGGAGAAAATGAGAAGGCTTTGGATTATTTAAAAATAGCTTTAAACTTAGGCTCTGAGGATAAAAATCTTTTTGTAAACCTTGCTATTGTTATGGTTTATATGGAAAAACATCAGTCAGAATATTTAGAATATCTGGAAGAAGCTGAAGATAAAGTGGAGAACCCTCTTACTTTTAAAGCCTATTTTGACCCACAATCTCATTAAGAGCTTTTGGATAATATCTTTTTTAAATGATAACAGAATAAATACATAAACTGGAAGCAGCTTTTAATGGATCATTAAAAGCTGCTCTTACTCATATTGATTCTCAAAAATTACAAACTAATAATCTATGAAAACACCATTACAACAAAAGTATCTAAGAAAGCTTTCCGATCTAAATGATCATTTATGTTTTTATCTATTTAACAAACAAGAATTAAATGATAAGCTAAGTAATTTTACTCCAGAAGACAATGAATTATTTACACCTGATCTATTTCCACATAATTCATATTCCAAAAAAATAAATGTAACCCTAAAAAAATTACCTTCTTTTCAGGAACAAAATCAATTAATAAATTTTGGTTCATATTTTTCATTTTCTTATGAGTTTTTTCATGCTTATATGGAAGATGTTATGGAAATCATTAGTTATATAAATACAGTATCGCTTACTCGTTCTGAAAAACAAAATACTCCAATCGAAGAACAGCTACAATTATTAATTTCTAAATTAGGACATGGTACCCCTCAGCAGGAAGTTTTTGACACTATAAAATATTATCGATTAAGGAGAAATTATATTACACATTTACTAGAAGTATTAACATCAGGATTTTCTGACTTAATTAATGACGAAGGAGAGAATTTGAATTTATTTTGGAAGGATGCAGTTACTGAATTAGATTTCACAAATTATGACATAGGTGTAATTACAGAAAATGAGATTGTTGATCTTTTGAAAATACAACGAATTCTATTAACAATCATTGATAAATTTATTGCACCTCTTTTACAGAAGGAAGGAATAGCTAAATATATTTGTACCAAACGTTATATCCAGCCAGCTAGAATTAATAAAGATATTATAATTGAACGAAAAAAAACAGTTAGCAAACTTGCTATTGAGAGTTTTGGAGTAGAACTCACTGATACAGAAATGGATCACGCAGTAAAAACAATTGGAGTAAAAAAATAAAATATTTTTAAGCTTGTAAAATTTCATCTATATATTTCTTTCAAATTCTTACTCTGTATAATATTTGGTATTAACTATAACCTTTAGTAAACATGATCATCATTGAACAACTTTATCAAACCTTAGATCAGCGCCGCCGTCCCGAAGATGTAGCGGAAATGATCGTTGAGCTAATGAGAAATCATCTGAAGATTCATGAACTTGCTACTTTGAGTAAAGCAGCCAACCGCTCTCTGAAAAACAGCATCTATGGATATACTTCAATGCTTGAAACTTTTGGCACAGCCATTGGTGCAGAAAAACAGATCAAAAAGGCCATCGAAATCTTTAAGATTAATGAAAAAGAAAACACAGGTTATCACAGTGTAACCGGGATTGAAACTTTTCTAAATGAGGTTTCCCCATTGATCCACAAAGATTTTGGACAAAATAATTTCAAAAATGACAGGCTTAATAAAGATCTGAGAAAACTGGCCGGGTTAGACATTTCCAAAAGGAATTACAATAAGAAGTGGAGGCTTTTAAAGCGAATTGAAATAAGACTTCAGAAATTCATTCATGAATCAAAGAAAATTGAACTTCAGAAAATAGCCAAGCACGGACTTTCCCACACCATCAGTTTTGATCATTTCAGTAAAGATCTGAATACAGCCTGCTTTATCGCTTACTTCAATGCCAGAAGTAACCTAAGAAGTACTTTTACCAATCAAAGTCAGGAAAGACCATTTGATGAAATATGTGAAATGCTGTTCAACAGATGTTTGGAAACGTCAGACAATACCCATTGGGAAGCGATTTCCTATATTTATTCTGATGCTAAAGTTTTAGAACATCTGAATGATGAACAAAAGGGGAACCTCTTAGGCAAATGGACAAAGATTCTTGAAGAAATTTCAGATTTTCTTGAAGAACTCTGGAATGAAAACGATATTTACAGGAAAACAATGGCAGTAAAGAAAGGCAATGATTCCACTACCTGGAACAATACTGCAGGAGCCTGGAATAAAGCCAGAGATAACTGGATGAACCTCATCTATGCACTGGGATTGGAATCTATTCTTGAAGATATCTGTTTTGGGAAGGTGATGCGTCTGATGGCTGCAGATGTTATTGCATGGCATTTATCCAGCGGAGGAAAAATAGATCCCAATACAGAAGTTTGGAATGTAGTACCTTTGCCTTGGGAAGTTTTTCAGGAAAGAGCTTTCTGTAACAAGGAAATGATCATCAAGGCCTGTCAGGAAGCAGGTATTGATCCTGAAAAATCAGGTTGGATGGCTCCTAGAATTCATGGGGTAAGCGAATTTAAGCCCACCCCGGAACTGGTCCATGGAGTAACCGTTTCCAATCCTTTCCTGGCTAAAGTCTTAAGACAGAACAAGTATTTTTCAGGAAAACTCTGAAAACAAAAATAAAAAGGATAGGTTAGTTCAGTGGCAGAACACCTGGCTCTTTAACCGGGTTGACGCAGGTTCGAGCCCTGCACCTATCCTGATTTCTGATATAGTTCAGTGGCAGAACACCCGGCTCTTCACCCGGGAGGACACAGGTTCGAGCCCTGTTATCAGATCAAAATAATCTATGAAAAAAACGCATCTACTCTATTGCCTCCCGTTTCTATTCTTTTTAAACTGTAAAGAAGAAAAGAAAGACACTCTATCAGAAGCTCAATCACCGGAAGTTAATCAGGTGGAAAAAACAGATTCTTTGATCACTACAAAAATTGATTCTGCTCAGGTACCTCAATCATTACAATATAAAGGAAATTTCAAAGAAGGGTTCCGTTGGAAGGATACAACCGGAGAATATATTGTTGTTACGTCTGAAACAGGAGTTTACATCAATGAAAATTTTCAACATGAAAATGATGGTGGTGATGCTGAAGTATTCGCCCAGTGTTATTCTTTGGAAAATAACCAACAAATCTGGAAGGTTAATGATTTTATCAAAGACTGTATGGTAGATATTGATGCTGCATTTAAGAAAAATTCTTTAAGTGTAACAGATCTTGATAAAAACGGTATTGCTGAAATCTGGATGATGTATGAAATTGCCTGTAAAGGAGATGTAAGTCCTTCAGATTTAAAGGTCATCATGTATGAAGGAAAACAAAAATTTGCCATGCGCGGAGAAACAAAAATTCGAACAGGAATGGAAGATCATGGGAAACCTGTATATGAAGGGGGATCTTATACTTTTGATAAAGCTTTTCAACAGGGACCAAAAGTTTTCAGGGATTACGCTGAAAAATTATGGAATGAGCATATGGAAGATTAGCGGACTCTATTTTCTCCATTAAACTCAAATTCAATACATTTGACAAATAAAACTATATAATAACCTTAAAATTTTAATTATGTTTTTAGCTATCGTGCTTCCCTTTCTATCTTTTATTGTTAGAGGAAAAGTTATTACCGGAATTATCTGTTTTATTTTACAGATTACCTTAATTGGATGGCTTCCTGCAGCTATTTGGGCAGTGATGTCTTTAAATAATGAAAGAGCTAATCAACGAAATGAAGATTTAATCCGAGCAGTTCGTGAGGGCAGAAGATAAAATCATTTACATCTATAACATTCAATCCTTTATTTTGTAAAGGATTTTTCTTTGACAAATTTTGAAACAGCGCTTTAAAACTATTCCAGCTAATATTCGTAAATTTATTGTTCATTAATTCCGGTTTTAAAACTTTAAATGTTCCTGCCATGAAAGAAAATAAATACGACAACCCGTCTTTTTTTGACCAGTATGAAGAAATGCTCCGTTCCCAATTGGGACTGGAAGGAGCCGGAGAATGGCATGCCCTGAAAAATATGCTCCCTGATTTTAAAGGAAAAAACATACTTGATCTTGGCTGTGGATTCGGATGGCATTGCCGGTATGCCATAGAAAATGGAGCAAAATCTGTAATTGGTATTGATCTTTCTGAAAAAATGCTGGCCAGAGCACAGGAAATCAATAATCTGGAAGGAATTCTATATGAAAGAAAAGCCCTGGAAGATATTGATTATCCAGCAGAACAGTTTGATATTATCCTAAGCTCATTAACACTGCATTATGTAGAATCTTTTGACATCATCGCTCAAAATATTTATCAATGGCTGACTTTAGGTGGACATTTTGTATTCTCCGTGGAACATCCTGTTTTTACTGCTGAAGGAGGACAGGACTGGGTTTACGATAAAGATGGAGAAAAAACCTGCTGGCCGGTTGACAGATATTTTATGGAAGGAAAAAGAAATACTACATTCTTAGGGGAAAACGTTACCAAGTATCACAGAACTTTAACTTCTTATCTGAATACTTTATTGAAACACGGTTTCAAAATAAGAGAAATTATTGAACCGGGACCAAGTCCGGAAATGCTGAAAGAAATTCCGGAAATGAAAGATGAGCTCCGCAGACCTATGATGTTACTGATCTCTGTAGAGAAATAAAATATCGTTATCTGGTTATAAAATAAAAACATCATTTAACCTGAATAAAGGAAGCTATTGATGCCTAAGAAAACAACTATAACAGGATTTTATTTATTTTCTGGGACGAATCTGTCAGGTTTTATGGTAATCCGAAGAAATATTCAGTCCATCTGTTAACTTCCTGCCTCTCTCTTCCAGCTTCCAGCCTTTTCCATCTTAATCTTCTTACCCTGAACTCAGATTATTTTAAACACCATTAAGTATATTGCATAACATAGTAATTAAAATATTTTATATCTTTGTATAACAAATTACATAATATGATTACTCAAAAAACAATAACCTTTTTGATCTCTCTACTGATCTGTGGTACTATAAGTGCACAATTGCCTACAAAAAAATACGAAAAGAAAATAGACAGTCTCATTCTTACCGGATTTGGAAATCAAAATGAACCTGGCGGTGTATTTACGGTCACTCAGAAAGGAAAGACTCTTTACCGCAAATCCTTCGGAAAAGCCAATCTGGAACTTGATGTCAATATGACTCCTGAAAATGTTTTCCAAATCGGTTCTATGACCAAACAGTTTACTTCAGTATCCATTTTAATACTTGAGCAACAGGGGAAACTTAAAGTAAATGATCCAATATCAAAATATATCAAAGACTATCCGAACGGTGATAAAATTACGGTTCATCATCTTCTTACCCATACTTCAGGAATCAAAGATTTTACAAAAATGAAATCTTTATCTTCCATTGCCCAAAAAGAAATGGAACCTAAAGCCATGGTTGATTTTTTCAAAAATGAACCTGTTGATTTTGCACCCGGCGAAAAATTTGATTATAATAATTCAGGATATGTTGTTCTTGGCTATATCATAGAACTCGTTTCAGGTGATACCTATGAAAATTTCATCAGGAAAAATATCTTCGACAAAATAGGGATGACTCATTCCTATTATGCTTCGGACCGGAAAATAATCCCACAAAGAGCCTATGGCTATCATAAAAAAGAACATGGGTTTGTAAATAAAACCATTATCAGTTTCAGTGTTCCTTTTTCTTCAGGTTCGCTCATGTCTACGGCTGATGATCTATTGAAATGGCAGCAGGCTTTAAACCAAAATACCCTATTAAATTCTCAGGAAACTCAAAAAGCTTTTCAAAAATATAAGCTTAACAATGGAGAAGAATTTACATACGGATATGGATGGCATTTGAAGGAAATCAACGGAACTCCGGACCGTGAGCACGGTGGAAGTGTATTTGGGTTCAAAAGCATGGGTGTTTATATTCCTGAAGAAGATATGTATATAATAGGACTCAGCAATTGTGACTGCCATTCTCCAACCGAGATTACCCGGGATATTGCCAAAATAACATTAGCTGAAATAAAAGCCTCAGCAAAGAAACATTAAACTTAAATCAAACCACATTAAGAAAAAGTGATTCACCATTTTGTTGGATGAACAGTTCAATAGTTATTTTTGCTTTTGGGTAAAACATCATCAGGAACTTTAAAAATACTGACCAATACAATAATCAGGCAAAGGATATTAATCAAAATGGCTATTGTAAAAGCTTTATGATAGTGTTCTATTAAAGGTTTTTCTCCTAAAAAATAATAGAAGACGCTTCCTACTGCCACAATTCCTATGATGGCTGCAATCTGCTGAAAGGTATTGTAAACTCCGGACGCGTTTCCTGTCAGTTTTTCAGGCATCCCAGAAAGAGCGATATTTGCCAGAGAGGGAATTACAGAGCCCACTCCTACTCCATGCAGAAATAATAACAGGTATAGTTGATAAAATCCAGTAGAACCTTTGAAAAAAACAATCTGAAAAATCAAAATCAGAATGATAAAACCAAGTCCTGCCATCAGGGCTTTTTTCCCATATTTAAGGATCAGTTTCACTGAAAAAGCTGCAGCCAGGATAAACCCCAGCCCCTGAAAAACGATAACTTCTCCTGCTCTCATCGGACTAATCATTAATCCATCCTGAAAGAATAAGGACAAGATATAGAAATAAGAATCCAGCATAATAAAAAAGAAAGAAACAGCTATAATACCCAGCTTGAAATTTTTGTAACGGAACAGTTCAAAATCAATCAGGTAAGGTTTCTTGTTTTTCAGCTTATCTTTCTGATTTTTGATAAAGTAGATTAAAATTCCCACAGCAGTAGTCATGAGCAATACATTCTGAACACTAAAAATTTCCTTTTCAGAAACGGTAAGTGTGTATGTCATACTGAAAAGCCCTATCGACAATAGAAACACTCCCCAATAATCAAAGGATTCTTTTATACTGGTTCTGGACTCGTCCAAATGTCTTACACTGAAGAAAATAGCGACAATACATATAGGAATATTAATCAGAAAAATAAGCCGCCATGGTTCATCAAAAGCCATTAATGATGAAAAATAGCCGCCCAGAAACTGGCCGAGAATTGTCCCGATGCCAATGGTAATTCCATACATGCCCATTGCCTTTGTACGTTCTTCATGAGCTGGAAATAAAATCTGGATCATGGAAAGGACCTGCGGAGCCATCAATGCGGCACTTACTCCCTGAACAAGTCTTGAAATCATCAGCTGGATCACACCTTGTGAAATTCCACAGGTTATGGAACTGATCATGAAAAAGGTTAATCCTATAATGAAAATCTTTTTTCTTCCGTATACATCTCCTAACCGGCCGCCTGTAATGAGAAAAGAGGCAAAACCGATAAGGTAGGCTGCAATCATCAACTGCATTTCTCCGTTGGAAGCATTGATATCGCGCTGAATGGATGGTATGGACACATTTATTATAAAAATATCCATAATAGTCAACAATTGACCAAACAATATAACAAACAATTTCAAATACTTACTTTTCATTTTTAGATAGATATATCTATTTTTAAATTCATAAAAAAATTAGGGTAATAAACCCTGAATGATTTTTTTGATCTGATCAAAAGAATCATTTTTTCTGGTGATTGTGGAGGTTACTACTGCTCCTTCTATCAGTAAAAATATATTCTCAGTGATTAAATCGGGGTCTGACAACTGATACAATTCATTATATTCCTTCACAATATCACTGATTACTATTTTCTGTTTTTCTTTATGATTTTTTGCAAAACCGGATACTGCAGCATTCCCATCTCCTGTTTCTGAAACTATTTTGATGAAATGACAGCCTGAAAATTTTGAAGATTGTTGCAGCTTTTTACGGTAATCAATGATTGCTTCTATTTTTTCTTTCGGATCTGAAATAGACGTTATGCTCTTTTCCAACCCTTCAAACCAATTCTGTTCTTCTTTGATTAAATAAGCCTGAAGAAGGTCATTTTTGGATGCAAAATGATTATACAATGATCCAATGGCAATATCGGCTTCAGCAATAATCTGATTAATCCCGGTAGAATTATACCCTTGTTTATAGAATAGATCTGAAGCCACTCTGATAATTCTGTCACGTACTTTTTCTTTTTTCAACCTGAAAATTTTAACAAAGCTACATAAAAAATAGAGAAGTCACTCTATTTTTTTTATTATAGAGAAATTCTATCTATTTCATTAAAATTCTGTTCCTGAAATTCTTTTAATTGTCAAAATAATACGATCTTTAAATTAAAAGATCAGCCATGTTCAAGTTTTTCAGAAAGAAAAAAAAAATTAAGGTCAATCTCCATTCTATAACTATTCCCGATCAGGGATGGGAAAAAGTATCTGAGGACCATGATGCTATCAGATGGGTAAATCCCCAACAGTCTGCCCTGATTGTCCTTCACTATTTTGATAGAGAACCTGACCTCCCTACAGCAAAAGATCTCGATTATCTGAAAAGATTTTACAGAAATATTGCAGCTTCCTCCAATGGTGGCAGTATTGAAACAGATATTATTCATATTCACAATATCCCTTGCGTAAAAACAATTATTAAGACTCCTCAGCAGGAAACCGGAATGGCTTATATTGCCTCCATCACTATTCCTTTTGAAGACTGCAGCTATGTAATAAAAATTCAGACTGATGAAATTGGCATTACCGGGATGAGAGATGCGCTTATTCTTGACAGATTACACCAATCCGGAGAGGTAGAGATTGATGAAGAAAGCATGAAAAACTGGTTTGAAGATCCTTATGATCCTGATTTCAGACAGGGAACTTTAATGAATAAGTCTGAACTGGAAAAGTATGACCATGAATTCCCGGAACACCCGCTTTCCATTACCAGATCGCTGCTCAGATCAATAATTGCAACCCTCATTTTTAAGTCTGAAATAAAACAGCTTCCTTCATTTAAAAAATAAACCAATTCCCATGAACTCATCCAACCCTGTTGTTTATTTTGAAATTCCTGTTCATGATCTTGAACGTGCAGAAAGATTCTATTCTGCGGTCTTCAATTTCAGCTTTGAAAAGGAAATCATTGATCAGTACGAAATGGCTCTTTTCCCTTTTGAAGAAAAGAATAGTGGTATTACCGGTGCGCTGGCTAAAGGTGATGTTTATAAACCCACAAAAGACGGGGTTATCATTTATTTCAAAACAGAAAATATAGAGGCTACATTGGAAAAAGTTCTTCAACATGCAGGAAAAATTCTTTATCCCAAAAGAACAGATGAAAAATATGGTTTTGCAGTGGCTGAGTTTGAAGATTCAGAGGGAAACAGGATTGCGCTGCATGAAACAATTAAGTAAGGAAGATGGAGACTGGGAGACGGAAGTTACTAAGTATGTAAAAGCAAAACGTTCCACTATTGAAACATTGAGTTATACTAAACGAATTATTTTCTAAGTATTTCCCCAAATAATTATTGCTTCTGTCTTAAATATGAACCATATAGATTTCTATGTGGTTTAAAACTTCCAGCCTCCATCTTCCTGCTTCCATCCTCAAAACGCATTCCATTCATCACATAACATTTTTCAGAGTATGTTTCTGCTTATTTTGTATCTTTAATTACCATTTCTCTAAAAATATTTGGTAATTCGTTATGACAGAAGAACTTTATTTCATCAAAACCAATCCAAATATTGCTAAAATCAATTTGTACAATAAACTTTGCCGTGAAGAAGAAAATTTTCTGAGCTTCCTCCAGCCTGATGGAAAAGCAAGTCTTGAGATCATCAAGGATAAGGTAAAAGATTCTGTGGAAGAACTTACCCGGGAAGAACTTTTAAATATATTCTTATGGTTCAGTAAAGCTTATCCTTCAGATCATGAAGAAATAAGAACTCAGCTGTTCATTCATGGGATCGATCTTTTTTATGAAATTCAGTCACCTGTACATACTGAAAGCTATCTGCAATTACTTTCTGATTATGAAAAACTTTCTCAGGAAAATCTGAATTATATCGTCAATGCTCAGAATTTCAACCAATTCATGATCTATGGAATATTCCTTACTGAAATGATCAACCGGGAACAGGGCAAAGAAAATATTCTTTCGGATTATCTGAAACCGGATTACAAATCTTTATATGCTTTGGCAGAAAGTCATTCAGGGCTTAACAATATTGATGAAAAAAGCAGTATACATCTTCAACGTTACTTTAATGACCTTTATGACCTTACTAAATTTTATAAAGGATCTATTATTCAGTTGTAATCCAATAAAAAAGAGATTTTTATGTCTCTTTCAAAAGTTCAGGGTGTTGTATTAAATAATCAAGAGCTTCCTGTACAGCTTTTTCAGGGCTTTTGGGATTAAAACCCAGTTCATTTCTGGCTTTTGAAATATCAAAATCCTGCTGCAATCCGGAAAACATTGAAATATCTTTTCTCGTCAGTACCGGAGCTTTTCTGCTCAGCTTTGCAGAGAACTCCATCATTGCTGCAATGGTAAAAAGAATGCTTCTTGGAACAGAATTTGGAACTTTCAATTTTAAATCAGGGTAAAAAGTATTGGCCAGAACCGTTGTATCTGTAATGGACATACATTTTTCATTCGCCAGAATATAACGCTCGCCTGGCCGTCCTTTTTGGGCTGCCAGATAGCATCCTTCTGCAACATCTTTTACATCGATCCAATTCAGGGTAATTTTTGTATCTACAGGAATTTTTTTGTTCAGAATAAGCTTCAGAATACCATAGGAAACATTTAAAGGCAAAAAGGCATCACTGCCAATCATTGCTGATGGCATAATAGAAACAAGCTCTATCCCCAATTTTGCGGCCCATTCAAAAGCAAGCTTTTCACCATCATTCTTGGAGTTATAATACATATCTCTCCGATCCGGATTGTACCCGTTGCTTTCCTTTGCTGGCAATTGGGTATAATCAAGAGCTGCGATAGAGCTTACGTAAACGATTCTTTTCACTCCGGCTTCAGCCGCTGCTTCAATGGTATTTTGGGTTCCTTGGATATTGACATCGTAGATTTCTTTCTTTGGATCTTTAGCCCATAACTTAAAGGATGCTCCTACTGCATAAAACGTTTCTACTCCCTGAAGTGCTTTTACAAAAGATGCCTTATCAGTAATATCGGCTTGTACCAATTCACAGTTCAGTCCTTCAAAAGGTTTTGTATTATGGATATTCCGCACTGTTGCGCGCACCGGAATGCCTTGTTTTAATAAAAATCTGACTAAATTATTTCCCAGATGTCCATTAGCTCCTGAAACGAGGCTTAGATTGTTCTTTGTCATTACATTAATTTTAATGCAGCAAAGTTCAGTCTCTTGCTTCCGGAACTGCTTGACTTTTGTTAGTTAATTATTTTTCTTCTGATTCTGCTCAAACTCTCCGGTTTCATTCCCAAAAATGAAGCGATATATTGAACAGGCACATGCTTAATAATTTCAGGGTAGTCCTTCAGAAGTTTAAGATATCGTTGTTCCGCATTGAGTGCAGACAATTCTCTGGAACGATTTTCATTATAAGCAATGGAGTGTTGAAATACGGAAATACTGAAGTCTTTCATCGTCTGACTTTCATTGACCAAATAATCAAGATTTGCCTTTGTAATCCTTAGAAGTTCACATGCGGTAATACATTCCACATTATGATCCGAGACTGTTCCGCTGATAAAATGAGAATAAGAAGTAAAAAAACCTGGTGGGCAGTTGATATGTGTCGTCACTTCATTTCCGTTTTCATCCACATAAAACAATCTGAGGTATCCTGAAACAATATAATAAAGATAATTGGGGATCTTACCAACTTCTTCTATCACAGTATTTTTTGAAAAAGATACAGGCTCAAAATACTGCTGAACTCTTTCAATCTCTTTTTGAGAAAAATCATGATTGGAACGGAGGTATTGTAAAAGCTTGTCGTGCATCAAAGTCAAATTTATGTCCGGTACAAAAATAACCAAAAGAATAGCGAATATTTTTTAAATAAAAAACATTTTTCACAAACCGATGTAATATTCTCATTAAAATAATTGTCTTATACTAAAAGCTAAATATGAACCGGAAAATTATTCTTCTTTTAAGTCTTATTTCATCTTCTTTCGCATGGGCACAAAGTGTAGAAGGGGTTGTTACAGATAAAGAAAATAAACCAGTAGCAGAAACTGAAGTGCTTATCACAAAAAATGAGGCTAAATTTTCTGCTATTACAGATGACAAAGGATTGTTCAGAATTCCTTTAAAAGAGGATGGAAATTATATACTTGAGATTATAAAAGACGGGGTAAAAACCAACAATGAGAAAATTGCGGTAAAAGGAAATACCAAAAGGGATATTCAGATTAAGGAGGAACCTGTGGTACAGAAAGTAGAAGGCGTAACCATTACCGCAAAGAAAAAATTATTCGAGAGAAAAGTAGACCGACTGGTCTTCAATGTGGAGAATTCTGTAGCTTCCCAGGGTATTGATGCTATAGAAGCTCTGGCTAAAACACCGATGGTAAAAACCAGTGATGAAGCAATAAGCATTGCCGGAAAAAGTAATGTAGCGGTGATGATTAATGACCGGCTGCTGAACCTGAACGGGCAGGAACTTATCAATTATCTGAAGACAATCCGTTCTGATGATATTCTTAAAATAGAAGTGATTACCACACCTCCGGCAAAATATGATGCAGAAGGAAAAAGTGGATTGATTAATATTATTCTTAAGAAAAATGCCAATCTGGGCTGGAACGGATCTATTCAGACTTCAGGAAATTATTTTTGGGGCAAACCTACTGTTTCTTCAAGAGGAGGTGCTACTTTTAATTATCAGGGTGAAAAACTTTCACTAAGCACCAATTTATCTGCTGGTGATAATTACTGGCAGTATAATACTTACAATAATATGTCAGCCATCAGCAATAACAATTTCTGGAACAAGGATGGTGACAATCTTAATAATTACAAATACAAAAGTGGAAATATAAAAGCAGAATATAAGATCAATGATAAAAATCTTATTGGAATCAATTATAACTATTCACACAGCAACCCTTTGGAAATAGGTAAAAGTGAATCTGTAAGATTCAATGGAAAAGATCTGATCAATATTTCTTCCGACTTTAGAAACAGAAATAACAGAGATGTTCATAATGCAACGGCATTTTATGAGACAAAAATAGACAGTGCTGGAGGGAAACTGAATATAACAGCCAATGTAATGCTTAATAATTCCAACGCAAGAAATTTCTCCAATACCTATACTCCACAAGAGATCTATACCATGGCTAATCCTATCAGTAAATACAGAATTTACTCGGGACAGGCTGATCTGGAAAAAACATTTGGGAAGATAAAAACAGAATCCGGGCTTAAGTATACGAAGATCAAAAATGATTCTGAGTTTAATTTTTTTGATATTATCAACGGACAAAATCAGCTTAACGCAGGTAGAACCAATACATTCCTTTATAACGAAGAAAACTATGCAGCTTATGTGTCCACCAACTTTAAAATCAATGATCAATGGGATGCAAAGGCAGGTCTTCGCTATGAATACACAACATTGGAAGGTGTTTCTATGAATGATAATATTTCAACACAAATAAAATATGGTAAATTCTTCCCAACCGCATATTTAAGCTACAAGCCTAATGAGAATAATTCATTTTCATTAAGCTATTCAAGAAGAATTTCACGTCCCTATTTTGGAAACCTGAATCCGTTTAAATATTTCACTTCCAACTTTGAATACACTACCGGAAACCCTTATTTATTGCCATCATTTTCAGATAATTTTGAATTCGGGTATGTTTTGAATAACAATCTCAACATTACATTATATCACAGTTACAACAAAGACAGCTGGGACAGAATTCAGATGATTGATGAAAATTACAGATATACCATCGCCAAGAATTTCTATAATGAAAATCAGACCGGAGTCAATATCAGTTATAACTACAACAAACTGAAATGGCTGGAATCTACTATTTTTCTGAATGGATATTATACCAAAGCAAAATCTTATGATCCTTCCATTCTTCCTGTTCCTCCGGGATACAGTGCCAATGTAAATATAGACAATAGTTTCTTCCTCAATAAAGATAAAACAGTGACTTTCTTACTGGGATTATGGGGAAGCCTTCCGAACAGGGATGGAAATACCTATTACTATACCAATGCCTCATTATATACAGGGCTAAAATTAGCATTCATGGATAAAAAACTTCTAGTTAACCTGTATTTGAATGATGTTTTGAATACCAACCGTGAAAAAGGAATAGAATATTATCCGGACTATAATATTGATTATCAATACAAGGGAATCACAAGAAATGTTCACCTTTCCCTTACTTATAAATTCGGGAATAATAATGTAAAAGGGGCTACAAAACAGGTGAAATTTGAAGACTCCAACAGAGCAAATGGCGGCAACAATTAAAACCCGCTTTTCCTTTAGCACAAAAAAACAAAAACAGGATAAAAACAATAACCCCGGCCGGCAGTGCTTTTACAATAAGGTTCTGCCGGTCTTTTTATGTGACAAATATGGATCAGATATAAAAATTAAACGAAAAATGATTAATCTTTTACTCTTTTTGAAGTAGGTTATAATTTCTCTTTCCGCAAATGTTTTTATTTTCTTACTTCATACTTTTAAGATAAAGAAGGTTTATCCATCGGCTTCATCCAAATCGATTGTAAATCGATTCCATCTTAGCTAACTTAAAAATAAGGCGTATTTTAAATAAACTTTGCGTCAAATTTATTGATCCAATTTAGTCGGCCTCTTTTTTTAAGGCAGAAAATGATCTGATCTTGAAAAAGCAGTACACCATTCCTCCAAGAAAATAAGCCAGCACATCCAAAATATCTCCGGTAAATAAAGGTGATATTTTCGGACAAAGAACTTCAAACAAAAAAGACAGATATAGAAGTGAAGTGAGAATAAACTTAAAATCCGGTTTCCAATGAAAACCCAACAGAGAATTCATGATATATTCTATCAGATAGCAGTACATCGGAACGGTAATAAAATCAGTGAAATGATTATTGATAACAGGAATAAAAATACCATTCTTTCTTAGCAGGATCATGACTGCCCAGGCTGCCAGTCCCAACAAAAACCAATACGAAATCTGTGTTTTCATTACATGTGAAGCACTGCCATAATGAATCCAATGATCACCTGCAGGACTTTTGCCATAATATCCTGAATATCGGTTTCATTTTTCTTTTCACGGTTTCCGGCAGTCTCATAATCAAACTTTTGTTTTCCTTCCATTGTAATAAGATTTGATATTGCAAATATATTCAAATTAGAACAAATGTTCTAATTTTGAAAATATGATTTTTCACATTCTGATTATTCTTATATTTGAAAGATGAGTACCAAGGAAAAAATTTTGGCCAAAGCACTGGAACTCTTTAATGAAAAGGGTTACAACAATATTACCACAAGGCATATTGCGGCTGATCTTTCCATAAGCCCTGGAAATTTGCATTATCATTTCAAACATTCGGAAGATATTATTAAGATCCTTTTTACAGAACTTATCCTTAAAATGGATGAATTACTGAATAAAATAAAGAAAAAAGAGAACAAAACTCTGGAAGATCTTTACCTACTGACTTTTTCTACCTGCGAAATATTTTATCATTACCGGTTTATCTTTATCAACCTTGTAGATGTATTAAAAAAAATACCGGAGGTTGAGGCAAAATATGAAGGGATCAATTTCAGCAGAAGAGAAGAATTTCAATTGATTTTTTCTGATCTTCAAAAGAATAATATTTTTAAAAAAGATATTCCGGACTTTATCATGAACAGTCTTACAGAGCAGATCTTCATTATTGCAGATAACTGGCTTACCCACAACAGACTGATTTCAAAGCTTAATAAAAAAGCAGCTATTCAGTCGTACACACTCTTACTGATGAATCTCTTCTACCCTTTACTCAATAAGGAACAGCAAACACTCTATGAACAACAATACATCCGATAACCTGAAGATCATCCTCAGGGAAGGAAATCAGTATGATCTTCCGGAAATGCTTCAGCTTTTTAAAGACACCATTACAACAGTATGTAATAAAGATTACAATACAGATCAGCTTGAGGCCTGGAAATCCGGTGCTGACAATCAGGAAAGATGGGAAAAGGTGATCAGTAAGCAATATATTTTAATTGCGGAGTCTGAAAATAAAATGGCAGGCTTTTGTACTCTTGACCAGGGAAATTATATTGACCTTCTGTTTGTTCATAAAGATTATCAACATCAGGGAATTGCTTCGAAGCTTTACAGACTGATTGAAAAAGAAGCCTTACAGCAAAATCAAAAGTTCCTGACTGCCGATGTCAGCAAAACAGCAAAACCTTTTTTTGAAAGGATGAATTTTAAGATTATTCAGGAACAAATTGTGAGTGTAAAAGGAGTTGATCTCGTCAATTATAAGATGGAAAAGAGCTTATAGCATGATAAAAAACATATAAATTCATTTTAACAGTTTCTGGCACAGAATTAGCTTAAGAAATTGCAAGTAAAATTGTTTTGAACCATTATTTTAGACCATTAAGATACGTAAATGGTTAAGTTTTTTCTAAAAAAACAAATCTTGTTATAATCACTTACACTACATCTTAATGGTTTAAATATTGGACAACTGCAACAATTCTTTACATTACTTAAATAACAAGATCCTGGTAAGAGAAATCTTTTAAAGATAAATACCTTACTTATCCTCCATCAGTAATTTCCTTTATTTCAATATGTGGCCTGAAAATAACTTCCTGTTGTTTTGATTCGTCTGCAATATTAGATAAGATGATAACTGATATTTTTGTTTTGGGATAATAAACAAGCAAAGATGGAGCCCCCTTTACATAACCACTATGGAAATAAGCAACAGGAGCCTGCGTATTCCGCATGATTCCAAGGCCATATCCTGTTTTACCAAAAACAGAATGTTCTCTTACAGAACTTTGTGTAGTGAGAAGTTCAAGAGTCTTAGGCTTTATAATTCTCCCTCCATAAAGAGCCTGGTTCCAATTCAATAAATCATCAACAGTTGAGAGGATTCCTCCGGCAGGAATCCCAACTTTAGAGCTATTCAGTCTCTCAGGCATATTCCGTACTTTTTCATAACGATTCAAGCTGCCTACATATACTAATCCAAAATCCCCTCCATTGAATGAGCTTCCGGTTGAAGAATTAGCCATACCTGCTTTTTTGAATACCTTCAACAGATTTTCATTATATGATTTTCCTGAAGTTTTTTCGATAATCCTCCCTAAAGTGTTATACCCATCATTAGAATAATAAAACCCTGTACCACTTTTAAACATAAGTTTCCCTCCCAAAGTGTTAAGCCCTGAAGTATGATTTAAAAGCTGCCGGATTGTAATATTTTCATATTCTTTTGTTTGAAATTCCTTTACATATTCTGAAACTTTATCATCTAAATTCAATCTGTTCTGCTCCATCTGAAGTAAAATAAGAACAGCTGTAAACTGCTTGCTTATGGAACCAATCGCAAACATGGTGTTTTTATTAATTTTGGTTTTATTACTGAAATCAGAAAACCCTTTATTTTTTCTATACACTTGAACAGTGCCATCAAAAACAGCAACACTACCGTTAAAATTATTTCTTTCACAAACTGCATCCAGCTGTTGTGTCAGTTTTCCGGTCTTGCTTTTACCAGAAAAAGAAAACAGAGCAATAAGAAATAAGAATAGGAACCCTAATTGTATTTTTATATTATTTTTCATTTGTGTTTTTTTGATCATAATTTATGATACAAACATAGATACCTGGATTTTGCAATAAAAATATGAATGATCAACTTATGGATTTTAATGACAAACGTAATTGATCAAGCCCTATCATCATAATTCGAAGGGCCAGGAAGATGATTGAAAACTGCTTCCAAAACTTTTAAAAATATCAGTAACAGTTTGCTTCAGGTCTTTCCTGTTTATAATTTTCCCTTTATTTGGAGGCGTAAGCTTCCCGGGCTCAATTCTAATATCATTAATCTTCTTTGCAAACCATGTAACGTTTTCGTGCGGCAAAGCTACTCCGAGAATCATTCCTGGTAAACCGTTGAAAGATTCGGGGCCACCAGATACCGGTATCTGATCTGTATAAAAAGCGACTACATAGATAGAATCCATGATCAATCCGTTAGCTCTCCGGCAGTTGAATCCCGCAATTTCTCTGAATTCATCAGTTATTTTCCATTTTACAGACTGAATAGAGTCCTGTATCAGAAATCTGTCTTCAAACACTTGTTTTTCTGTAATTTGCTTGTGATTATCATAATCTGTGTAGGTTGTATTTATTTGATTAACAGCTGGATTATTTTCAAAAAAAATATCTGAAGCCGAATCATTTTTTATCGGAGTGAACAGACTCTTTTTTTCTGAAAACTGCAATGTACTTTTCGTGCGTTTAAATTGAGGAAAAGTCTTTTTATACTCTTCAAAACGCATGTTTGAAACAACATCATCATTCGTGATTCCTCTTTGAATTAATGCGTACATATTATTGCTCCGTTCATATTCTATTATTCCTTCGGTTATAAATTTTGTTTCCTGTGCATAATATGATTGTATACTGATTATTAACAGAATACAAATCTTTGTAATATTATTTTTTTTCATAAAAACAGTTTTTAAAGGTTTTGATCTCCACCCATTTTATTAAAATCCCAGATAAGCGAAAGCATAAAGTACCTTTTTATTGTGGTAAAGCTGGTTTGGCTTAACATATTCCCATTGATATTTCTGGTAAAACCGGTATTTTGATTCAAAAGATCATTCGCTGATAAGCTAAGTTTTAAACTCTCTGACTTCAGAAATTTTCTACTGATCTGAGCATTTAAGATCAACATGCTGAAACTGGTATTAAATGATGCTGTTTTTGCTTTATACTCATAACGGGCATCTGAACTCAGCTCAATTTTCCCAGGTAGCTGCACAACTATATTAGTATTTCCGTTTAACCCCCAACCATTATTATTCGCCTCTTTCTGCAGAGAAGATTCATTCGTTGTATAAGTAGGTCCGAAACTTATAGAACCCTGATAAGAGGTATGATCATAGCTTGATAGCATAAAGTTTCCTAAATAGGTATTAGACTGCATTTTATTAAGTACATTATTGACGTAACTGTAATAAGTATTTCCGCTGGAATTAAAATACAGTCCTCCTGTCATTCCAATAAATTTTAATTTTTGCTGATAACTGGCTCTCAAACTATAACTATGTGTTTTATTGTCCTCCAGATTTACCCACCTGTAGATACTTTTCCCTACATCATCTATTTCAATACTGTTGATGACAGGACTTGAAGTTATCCCAAAATTTGCTCCCAGATAAATGCTTTGTTCGTTCAATGTTCGGTAAGCATTATAGCTTGCTTTTATTTCTTGATTGAAAGAAGGTTTCAATAATGGGTTGCCGGTTATAATATTCAACGGATCATTATTAACCCTTACAGGTTGAAGCTGATCAAAAGTTGGTCTTATAGTGTTTCCTGAGTAACCCACTTCAAGCTGTTTCTGAGGTCCAACCTCATATGACAGATTAGCTTGTGGATTCCAGTTGGTAAAATTTCTTTTAAAGGAAGATTGCTGAACCCAGTCAGACTGGTCAAGATCCATACTGATTATTTTTGTTCCGAAATTAATCGTTGCTTTATCTTTCTTTAGATTAAAAATTGCACCTCCAACGTTCATACGCTGAGTCAGCGTATAATTATTGCTATACTTCTCATCGGGAATAGTATAATTACCATCGGCAGAAAGATTAAACGTCTTTCTGTCTGCCCTGTTCTTATTTATTCCATAAGCATAGCTCAATACAAGACTTAATGAACCCGTTAAAGGTTCCGTATAGGCTAGGTTACCTATAAATTCAGAACTTTTAATTGAATTGGTTTTAAATTGATCAATGACCTGTACGTTATCTGGACTACCATTAATTCCTAAAAATTCGTTATGAGTTCGTAAATATCCGTCTGTTTTAGAATCTCCCAAATTTTGTTTAAGATTGGCAGATAATGTTCTTCCTGCTTTTTTTAGTTTTTTTGTCAGAAATACATTTGCATTCAAAGACTGATCATAGCCTTTGTTTGTTATTGTCCTCAAACTTGTATTTAGCAATCGCTCCTGAGAAAAACTTTTCCCGCTGAAGAATTGCTCATTACTGATTCTTTTATGATTTCCGGCGACAGATACCTTTACACTAGAAGTGGAATCCGGCTTTATCTGATAACTGATATCCAACTTTTGTCTGGATGTACTGTTGGAAAAAGACTGGTCCGAATTTGAGGAAATAATTCCTGCTAACAGGTTATTTTGATTTAATGTATTTTTAGAACCGTCAACTGAAATAGATCCATTCTTATAATTAACATTAACTGCTTCTTTATTATTATTCCACTTGGTATCATAATGTATTCCTCCCGATTTCACTATAGGAATCCCTTCCCCATTATATTGTCCGGATTGTGCATCAAGTCCGTTTTCATCATCTGTAGTCATAGATCCCCGTCCTGCTTCATCGAATTGAATATCATCTGCTGATCCATACTTTTGATTATCTTCCCATCCGAGACTTATTTTTCCGGTATTCCCAAAAATTCCATAGGCAGAAAGTTTTTGCTTTCTTTTAAAATAATTGATCATTCCTTTAATATTGTAAAAGTTTCTTGTACCTCCACCCACATCGGCTTGCCCGAAATATCCGTTTTTAGCATCTTCCTTCAATTTTATATTAATGGTTTTCTCTTTCACTCCATCATCAATTCCCGTAAAGGCAGCCTGATCACTTTTTTTGTCGTATAGCTGAACTTTAGAGACCATATCTCCCCTAATATTTTTAGTAACCAGCGTAGGATCATCTCCAAAGAATTCTTCACCATCCACCAGTACTTTATTTACTCTTTTCCCCTGTGCCGTAATCTTACCCTCCTGGTCAACCTGTATTCCCGGCAGCTGCTTCAGTAAATCTTCTACCTTAGCATTAGGTTTAATGATATAGGATGATGCATTAAATTCTGTGGTATCTTTTTTTATCCTTACTGCTGCTGTCTTTCCTTTTAAAATAACCTCTTCAAGCAACTTTTCTTTCCGGAACAGTTTTATTGCACCAAAATCAATATCATTTTTTGTCTGATCCGGGCTAAATGACAACACATGGTCAGCATAATCATGATAGGTGATCAAAAAAAATATTTTTTCACTTTGATTTCCGGACATATTAAAATTTCCGTTTTCGGAAGCCCTGGTAAATTTGACTAAAGTAGAATCTTTTGCCTTCAAAGCTGTAATAGTGGAACGGTGCAATGCCGAACCGGAAATACCATCCGTTACAGTTCCTTTAACACTCCAGTTTGATTGCGCCATACAAAACCCTGAAAAAATAAATGTGAATATGAACAGAAAAGCTGCATTATATTTTGGTTGGTAATTCATCAGTTTATATTTTAATAACACAAACATAGCGGCTTACCTTTTGCAGGTAAAATATAAATGATCAACATTTCTATTTCCATGATCAACTTAGTTTGTCATCTATTTTTGACAATCATGAGTAAAATGAAGAGCTTTGTAAATAAAAAATGATGAAAAAAAATGCAAACTGGCCCATAGAAAAAATATCCTTCGAGGTCGTTTTCTTTGTGACAGTATTATTCCTGACAGTTCTTCATCAATGGATTGCTTCAAATACTTTCGGATATTTCTTTAGTCCTGTCCTATTTTTTATCGTCGTTTATTTGCAGGCCCAGCTATATCAATATATCGCGTTACCGTCACTTATCAATAAAAAATATGTTCAGTTTGGGTCCATAACTATTGTTTATCTATTGCTTTTAGTATTGGTATTCTCAGGCCTGAACAGATATTGGCCTAATCAAACTTATCATCATGGCGAACGGAAAACAATCAAGTTCATTATATACTATGTATCAACCTGTGTTATCAGCAGTATTTTCATCATTTTTCTGGCTTTGATCAGGCAATATTATCAAGCATTGGAAAAAAGAACCCGAGATCAGCTACTTCTTAATGAAATGAATACTAAGCTTCTTCACTATCAATTAAATCCCCATTTCTTTTTTAATATGTTTAACAATCTGTATGGGGTTAGTTTAACTCATCCAGAAAGAATTCCGGAATTAATTCTTCAACTTTCCAATCTCATGCGTTATCCTCTTGAAAAGGGAAACAATGCTGCTGTAAGCATAAAAGAAGAACTGGAATACATTAAAACTTACGTTAATATAGAAAAAGAAAGAAGTGGTAAGCGCTGTAAAATAACACTGAATCTCCCCAATGATAAAGAATCTATTTCCCATTATCAAATAGCACCTTTGCTATTAATAACACTGGTTGAAAATGCCTTTAAACATAGTGCAGGCTCCCTTAACGAATGGTTTGTCAAACTTCATTTTGAAGTTAACGCCAATGAGTTCAAGGTTGATATTTCAAATTCTCTCCCGGAAACACCTATAAAAAAAGAATCACTGGGAATGGGGCTCAGCAATATCCGTAAACGTCTGGACCTTTTATACTCTGAACATTATACTTTTGAAATCTATCAGCTAGATTCAGAATACAGAACCATTTTAACTATTCAATTAAATGCCTTATGAATCTCATGAATCCTCTAAACTGTATTATTGTAGATGATGAAGACGGAGCCCATCTTGTTATTGAACATCACCTGAACGGATTACAAAGTCTGAACCTTTGTGGTAGTTTTTTTAATGCAAAAGACGCCATGGATTACTTATACAAAAATCCTATAGATCTGATATTTTTGGATATCAATATGCCGGGTCTTACAGGGATGGAAATGCTGGCTGCCATGAATCATCCGCCATTAGTAATCCTTACAACTGCATATAGTGAATTTGCCCTTGAAAGCTATAAATATCAAGTGGTAGACTATCTGATCAAACCAATCTCTCTATCCAATTTTTTATCCGCGATAGACAAAGCTATTTCCAGATTCAAACCAATTGGTTTCCTTCCTACCCAAGAGCAACCACTTTCTCCCATTGAATGGTTAACTTTAAAAGTTGATGGAGATTATATACGGATTACTACTGATAAGATTGAATATATACAAAGCTGGGGAAATTATGTAAAAGTATTTACCGATGGACATTTTCTTTTATCTCCAATAACAACCAATGAGATTGAGCAAAAGCTGGATATTTTAAAATTCATCCGTATCCATAAATCTTATATAGTAGCATTAGATCAAATAAAAAAAATTACCGGGAACAGGCTTTATTTAATGAATGACACTGTTATTCCTATCGGCACAACTTATCGCAAACAACTTTTAGAACGGCTAAACTAAATAATTATTCCGGTAAAAATATTATATTTGTAAAGTGAAACACTTAAACAGCATATTACGTCTTCCATTCTTCAGTGAATATTACACTCCGAGCTATCGTTCGGGAAGACTTTCTATATCTGTAATCTAAATTAAATAATCTAATTAACATATAGAGCCCGGACAGTACTGTCCGGGCTTTTTTCATTTAAAATATTTCAACATGATCAATACATTACAAGAAAATGTCTCTATCATCCTCCCGGAAAACGGATTGGAAGAGAAATTAAAACAGGCAAAAGAAGAAAACAGAAAACTTTCCATTAAACTGGGCTTTGATCCTACTGCTCCTGATTTGCATCTCGGGCATGCCGTTGTTCTAAAAAAACTGAAGCAGTTCCAGGATATGGGTCACCAGATTATTATTGTGGTTGGTAGTTTTACAGCTAGAATTGGTGATCCAACCGGAAAAAATAAGGCAAGAAAACCTTTAAGCGCTGAAGATGTTCAGCATAATGCACAAACTTATATCAACCAGTTATCTAAAATTATTGATGTTGAAAAAACAAAGATTGTTTTCAATTCTGACTGGCTTGATGCATTAAATTTTTCAGAGGTTATTCAGCTGTTATCAAAAGTAACAGTTGCACAGCTGATGCACAGAAATGACTTTAACAAAAGGTTTACAGAAAATACACCTATTGCCATGCATGAACTGGTATACCCCATTCTACAGGGGTTTGATTCTGTAAAAATTGAATGTGACATTGAAATGGGTGGAACAGATCAGCTTTTCAACTGTACAATGGGAAGACAACTGCAGGAAGTTCATCAGATGCCAGCCCAAATCGTAATGTGCATGCCTTTATTGAAAGGTCTTGACGGAAAGGAAAAAATGAGCAAGTCTTTAAACAATATCATCGGCCTGACTGATGAACCGAATGAAATGTTTGGAAAAACCATGTCTATTCCGGATGCTCTCATTGAAGAATTTCTTGATCTTACCACCGATTTTTCAATGGAAGAGAAGACCAACTTGAAATTAAAAATGGAAAATGGGGAAAACCCAATGAACATCAAAAAACGGGTTGCCAAAAATATTATCAGTCAATACCATGATGATGAATCTGCCGAAAACGCTGAATTGTTCTTCAATAACCAGTTTCAGAATAAGAATTTTGAAGAGAAAAGTTTTGAACCTGTTCCTATCAATACGTTAACTCATATTCAGCATAAAACGACTGTCCTTGAGCTTTGTCATCAGTTAAAAAATGACCTCAGCAAATCTGCCGTCCGAAGACTGATACAAAGTGGCGGAGTTCAGATCAACACAGTTAAAATGATAGAACCAGATGAAGAAATTGAACTTGTAAAAGAAACTAAAATAAAGATCGGCAGAAGAAGTTTTTTTGAACTGGCTTAAAAATATGGATTGGAAGCCGGAATACTATACAATTTCCGGTATTCCTTTCCTGCTTAAGGTCAACTTTTATTTCCAAATCCAATTAAATCAATATCTTCGCCCCAAGAAACAAAAAAATGACGCAGGCTGAAATCCTTACCCTGATTGATGAAGAATTGTTCACTGACAACATTAAAACGGAGCTCAGTGAGCACAAAATTGTATGGACAGATCCTTCAGGTACGGAAAATTCGGTATCCCCACATCAGACAGCTATCAATAATGAAGGAATTATTGCATGGTGGCAATGTAATGAAGCAGGAAAAGAAAAGGTTCATATCAGACTAAGAGAAAAGAAAGTCATTACCTGGAAACCACCCATCAATACTCTGGGACAACCAACATTTCGGGATGGTATTTTGTATTTTCATGAAAACTATCTGATCATTAAGTATAAGGACACTCATTACCAAAGGCTTTTTATTTTTAACATCCGAACCTTAAAGAATGAAGAAATTCTTATCAATGCCCTTACCATTCAGGTTAAAATAATAGGAAATGAGTTATTTTTAGGAGGTCTTTACCAGGATGAAGAGTTTATAAAAATCACAATGTATCCGGATCATCTTGAAAAAGAAAATATTAATGAAGCCTATCTTCAGCAAAGAAAGATTACATTTGATTAAATAAAACAACTGTCAGCAAACAGGTTTATTTATCATTAAAGTCAGGAATTAATAGTACAACAAACTTGTATATGAAAAGAAATATTTCGATCTATATGTTTGACGGTATAAAAGCTTCAAGGAATCTTTATGAGGACCTACAGCATAGAATCTATCATACCATTACATTTAAAAATTATATTGAAGAGAAAGAAAATGGTAGCATAACCTTCAACAGGATTCTGGAATATATCAGAAATGATATTAATATGATGCCTCCCAATGACTTTTATGAAATCATCCATTTCTTTAGAAGTCAAATATATCCGCTATTCGCCCATGATTCTTTAGAAGCAAGAGAAGAATATCTTAAAACCCTGTACGATTATTTAGGAATCACTCGACTCTATGAGCTTGATACACTTAATGCGGGCAAAGCTTATGCTTATCTCTATGAAAATTATGTTGATTATTTTCCTATTGCCAGAATAAGGGGAAAGTATTTCAGTGCCAATATACAATCCGAAGATTTTTTACACTTCAATGATTTTCTGATTCTGATGACCAAAAGAATTATTGAAAGTAAATTATATGATTATGATGATGTGTTAACAGGAGAGGAAGAAAGCATCATTGAAACAATACGATTAGAAAACCAGCAAAACTTACTTTTATCTGAAGCAATTGAAGATCAGATGAAATTTCTTATAAATGTATTTTTTCCTGATGACAGACAAGATTTTATCCAGGCCGTTTATCATGCCTGTACCTTCTTAAAACAAGCCATCAAAATAAGATCAATGATTGATCTACAAAAAAATCCAAGGGTTATTATTGTAGATATTTATTAATTCTTTTCTCTCAACAGGGGAAATATGGCCTGAAATTCGAATTCAAAAAAAACTATGAAAACTTCACTTACCTACCAAAAAGCAACAGAAAACGATATTGATTATCTTCTTGATCTAAGGACGAAAACCATGGTTCCGCATTATGCAGAATCCAATCTTCCTACAGACCGCGAAACGACTCTCAACCGGATTCTTGATCAGTTTGATAAAGCAAATATTATTTTTCTGGATCATCAACCCATTGGGCTTTTAAAAATAGACCGAAAAAATACAAATATCGATATCCTACAGCTTCAGATTGATCCCAGCCAACAAGGCAAAGGACTAGGAAGAATGATCCTGAATGATATTCTGGAGGAAGCTTCTGCAACTGGAAAAACAGCTTCTTTAAGTGTTTTAAAAACCAATAAGGCTCAAAACCTTTATTTAAGCATGGGATTCAAAACAGTAAGTGAAGATGAATATTCTTTCTTCATGGAGTTTACACCGGATTAAACACGAATAATCACAAAAATAACCTCTCATTGATTAGGCAGATTGGGCAGTTTTTTTGATCACAGGATATTGATGATTGCGAAAAAGAAAATCAAAGATTTTCAAAATTTTTCTGTACTTCTTATGTAGAAAGCATCTAACTAGAAATCACTTAATCGCTAAAAACTTTTATGGCTTTTATGATTAATCTTATTTCCCACAGATTGCACGGATTTTCACAGATGATTGTGCATATAATGTGTAAAAATATTTTACCCTCGTTGATTAAGCAAATGTTTAAGTAAAAGTCTGCTTAATCAGCGAAAGTATAAAACAATATAAGTTTTGGTTAAAGCCATTGGATTTGGATAGAATATAAAAAATCAGGCTAAAGTACATTTCTATTGAATTTAAATACTTTCATTCTATTTTTTTTACTGCTATACTTCCAACTTCACTCTTCCAGCTTCCAACCTATCTCTATCTAATGATTCGCCATTGTCACATAAATCAGCCTTCCTCCCTCTTCTGCAGACAACAGTATTTTTTTTCCATCAGTGAGTTCTACCATAGATCCAGGCAGAATTTCTTTCTGTTCTGTAATATCCTTCATTCCTGGTAAACTTTGATTTACCAATACCCATTTTCCCTGATGAAAGGTAAAATATCCTACAGGCATTTTGTCCTGCATGGTGAGGTTTTCATTTCTGATCACCTTTCTGGACACATGCCATTTAAATAAATATTGGTTGTGATATACCATCAATCTGTGGTTTTCAGGTTTCCAAACCTCATCATCAAACTTAAAATACAGATCCAGAACCGGAAGCGTTCCCTGGTGTGGAGTTCCACAGAAAGGGCATTTCGGATTGCTGGTATTATCAAAGACATACCATTTCTCCGTACAGTCGGAATTCCGGCAAGGCTGTATCAGGTCTACTGTTTTCAGTAAAGCAGTTTCCCATTCATTAGCAGTGGGACGTCTGATTGGATCATGTAATCCCTCAATAAAAGTTTTTCTGAATAAATCCGCAAGGTACGGACCTGTTATAGTATAGGGAATTTTTTGCGGATCACCCCAAAAGGCATCCCATTTTCTAAGATGGTCAGTTCTTACATGATTGGAAGGATCATTAGGATGTTCCACAAACAGGGCTTTTTCACCCATAGAGATCATTTCATCCTTTTCAGAATCCAGATCCCAGATCTTCCCACCACGGAGAGGGTGTCTTCTCAACAGGTACATATAGATCAGCACTGCAAGAGCATGAAGATCAGTTTTTTGATTGGGCAGGTACCTATTGGGGTCCTTAAGGCTAAGATGTTGGGTTTTTAAAACTTCAGGCGCTATAAAATCAGCTGTTCCAATGACTTCCGGTGGAAATAATTTGGGAACAACAAGGCCATCAATATCAATAATACATGCAGATTTCGTCACCGGATCTACCAGAATATTATTATAGGAAAGGTCTGAATGTGCCAGTCCCATCTGATGAAGTTTTTTCACTCCCCTACTGATGTTAATAGCAATCTGAAAATAACTCAGCCAATCCCCTAATTCAGACTGATCAAGCCTTAATGGATACTGTGGGTTTCTGAACATCGGAGCCGTAAACCACTTTCCGACTTTATCTTCACTCTGAATAGTATCAGAACCTACATACCCTTTAGCAAAAAAGAATTTTTGATGATAAACAGGAACAACAATTCCTGTAAGCCTGTCTTTTTCCACAATATCATATGGCCATCTGAATATTTCGTTTAAAAAGTATTCTGCAGAATTACCGTTCTGAATGTTTTGCAGATAGGTAGAAACAATTCTCATAATTCTTTCTTTCTGCCCCTCATCCAGTGGATTTCTGTAAAATGCAACTACATATTCTCTGTCCGGCGAAAAGTAAACATCTTTTACTCCTCCCTGAATCGGTTTTTCATCTACATATTCATAGGATTTGGCTGCATCCAGAATGGAGACAACCCTGATGGTCTTTTTCATATTGAATTTAATAAATTATGGCCAGTGTACGGTCGTCATGGTTTCCGCGGCTCCAGAAATCAGTCCAGTGGAGAAGTTGTTGTGCAATTTCGGTATCATTGATAAAGTTTACTTTAGCAAGATCATCGTTAACCCCATTAAGATCGTTAAAAAATGTTTTCCAGCTTTCTGTATCTTCCAGCTTATTTTCGGTAAGGAATTTAGGATCATAAATCCCGTCTGTCATAAGTACCAGATATGAAAAATCCTCCACACAGCTTATCCTGAAACGGGAAACAATATGATCGTTGAAAATTTCCTTCATGGTCATAAAACGGGTACCCCCACTGAACTCACCGACATCCATGGTATTTAAAAGCTTTATCTCTGAAAAATCAGTATTGACAAGACTGATGGGACAGTCTCCTACTCCAAAATTCAAAATAACATATCCAAAACTGAACTTCTTAACCAAAGCAAAAATAAGAGTGGTATGCAGATCATTAATGGAAAGATTATTTTCAGAAGCTGTTTTCTCCAAAGCATGATGTACATATAAAACACCTTCATAAAGACGTCTTATTACATGTTCTTTGGCTCCATCCTGCTCTTTTTCTGAATTATCTGAGGTATAAATGATCTCGATATTATTTTCAATTTCATTTAAAACTTCCGGAGAACTGAAAAACTCATTGACAGAAATTGTTGCCAGCCTTGAACCTTCTCTTGCCATGGTAGCAGAGCCGGCACCATCAGAAACGGAAACAATATTCCAGTCTGAAGGAAGCTCATTCACAGCAAAATCATCCTCTCTGAATTTCCCTTCATGGGCATGAGAACGGCCTCTTTTAGAAACCACAACAATTTTTTTATCTGAAAATCTTCCCTGAAATGAAGCCTCATCTTCTTTATAAAAATCAGCTTCCTTGTCAGCAGGAATATTTTTCCATAAGTCTTTGGGATCAATATTAACCAGTAGCTGAACTCTTTTAATCTCAGTATTCTCTTTATCCTCAATATGGAAAAATTCAATATCCAGATGATAAAGATTATTGGCCATCGGAGTTCCTGAAATCCTGTTATTTTCAAACATAAGCCCGGTTACTTCTAAATTCGTGATGGTTTTAATCTTTATATTCGGAAAATCTTCTATTTCAAAACTGAATTCATAAAACTTTCCTACATTAGCATTTTTTAATACCCAGTGAACTTCTTTAAATTCTTCTTTTTCTTTATAGATAATTCCTTTTTCCATAGGTTTTTTCCCAATCCCAAAATAAAATGAAGGTATTTTCATGGCCTAAATAATTTAACCTAAAGTTCTGTTGATATCAAATCCTCCTCCGGAATATCCGTAATAATCGGAAGTTCCGCACCAAGGACATTTATTATACCCTTCTCCCTGCAGGCAATGAATTCCACCACATGAGCAAGTTGCCAGAGCAATAGGATTAGCACATTGAGGACAGGAAGTTCCCCCCTGAAGTTCTTCTATTGAAATTTTCAGATTACTCCTTTGGGCAGAAGACAGCCTGTAATAAGATTTTTCATCAATTTTGTAGGCTCCTTCCAGTTTATAATATCTGGTTGACATCCCTGGAATACTTGATTCCCCGAATGTTTTTTTAAATTTCATCAGATAGAGTTTATCCGTCTCTGAACATTTGCCATTCAGAACCACAAAATTATTATCCGGAAAACGCTGTTCCATCTGTGGATCTACCTTTTCAAGGATGACAGAGTCTATTTTAGACAGGTTAATTCCCTCTTTCTTTGCCTCAGTAACACTTTGGCTTGTAGTTTTAATAGAATCAGTTACCCATTTGAAAAATTCTTTATAGGAATTTTCATCTGTATTATTGAACAGTAAAACATTATCTGCCAGCGAGCCCAGAAGTTTATAATTGGTATTCTCTCCTATGGAAACCGCAATGGTATTAGCCTTTCCGTTATACTTACTCTTCCATCTTTCGATGGCCTTGGTAGCATCATCCGTAGGAACACCGTCTGTAAACAGAAAAACAATAGGTTTCCAGTCTCCTTTACGGTCATACGTCGTTTTTATAACCTCCTTATCAATACAATCCATGATTTTTATTAAACCCTGGGATAATGAAGTTCCGCTTCCAATCGGAATTTTGGGTGGATAAAAACTGATTATATCCTGAAGCGGTGTAATCACTTCAGCCTCTCCGGCAAAGCCTACCACTGAAATATAAACCGTTTCCAATGAATACGGATCCTTCTTCAGTTCCCTGACGATATTGGAAATTCCTTCCTGCACCTGTTCAATCGGGTCTCCTATCATAGATTCGGAGACATCGATCAAAAAATAAATGGGTAGCCTTCTCATACCTGTAAAGACAATTTTTTAAATAATAATAGTAAGCTCCGATGGTGGCGGAGGCAATGTTATGTGATCTGTTGTATTCTGCGAATGTCCGCTCTGAGTAATAGAAGAACTCACCCATCTGAAAAAGGAAGAGAGCGTTATGGCATCTGTAGTATCCAGCTTTACAACATGATCTGTAAGCTCCTTAAGATACTGTTCATCCGCTTTAGGACCAGCTGCACATCCTACAATGGCTCCAAATTCCAGCCCTCTAAGTACAGGAATCATCTGTCTGTATTTCTGAATGTCAGAAGGTTTTCCATCCGTAAATATAAAAAGTAACGGCTGCCAGTCTCCTTTTTCATCACCAGATCCTTTTACCAGATCCTTCTGAACAAGTTCTGCAACCATTTCTAAAGCTGCTCCTGTATGCGTTGGCCCACTATCCGGACAGGTAATCTCCATGGGATAAAAATTGGATAAAGCAGTTAAGGGAATGATATTTTTAACCTCTCTATCAAAGGTAATAACACTTAAATGAAGGCTGTCCATCGCTTGCGGATCTGTGCGGAGCATACTGATAAGGCCGTTGAAACCGTTATTCAGTGCCTGGATAGGCTCTCCATTCATGGAACCGGAAGTATCCAGTAAAAAATAGGCTAATAATCTTCTGTTCATAAGGCGGTTATTAATTCTGAAGCCGGCGGAGGAAGTCGAAGACTTCCCAGCCGGCTTTTATGTTGAATAGAAATTTACAATCTAGTTTGAATACGAATACTGCTGTCTCAGAATATCAATAAAGTTATCCGTATTGTGAGGTTCTCCCACGGCACGGAACTTCCAGTCTCCATTATGACGGTATGCTTCAGCAAAAACCATCGCACACATTCCGTTCATACTCGAATCTCCGGAAAGGCTGTATTTCGTAATTTCTTTCCCTGTAGCATCCACAGCACGGATAAATGCATTTTCAATCATTCCGAAATGCTGGTTATTGGTTCTTCCCTGATAAATGGTAACCAGAAATACAATTTTTTGGTAACTTTGATCCAGCTGGTCCAACTTCACAATGATCTGCTCATCATCCCCATCTCCGGCACCGGTTCTGTTATCTCCTGTCAACCATACATTTCCGCTTGGATGCTGCATAGAATTAAAGAAGATCACGTCTCCCTGATACATTCCCATTTGTCTTCCGTCATTCGTCTGAACCGTTCTCCCCAGATTAGCAACCTTTCCGTTACCATCTAAAAGAAATGCTACTGCATCAAGATCATATTCCGCTTCTTTATTAAAAAGTTTTCCAAAGAATCCTCCTTGCTTCCTTACATCCCATCCTAAACCGATCGTTACCTTTGAAAGGTCATAAACACTTTCTCCACGGTCGTTTTTTCTTAAATCAATCGTTTGACCTTTCTGTAAATTAATTGCCATAGCTATCGTTTTGTGTATTTAATGTTTATTTGATGATCTGTCCCTTATAATATTTTTCAAGGAAGAATCCAAGATCTGCTCTGTATCCTATTCCTGAAGCTTCGAATTTCCAGCTTCCGTTTCTCTTATACAGTCTTCCGAATTCAACACCCGTTTCAATAGAGAAGTCTTCATCCAGCTCATATTTTGCAATCTCCTGATTGGAGCTGTTGTCTACCACTCTGATGTATGAATTTCTTACCTGTCCGAAGTTCTGTTTTCTTCTTTCAAAATCTTCAATAGTAACAACAAAGAGGATCTCTTCTACTCTTGAATCTACTTTATCAAGGTCAATAACAATAGCCTCATCATCATCTCCATCACTGTTTTTTCCGCTTGGATCATCTCCGGTGTGGGTAAGAGCTCCATCCGGCGAAGTCAGATTATTATAAAAAACAAAATATTCCTCGCTTACTAATTTTCTGTCAGAATCAATCATGATTGCGGATGCATCAAGATCGAAGTCATAGCCTGTCCCTTCATTAGGATCCCAACCAAGTCCTATCGTCATTTTTGTCAGCCCGATCTCGATCTTCTGTCCTTTCTGTAGATTAATTGCCATAGTATTTTATATTATGAATTATTTTTTCCATTAAGATAGATTTGATTTACGAATTGACCAAATTTATTTACTAAAAATAATGGATATAAAGCAATTAAGTCTAATTTTCCCGATTAAATTAACGGCAACAAAAAAGGTTCAATTAAAAAACTGAACCTTTATATCGTATAATTATTGAATTATTTTTTAAAACTCCTTCTCTGAAGCTGCTTTATTTCTGGCTTTTGCCAGCATAGGAATAGAAATAAGTCCCATTACAAGCATGATCACAATCTGAAGCGGCAAAGAAATAAAGGAATAGGTAAGTCCCATTTCACCTCCAAGATCTGCACTCTTCCCTACTGAGATAAAAAGAGCCATAAAACCATATTTCATAGCCAGATTATAGGCTCCGATCCCACCACTGGCAGGAATAATCATTCCCATTGTTCCCACAACAATAATAAAGAAACCGTCTGCAAAGGTAAACGCTGAAGTTTCGGGCAATGCAAAACATACCAGGTAAGCGGCGAAATAATAGGAGATCCAGATTCCCAGAGTATATAAAACAAACTTTCCTTTTTGTTTTAATTTAAAAATGGTCATCAGTCCCTGAAAAATACCGTCAATAAAATTAACGATCTTACCCAGAAACGGAACATTCGCCAGTCTCTTTTTAAAGGCAAAAAACACAACTGTACCTCCGATTAATACAGAAAGAACAAGCAGTATCTTATTTGGATTAATATGTACTCCTGAGTTTTCATAAAATGACAGAATTGCGTCATATTTAAATAATAATGTCAGCCCTAAAAAACCAAGCATACATATAAGATCCACTACCCTTTCCAGGATGATCGTTCCAAAGGATTTGTCCACAGGAACTTTTTCTACTCCATATAGTGCGGTAGCTCTTGCCAGTTCTCCACTTCTGGGAATAGTAAGGTTCATTAAATATCCAAATGAAATAGACCAAAGCGAATTGGAATTGGAAATACTATGCCCCATCGGCTCCAGCATCAGATTCCAACGGATTGCCCTGAACCAATAAGCAAGAAGACCAAATACAGAGGCAAACAATACCCAAAGATAATTGGCCTTAGCTAATGATTGCTGAATCACTTTAAAATCAAGCCCTTTTAAAGCAAGCCATAAAAAAAAGCCTGCAAAAGCAAGCGATATTACTATTGTAAGTACTGATTTTAAAGGATTTTTTGATGTTTTCTCCATGAATTATGTAAGAAGGTTTGTTTTTTCATCCGGGAAAACGATCTTCGGCTGGAAATCTTTTGCTTCTTCAGGAGTCATCTGTGCATAAGCAATAACGATGATGATATCATCCTTCTGTACTTTTCTTGCAGCAGGCCCATTCAGACATACTTCTCCGGATTTTCTTTTCCCTTTGATAACATACGTATCAAAACGCTCACCGTTGTTCACATTAACGATATAGACCCTTTCTCCCACTACCAGGCCGGCAGCTTCTATAAGATCTTCGTCTATCGTTATACTTCCTATATAATTAAGGTCTGAGGCTGTCACTCTTACCCTATGGATCTTGGACTTAAAAACTTCTATTAACATGCTGCAAATTTATTAATAAAAATTAATAAAACAGACGTACACTACCATTAAAAAACTCCCATAAACAACGGGGTTTAATTTTATAAAACACAAAAAAAGAGACCATTACTTATATTATTGTCAATTATATTCTTAAAAACATCAATACTTTATACGCAATTTAGGATTTAATAAATACAGGAAATAATATTAACTTTTTGCTAAAGTCAATAAACATAAGCATTTGGCATGATTTTAGTAACCCGTAACGTAGATTTTTCGTTAAAACACGAATTATCATATTTTAACTGTTTTCACTGAAAAGTAAAAAAATTATGTAAGTTTTTATAAAAAAATTGCACAATTAGAAAATAGTATTATATTTGCTATAATTACGAACTAACTTTAATATTAAAAATTATGAACAAGTCTGAATTAATCGACGCAATCGCAAAAGATGCAGGTATCACTAAAGTTGCAGCAAAGGCTGCTTTAGAATCTTTCATTGGTAACGTAACTTCTACTTTAAAGAAAAAAGACGGAAAAGTTTCTTTAGTAGGTTTCGGTACTTTCTCAGTAGCTGAGAGAGCAGCTAGACAAGGGATCAACCCTGCAACTAAAAAACCAATCAAAATTGCTGCTAAAAAAGTTGCTAAGTTCAAGGCTGGAGCTGATTTATCAAATGCAGTTTCTGGTGCTAAGAAAAAATAATCATTCAGATTACGAAAATTCAAGACCGCTTCTCCGAAGCGGTCTTTTTTATACTCAATATTACTGACATTGGATGGATTATTAATTATGGCTTCGAATTCCTAAACTGAGAATTATATTCAAAAATTGAGTGATTAAGATAGAAGGAACCATAAAGAAGAATGAAGGTATTAAGATTATTTAGTCTTGGCCAAAGCCTTTAGAATATATATAATAAATAAGCGGACTAAAGCCCGCTTCTATGGATGGTTTTAAATCCTTTTTATAATTTACTGAAAATAGGTGTAACAAACCCTCTACCTACTCTTTTTCGCTTTTCATACTTACCTATGGAGCCAATCGAGAAACCTTCCAGTCCAGCCCGTCCAGCTGATATACAATTCTATCGTGAAGGCGATTAGGTCTTCCCTGCCAGAATTCAATTTCGTAAGGCTTTGCAAGATACCCCCCCCAATGAGCGGGTCTTGGAACTTCAGTGTTTTCGTATTCTTTTTCCAGATCCTTTAATTTTTCTTCTAAAAACTCTCTGTTCGGAATTTCCTGACTTTGAGGAGAAACCACAGCACCCAACTGACTTCCTTTGGGCCTTGAATGAAAATAACCCTCACTTAGATTTTCTGCCACTTTCTCAAGATTGGCTTTGATGATGATCTGCCTCTCCAGATTAGGCCAGAAAAAATGCAGACAGGCTTTATGATTGTGCTCTATTGCTTTCCCTTTTTTACTGTTATAATTGGTATAGAAAATAAATCCTTCGTGAGTATAAGCCTTCAGCAATACCATTCTTGTTCTTGGACAACCGTCTTCCTCTACCGTAGAAACCGCCATAGCATTGACTTCTGAGATCTCAGGACTTTCAGTTGCCTCCAAAAACCAGTCTCTAAACTGCTCAATTGGATTTTGTTTTATCTCACTTTCAATAAGTTGGGATTTGTCATACACTTTTCTTTTGTCGTGCAGGTTTTCCATAAATATTTTTTATTAAATTTGAGTATGAATCACTCATACAAAGGTAAAATATTAATCTCGACACCTGACATTTCCGGCGATATTTTTTCCAGATCGGTAGTATTGGTTATTGAACATAACGAAAGCGGAGCTTTTGGTTTGATACTGAATAAAAAGAATAGTCAGATGAGCAGTAAATTCAAAGATTTCTTTGATTTTAAGATCGAGGTATACGATGGTGGCCCTGTGGAAAATGACAAGGTATTCTTTATTGTAAAGAGTGATGAAAAAGTAACTGAAATCTATACTGATATCAACGATGAATACTACCTTACCGAAGATATCGAGCGCATCATCAATGCTGTATTAGCCAATGAACTGGATATTCACAATATAAAAATCTTTTCCGGATATTCCGGATGGGCTCCTAACCAGCTGGACAGTGAAGTTCAGAGAAAGATGTGGACTGTGGTAGATGTTTATAACCTTGATTATACCCTTCCAAATGACCAGACATTATGGAAATCAATCATGCAGAATCTTGGGGGTGAATTTTTACTTTGGGCCAACTCTCCTGAAGATATCTCATTAAATTAACTATATCCTTTTCAGATCAATAAAATAATTAACAAATTTTAGGATTTTGTTAACCAATTTTAAAGAAAGTTTTCCCGTTCTTTGAAAAACCAAAATTACTGAAATGAAAGGTATTCCATTACTTGCTTTATCAATCTTTTCGACTGTCTTTTTATCATTCACTCCTCTCAGCAAGAAATACATTGTCATAGATGCCGGTCATGGCGGAGATGATTATGGCGCGGTGTATGGCAGCTTCAATGAAAAAGATATCACACTAAGTATTGCGAAAGAAATTCAAAAACTTAGCGGAAAGCAAGAGCTATACGAGGTCATTTTAGTAAGAGATGAAGATACTTACCCCAGCCTTTCCGAAAGAACTGATCAGATCAATAAACTGAATCCTGAAATGGTATTTTCACTCCATGTCAATACCTCTTCTCAGAAAGAAACCTCAAAGCATGGTACTGAAATATATGTTCAGAATGCTGAAGACTCAAAGAAACTGGCGGGAAAAATTTATAAAAAATTTGATGTCCGTAAAATTGAAGAGCGTAATCTTCATATTTTGAGAGAAACCAAAGCTCCTACGGTATTGGTAGAACTTGGATTCATCAATAATTCCACAGACAGGAATTATGTCACCAGTGAAAAAGGACAAAAGGAAATTGCACAGAAATTCGTTGACATTATCAACGGAAACTAAATAAAAAAAAACAATTTCTGATTTACTCAGAATAAAACCCGGTAAAGGACTTTATAACTTGTTGTTTACCGGGTTTGTCAATTTTTATGAATTAAAACTCTTTTTCCAGCTTTCTACCAATTCTGTGAATCGGGAAATTTCAAAGGTCTTATTTCTTATTTTACCTACAGAAAATATGCCTTTCTCATCAGAAATCATCAAAATCTCTTCTGCTTTCTGAGATTCAAAAGCAATAATTTCGTGTTCCTGAATATCAGCCAGATTATTTTTATGTAAGAAAGTAACAAAATTTTCCATCAAAGGAGAAATGTAAGCACCTTCTGTCTGCTTTGGAACTTTAATAATATTACCTTCCATGAATAAAAGGTTTCCGGACGTGGTACGGGCAATTCTTTTATTAGGGTTCAAAAGGATTACGTCATCAAGGTCATTTTCCTGAGCATAAATTTCACCATAGATATTTTCCGGACAATGTACTCTAATGTTACTTAAGAGATTATTATTTACATTAATTTCCTTGATCAGATCCAGGTCCAAAGGTCTTTGGTGAACAGCCAGTACATCATCCATTTCTTCAACTTCATAAAAGTAAGAAATTGAAGATTTTGCCAATATCACAGCATCCTGATTTCTGAATACCTGAAAATTGATAATTCCGTTTTTGATTCCTTTACCGTCTATGATATCCTTTTGGAATAGTAACTGGAAAAACTCCAGTGTATAGGTTAAAGGAATATTCATTCTCATCTTTCTCATGGAAGCCATCAGGAAGAAGTAACATTCTTCATCCATGATCAATCCGCCGTTTCTTACAAAGAAAGAAACCTTCACTGCGTCGCCCCAAAGAAAGGCTCTGTTCTTTACATTTAATGCGTCTGATGTAAAATATTGATTTTCCAATTTTTGATGTGATTTATTTACAAAAAAATAATGAACGATAAATCGTTCATCAGTTTTATCATTTAATAAAGCTCTGCATTACGCAGCACCTAATTTTATTCTGAGATTCTCAATAAGATTTTCCCAATACATTGCGTTTTCCTCTTCGTCACCTTCTTCACAAAAATCTGTAATATTCAGTGCAAGATCTTCTGTAATATCATCTATTGTGATAGTCATTTCAAAGAAGTTTTTAGTTCCCTCATCTTCTTCCCATCTGAAACGTACGAAACCTTCAGGCTTATATCTGATCAAAGTGGCCTTCTCTGCAGGTCCTCCACCCCAGCTAAAAAAGAAATCATCGCCTTTCTCTGTTACCTCATCCGCAAACCATTCAGACAATCCCTCCGCAGTAGCCAGATACTCGTATAAAATCTCTGATAAACAGTGCATTGGAAATTCGTAATGGACTTTATGTTTCGCCATATAATCTTTGTTTTTATCGTCCCGCAATATATAAATTAATTTTTTTATTACACAAAATTGCAGTTACTTTTTTAAAGAATCTGCATGATATTTATCAGAGATTATAAATACCTATTCTATTGCATATAAACCGTTAAAATTACCATGTTAAGCATAAAAAAAATCTCTCAATTCTGAGAGATTTATATCAACTGTTTCGAGTTATTTTTAGTTTGTTTAAAAGTGAAAATTTAATTCTACAAAACCTACTTTTCCGAATCCTGTTTCACTCCACCCGGTCTTCTTATCCTTTTGGAAAGTATCGCGGTCTACAATATAAATGTATTTATAATAAAACATAGGTTCTGTAGAAATGGAAAAATGCGGAGAAATGAAGTACTGAACGCCTATAAAGGCCCCTATTCCGTTATCATACTGGGGTTTATTAATATTCTTGTAATTAGAATATCTCATAAAAGCATCTGCCCCATAATAAAAGTTCCAGTTACGGTATCTTTTAAGGTTTCTGTCAACCCCAAGCTTCATGGCAAACTGTGTAAACCCTCCTTCACTATCATCCTTCTTATAATCAAATCCTGTTCTATAAGACCATTTCCCTTTCGGAGAATACCGGTAATTGATCACCATTGCATTATCATCGGATGCAAAAATGGATTTAATAAACTTATTAATCCCAATACCTATCTGATGTTTCGGGATCGTAAATAAAGTATCTTTCTGAGTCTGGGCCAGGCACAGGCATGAAAAGAAAAGAAAGAAAAATGCTGTAATAATACGTTTCATAATAAAAACATCTCAAAGACTTATAAGCCTTTGAGATGTGTATCTTTTTTAGTTATGTTATTTTATATAATTTGCGAATATAGCTTTGATCTTCTGCTCAAAATCACCAATATACACATCTGTATTTTCAGTAGTTCCATCAGCATATACAATAAAGAATTCTCCTTTTCCATTTACTGTTTTATAAATGATCTCCCCAACCTTTTGTCCGGAATAGGATACTACAGCTTTAGAGTTTGCATTAATCTGGCTATCTGTTGGATCATTAATGGCAGCTAATGCTTCTACATTCATGCTGCAGTTAATTTTAAGATTCCCTTCTGTTACAGATGCTGTGATTGCTTTAAAATCATCTTTAGAAGATATATTAGCATAGTCCGCATGTTTTAATGTAACATTGGCAATAACTTCACTGTTTGCTCCCTGAGGTGTAGTAGCATTATATTTGAACTGGAATTCTTTACTTGAATTTCTCTGCCATGTAATCGTCTGTGTCCAAGGGGAAGCAAAGATCTTGATATTGGCACTGATCGGCATACTGAAGTTAGTACTGTTATCAAAAGTTACATTTGATAAGTTCATGCTAAAAACTGTATTATTACTTTTCTTTAATGTAAGATCAAAAGTTTTCGGAAGCCAGATTGTTTCAGAATTGTAGCTTGTCTGAACATCAGTATAGGAAGTAAGTGTTAATTCTCCGTCAACAGCTGCCTGATTCTTAACTGATGGAAATTTAAGAACAACTCCTGTAGAATTTCCTGTCTTAGCCCATTGCCCTGTAGCATTATTAAAAGTATATTCACCCAGTTTTGTAGCAAACTGCAGCTTGTTATTGATCAGAACTTCTCCATATTGGTTTTCGAAACTTTCGATAACATTATTTAGGTGGCTATCATCGTACTCCTGAGCAGTATTATTGAACATGGTGTACAATATATATTTGGACAGATCGCCATCATCCAATACATTCAGCTTATCATAAAAACCGTTAATTGTTTTCTTGATATTTTCTTTGTCCTGTGCTACTGTTGTGGTACGATTTTCAGTAATAGAATCATCTGAGCTCCCGCAGGCCTGAATTCCCAGGATAGCAGCAAGTCCTATCCCAGTGAATAAAATAATTTTTTTCATGGTTATTTTTTTACGCCGCGAAAGTAAAGATTTTTTCTATATGTTCAAAGTTTTATAAAAAGAGTCTTATTCTTCATCCAGAATCTGTAAAATAATTTCACAGCCTTCTCTGATCTCTTCTTTTGAAATGGTTAACGGTGGAGATATTCTCAAATATTCATTTCTGTACAACTGCCAGAAAACAATAAGCCCGTTTTCCATACATTTTTTAGCAACATTTAAAGTATATTCAGGTTCCCCAAGGTTAACGGCAAGCATCAATCCTTTACCATTAATATTTTTAATCTTCGGATGTACCAAAAGCTCCCTGAAGAGATTTTCTTTTTCTTCAATTTCTTCCATCAGACCACTTTCCAGAACTTCTTTCAAGGTGGCATAGCTGGCTGCTGCAATCAGTGGATTTCCTCCAAAAGTCGTCACGTGTCCCAGTTTTGGAGAATGAGACAGGGTTTCCATAATTTTTCTGGAACTCATAAAAGCTCCTACAGGAACTCCACCTCCCATTCCTTTCCCCATGACCAAAATATCAGGAACGATTCCGAAATGCTCAAATGAAAACAGTTTTCCTGTTCTTCCAAATCCAGGTTGAATTTCATCCAGAATCAAAAGTGCACCTACTTCTTCACATCTTTTTTTCAGTCTAATCAGATAGTTATTATCAGGAACCAGGAATCCGGCAGCTCCTTGAATGGTTTCCAGAATAACACAAGCCGTTTTTTCTGTGATCTTTTCAAATTCGCTTTCATTATTGAATTCGATAAAAGACACCATTGGCAACAATGGACGGAATTCCCTTTTATGATTTTCATTTCCTGAAACACTTAGTGCTCCATGAGTATTTCCATGGTAAGAATTTTTAAAGGAAACAATTTCTTCTCTCCCGGTATATCTTTTAGCAAGCTTCAAACTCCCATCAATGGCTTCAGCACCACTATTTACAAGATATGTCACCTCCAAAGGCTCTGGAGTAGCCTCCGCCAGTAACTTACATAATGCAATTGGTTTTTCCTGCGCATATTCTCCGTATACCATTACGTGAAGGTATTTATCTGCCTGTTCCTTGATGGCATTCACAACTTTTGGATGTGAATGTCCCAGAGTATTGGCTGATACTCCCGCTACAAAATCAAGATATTTTTTCCCATCTGTACCATAAATATAGTTTCCTACCGCTTTTTCAACTTCAAAACCTGCTGCAAATTTTGTGGTTTGCGCCTGATATATAAAAAAATCTTTGTGCATTTCCATTGTCTCAAAAAATTTCAGCAAAGCTATAAAAGATTCAGCAAACGCCGAAATTATTGATAGGGAATAAAAAAAGCCACGCTTACTAATGTAAATGTGACTTTTCATTGAAATATTAAGATTCGTTTTATCTTATAACACCTTCTCTACTGTTACATAACTGTCATTGGTAACTGTATAATTGGTTGTACCACTTACTTCCGTAATGGACTCTAAAGTAATATACTGTCCCTGAACCGCATACACTGAAATATCCAAACTAATCTTCCGGTTGGTACCATCAAAATTAACTGTATCTTCAAGCAATTGAAATCTTTTGACATCATTCAGGTATAAACTGGCTCCTAATCTGTTACTAAATGATCCGGCAGGACCTGTAAAATTAAGATTGAGATTAACTCGATATAATCCTGTTTGCCTAATGTACAGTCTATTCAGGTTTGCTCCTGTTGTAGGAACGTTTGTTTTAAGCTTTAAAGGATCGGCAAGAAAATTGGGTTTATCGATGGTATTATTTATCGGTAGTAAAGCTGTACCATTGGTAGTTGATACAGAATTTAACCGGAATCTTGAGATATTATCAGATTCTATTTCAAAAGCCTTGCTCCATACGAGACCGTCAAAAACCATTACCTGTCCTGTAGCTTTAACAAACAAGAGCATTCCTCTTAATTCCTCTATCCTGGTTGCCGGAGCACTTGCTCCTGTATATGGAAGATCTGTTGCTGCATTTACAGCTGGAAGTCCAAGACCTTTTACACCAGTTGCTTCACTGGTATTGGTAACATACATCATTACCCTGTCATTTCCATTCGCGTTAGAATCGGGATTAGAGATATTGGTGAAATTCACCTGTGCACTGTAAATATTGATCGCCAATAAAGACAGTCCGAATAAATATTTTTTCATCTTAATAAGCTTTAATTAAACGTGCTGCAAGGTAAGAGTTGATTGAGTTGGCATCTGTCCCATAAGCAGATAGAGACCCTCCTGATCCACCAATAGTTCTGATTGTAGGAATAACCCTTAATTCAGCACCTACCGGCAATGAAAGCGTCTGGGCAAAACTGCATGTTTTATTTCCATTAGTATCAATAACAAATATGAGTGAATAGTTTGACTTGGTAACGATAGTTTCCCAATTTCCTGTAGGTACATACCTAACCTGTAATGTCAGTTTAAACTCTGTAACTCCAATCTGGGCTCCAAGCGATCCACCAGTAAACCCTAAAGCAGCTCCTACATCATAGACTCCAGCCTGTTTTATTGTTACATTACTTGCATTCTTTAATGTAAGATTATCAACAAGAACTTCGCTTTTATTATCCGGAGCTAAATAAACGGCAGACCCTGTTGAAAGACATATTCCTAAACCGAAAGCAATACAAGGAATTGAAATCCCTGAAGAGATTCCCAGTCTTGATCCTTTAGGCTGGTATATCCCCTGGATCTGTCTTGCAGGATTCCAGGCATAGCCGTCATATTTGTAATATTGATCATCTGTCTTATTGTAGATAAGCCCTCCTATAAGGTTAGGATAGTCATTAAATACATCTGTCACTCCAGCGTTATATTGTGGAAATGAAGTAAAGCTATTAGAATAAGGAAGTATTACTCCTTTAGTTCCGTCCAGAACTTTTACTATATTTTTTGTGCTATAAATATCACCACCAATACCTACCTGCGCCTGTAGAAAGTATTGGCTAAAAAGTGCTATAATAAGTGTAACCTTTTTCATCTTATTGCATATTTATTTTTTCAACAATAATATCCGATATAGAGTTTCCTGTAGTGTTCATCGAAAAAAACATATTACTTCCCAGACAACCACCTACCAGCATTGCCTGGTTACCATAAAATCTTAATCTAGCTCTGTCATTAGCATTAAAAACACCTACATAGGTAAATGCAAGCGACTGACCTACGTCTATAGATCCAATAGGTATTGAACCCAATGAAAGTAATCCGCCTGTGGTATTACTTACTGTATTATTAACAGGCTTCCAAGATGTACCATTATCAGAACTGATTTCTAAGTTCAATCTGGAATACAGGTTGGTTGATGCACCTATACATGTAGGTGTCCCCACGTTAAGAGTACCACTTTTAAATGATATTTTATATAAACCTCTTGTTTTAAAATTAATCACATTACTTGTGGTACTTAGTAAATCTACATCAGTTGATATTTCATTCAGAGCAGGTATTCCTGTAGTAAATGGTACATCTACTGCTGCGCATTGCTGATTAGATCCTATAATACAATTGGGGAATGGTAACAGCACACAGGGATCACAAGTAGTAGTTACAGTACCATTTCTTATAAAACGGGCCATTTTGTTATTCTTCATGGTGGTTACAATAGGATCTGAAATCTTCCAACTTGTTCCGTCATTCTGAACAACACTTCCTGTTTCACGGTTAAAGATAATGGAACTTTGAGTCCCATCTCCCGTTGTACCAGTTAATGAAGCAGGCAATACTGAGGTGGTATTGGCTCTTGGTAATCTGGTGGCGTAATCATCTTGCTTTACGTGCAATTGAGCTCGAACGTCTGGCTGGAAGCCCGCGGTTTTGGAAATACCAACTTGGGCACTAATCTTTATATTAAAAATAATAAAGATCAAGATAATAAATTCTAATTTCATATTGTCATTTTTAGATTGGCTTGACCTATTAAATGTATAAAATATTATAATTA
>NZ_JBBGZQ010000010.1:0-164664 GCF_037572595.1 Chryseobacterium sp. MYb328 | reverse complement strand
GCCTTTGGCTCCGCCGAATTTATTTTAAAATTTCTCAAAAAAAAACAAGGATAAACTGACACAATGGCATTTTTTTTATGATGGGCCTATTGTGAGCTTTTATTATATTTACCGCCAATTTTAACAACAATATGGGAATCTTTGATTTTTTTAAGAAGAAAAATAACAGACAGGAAAATGTCAGTACTCCGGTTCAGCAGCAAGAAATGCCAGAGGAGAAAATAGCAGAAGAGAAAGTAGAGGAAATAGTAGAGACCATTCCGGAAATGCCAGTGCAGTCACACGCTGTAGAAGAGAAAAAGGTAAATGAATTATATGAAAAAGTCAAGATTTATAGTGATTATATCGTGTATTCTATTGCACTTCAACTGAGAGGAGATTTTGCCCCAATTTCAGCATTTGAAAAAGAAAATGGCGAAGTAGAGGGATTTGCTTATATGGTTACAGATCCTACTTATGGGCTTTCACCACAGGTGGTGCTTAGTAACATGAAAGAGAAGTTTGAAAGTGAACTGAAAGAAGGGAAGATAAAGTCATATGCTGTTCTATACCATTCTCAGTTTAATGATGATGGAAATCATGCTTTGGCTATGAATCCCGAAGATCTTAAAGCAATTACATTATCATATCACTTTAATGATTCTGAAGAAGGTAAAATTGCATTACCTTATGTTTTTGAGAATGAAAATGTCACGTTTAAAGGTTTTGCAGGATTCTCTCATGAAGAAAATAATGAGATTATGAATACTCAGTTGGTGGATGGTAAAGATTACTTCACAAACAAGCATGAAATTAAAAGTCCTGAAAGTATAAATGAAGCAGGAATTATTCTGAAGAAATCGAATGTTCATTCTCTAGCGAATATGTGGGGTGGAATTTTTGGGTTTCAGAATTTCCAGACTCAGGAGAAATTTGCTCAATATTTAATGGAAACCATGGCTTTATGCAGAGTAGATGAGATTGATGCAGAGGAAAAGGCTAAGCATACAGAATTTGGAGATATAAAGTTCAGAACGATTATTTCAGATGATTTTAATGGTATTTATCCGGAAGTAAAAACTAATTTCTCTCTTGATTTTGAAACAAAAGAAATTCGTGAATGGGAAAATGTGGATCATAATGAAGCTATTGTAGGTGGAGTTGCGAGAGATACTTTTGGACTTTGGTTCTTTCCTACAGATTATGCAGAAAACAAAAATAAATATTTTACACAAAATAAATTAAATGTTACGATCAGTGGGATTGTTTTCGTTTTAGATCTTCATGAAAGTTTTGATTTACCGGACGGTACAAAGACTGATGAAGAGTTTACTGCATACAAGCCAAGTCAGGACCTTCCAGATTATGGATGTATTGATTTTATTGGTAAGGTACTCGACATTAAAGAAACTGAAGTATTGGAGGATGGAAGTGTAAAAGGATATATGCTGAAATTAAGGCTGATTACCAATCCGGAAATGGAAAACTTCTTCACAGTTGATGCTTTTGTGAACAAAGAAAATATGAGATTTGAAACGCTTACAGTAGGAATGCAGGTTGCAGGAGCAATGCAGTTACAGGGAAAAATTACTGGATAAGAAATATCTATAAAATAAAAACGGTCTGAATTTTTTCAGACCGTTTTTTATTTACTATTTGTTTTTCAACTCTTCTTTGATCTTGTTCTCCAATTCCTCGGCAAGTTCAGGATTGTCTTTTAAGACATCTTTTACAGCATCACGCCCTTGGCCTAGTTTAGATTCTTCATAACTGAACCAAGAACCACTTTTCTTCACAATTCCCATATCAACTGCAGTATCAAGAATTTCTCCTACTTTAGAAACTCCTTCACCATACATAATATCGAATTCTGCCTGTTTGAAAGGTGGAGCGACTTTGTTTTTCACAATCTTCACTTTCACACGGCTTCCGATTGCTTCATCTCCATTTTTGATTGGTGCGCTTGCTTTTCTGATATCAATTCTTACAGAAGCATAGAATTTAAGAGCGTTACCTCCGGTAGTAGTTTCAGGGTTACCGAACATTACTCCAATTTTTTCTCTTAACTGATTGATGAAAATTACAGTACATTTCGTTCTTGAAATGGTAGCTGTAAGTTTTCTTAATGCCTGAGACATCAATCTTGCGTGAAGTCCCATTTTAGAATCCCCCATTTCCCCTTCAATCTCAGCTTTTGGAGTAAGAGCCGCAACAGAGTCAATAACAACAATGTCAATAGCTCCTGAACGGATCAGGTTATCAGCAATTTCTAAAGCCTGTTCCCCGTTATCCGGCTGAGAAATGATAAGGTTTTCCAAATCGATTCCTAATTTTGCAGCATATGTTCTGTCGAAAGCATGCTCAGCATCAATGAATGCAGCAATACCACCAGCTTTTTGAGCTTCAGCAATTGCGTGAAGGGTTAATGTTGTTTTACCTGAAGATTCAGGTCCATATATTTCAATGATTCTTCCTTTTGGATATCCTCCTATACCTAATGCGATATCTAATCCTAAAGATCCGGAAGGAATTACTTCTATAGTACTGTCTATAGCACTATCCCCTAAAGTCATTACTGTTCCCTTTCCGTATGTTTTATCTAGCTTGTCAAGCACTAACGCGAGTGCTTTTTTCTTATCATCAATGTTACTCATCTCTATTAAAATAATTTCTCAAAAATACATAATTTCTCAATCAAAAACTAATATTATTTCTCTGTGAAACCGGTTTTTAGAGTTAAAAAATGATAAAATTTTAGAGCTGATGTTCTTCATAACGAGATAGATGTGAATGCAAGCTTGAAGAGGCTTGAAAACATAAATTTAAGATAAGAAAGTTACGGTTGGAAACAGGAAGTGTGAGGATGGAAGTTATATTGAACCGGATGATTTCTAGGAGTTATAGTCTTTACAATTTATCTACTATAAAAAAAGCTTATCTTAAAACATTCTTTTAAAGATTATGCTATGGACAGAAAATTAAAATTATTTCTGATTAAATCTTTTGCTGTATTAGCTGTTATCCATCTGGCTTACTTTATATATGGATATGTAAAGTTTGAAGGTCTTCAGGAAATTTATGATAATACGGAATTTTACAGGTTTAAATTTTACGATGATGTTTCCATTTCTCACGTTTTCATATCCGGTCTTTTTTTGTTTTTCTTTATTATTTTTCTTCTTAGAAATCATTCCAAAAAAAGAAATACGCTTTCACAAAAATTGGGGATTGGCATTATCCTTCTATTGGTGTCCTTTTCATCCCTGACCTTTTTCATCAGTTATAGTTTGGGGCTAAATGCCAAATTACGAACCGAATTGCCTGAAAAGGATCTTAATAAAGATAAAACGCTGCTGAATGTCTTACAACCTTTTTTATACAACTATACTTCTTACAGTTCAGAGAAGCTCTTTAATCCCGAAAATATTTTATATCCCAAACCTTACCCAGTGATTGAACAGAGAGATACGTTGTATTATGATCCAGGCAATATGGATTATTACACAACAGAATCTAGTTATTACAGTATTGACACACTAACAATGTTGAATGCCAATCACGAAAAAATAAACAGCAAAGCAAGATTGGTGCTTGACATTCTTGGACTTGATACCAAGGAGTTGGAAAAAAGGATTATTTCTAAAAAGAAGATAGGGGATAGTACTCAAATTATATTTAAAGGAGTGGTCGTACATCCTGATTACGACGATAAAATGTGTGTTTTTCTTGAAAATAAATATTTGTTTTTTCCATTACATGATATTCCTGAGCAGAAGCAGCAGTATCAAAATGCGATTAAAAGATACAATTTGCTTTACAAATACAGTCAGGATTCCTTACTTGCCTCGTTTCAGAAACTGGATGTCCTTTTAAAAAAATATCATATAGAAACGCAGATCGTTCCGAAAAACCTGACGAAAGATGTCTTTTATTACCGGGACCATCGGCAGGAACCTTTGAATGGAATACGAAATACCTATGAAAGAAAGGACCTAAAGGATAAATTTGCAACCCTTGACCGTCTGTTCTACAAACCGAATTATCTTCATCCTTCCATCAGGGAATTTTTTTTCAGTGCTGTCATTGGTGTCTGGCTTATTTTATGGGGAATGTATCTGATCTGGAATTTCATGAGCAGAAAAGTTTCTTCGGATAGCTAACAGAAATGAGCAATTGTAAATATTACATCTTGTTTCAATTGAATTGAGAGATATCAATTTACAGATGAGCATGGTTTCCTGTTCCTTAAAAACTAATTTTAATGAAAGTTTGAATTTTTGGTGATGTTCAGATAGTCTTTCAAAACTTTCATCTGATCTTTATTTCCTCTCTTTATCCTTGAATCCCTACTTACAAGACGATCATAAATTCTATTGAAAAGTATTTTTGATTTTGGAAATAACAGTTTATTAGAAACTTCAGGAATTTGTAGTCTTTTACAAACTTCATCATCCAGCAGAAACCAGGTACAGCAGATGTGAAGGTATCGCAAATTTTTTCTTTGGAATTCAAATTTTAAAATAGGATTTTCCAAAGATTCATCTAATAAAGAATGAGCTAAAAGAACAGAATCTTTATCTGCTGACGGCTGAATGGAAGTCCATAAATAAAAATATTCTGTAGCCTGCTTTTTATCATCAGGAAGAAGTTGCTCCGGAATTCCGAGAAGATAGCCCACATATTTCCACAGGTGGAAAATTCCTTGTTCCTCTTCAGGAGAAAAAGTATTTCCTAATTTCTGAAGGCTATGCAGAAAAACTAAACTGAAACCAATGTAGGTTGCCATCATATCCCAGGAATTAATAGGTTCACCCCAGTTTTCTGTATCCCATTCCTTATAATGTTTTTTAATGGAAAGTCTTGCGTAGGAATGGATCAGGCGGGTTTTGATAGCAAACTCGTAGCCTTTAGCATGAATTTCCAATGCATTATATCGGGTAGCATTTACCCAGAAATCCAAAGTTTCTGAAAGACGCTTCACAGCTCCTTTTTTCAATGCTTCTGTAACAATGAGAGGTTTGTTGAGATAAGCATAATCATATCCTCCGATCAGACAGTAATCTCTTAAGGAAATTAATGAATCGAGATTACTTCGCATACAGAGTTCAGCACCACTTTTTAATAAATTATAATCCAGCCAGTCAGGAGTTTTCTGGGTTTCAGAGAATAGTTTTTTTACACTTTCAGGGATATTATCATTTTCAGAAACGCCATTCCGGATATAACCTTCAATCTCTCTCGATGCTTCATGGAATTTTTTAGTGAAATAAACATCCTTTACAACATCATCTCCGGCTTCATCCACATGATAAAAGAAAGGAGCATATTTCTCAAAATCTTTAAAGCTTATCTCGGCATCGGAAAATTCAATAAGCTGTTTTCCGTTACCTTTTTCCCAAAAGTTTTTAAAATGAGGCGCATCTTTAAACCGTGGCTGTATCATTGTTCATTCCTTTATCTATAAAAGTACAAGTTTTACACCGAAGTTTTGTGGTGAGATTTGTCAGTAATACCGTTAATATCTTTTTTAATGAGGAATTGATCTGTTTTAAGTTATTAAAAAATACCACAAAAGGGTAATTTACTTGTATTCATTGAATTTTGAAATTTGTGTTAAAAAATAGCCATGAAAAAATATTTAATATTACTAGTACTTTTAGGAGTCGTAGCTTCAGCACAAGAGAGTTTTAAGAGGGTGTATCATATCCCGGCATCGAAAGGTGAGATTTTATTAAAAAAGGATGTTTCAGTAAAGTTTGACAAATGGAGTAAAGGTGAGTTAGATTCCATTAAACAGATTTATGTTCCTGAAAGCATGATTAAAATTAGTGAACAAATTTCAATTAATAGTGTATTGCAAACTGTAACAAGAGAAATTAAAGTTGACACAGCCTTTTATAAAACTTTAACTGTTAAAAGAAGTGAGATTGCTAAATGTGGCTTTTGGGGATATGTTAAGTTTGATGATAACAAAATTATAGCTAATAAAAATAGCTGTAAAAAAGATGAAAAGGATAATATTTATTACTATCAGCTTAAGAATCGGGATCAGTTAAGTCTTTATTTCATTGAAGGAACAGTTTCAGCATTTACAGTACCAATAAAATACAGGTTTAAGCAACCAAATGTTTCAGAAGAATTTTCTTCAGCAAGCTTAAATGCCAATCTATTTGGGGGAATTTCTTTTGGTATGTCCAGCTTTTTTTATAGAGATAAGGTTGGAAGTGTAACAAATAATCATAAATTAACATTAGGTACATTTGTCGGTTCTTCTGTTGTTGAGCTTAATAGTAATAATACCTCTGCTTCTGTAGATCCTCTCCCTAATGATAGAAAAATAATAAAAGGGTTAGCCAGTATAGGATTGGGAATTGCCTATTCTTATAATAAAGTAAATTTTGCAGGGTTTTTAGGGTGGGATTATGCAATAGGAGATGAGGCAGAAAAATGGAATTATAATAAAAAACCCTGGATAGGAATTGCAATCGGTTATTCTTTGTTTAATTTATAAATTTATAGTGAGGACTGAACAAAAAAGCCTTCCCATCGGGAAGGCTTTATATTACTTATCGCTCATTACTTATGATAAAGAAGCAGCGTGTACAAGCATATCAACTAACTTGTTAGAGTAACCCATTTCGTTGTCATACCAAGAAACAAGTTTCACGAAGTTAGGAGAAAGCATAATACCAGCATCTTTGTCGAAGATAGAAGTTCTCTTATCTCCTACGAAGTCCTGAGATACTACAGCCTCTTCAGTATATCCTAGGATACCTTTTAATTCACCTTCAGAAGCAGCTTTAATTACTGCACAGATTTCTTCATAAGAAGCAGCTTTTTCAATTCTCACTGTTAAATCTACTACAGAAACGTCAACAGTTGGTACTCTGAAAGACATACCTGTTAATTTTCCGTTTAATGAAGGGATTACTTTTCCTACCGCTTTAGCAGCACCTGTAGAAGAAGGGATAATGTTGTTAAGAGCAGCTCTACCACCTCTCCAGTCTTTCATTGAAGGACCGTCAACAGTTTTTTGAGTAGCTGTTGTAGCGTGTACAGTAGTCATTAAACCTTCTACGATTCCGAAATTATCGTGGATTACTTTAGCTAAAGGAGCTAAACAGTTTGTAGTACAAGAAGCGTTTGATAAAATTTTGATATCATCAGTAAGTTCCTTGTGGTTTACTCCCATTACGAACATTGGAGTATCATCTTTAGAAGGAGCAGAAAGGATTACTTTCTTAGCACCAGCAGTAATGTGTTTTGCAGCACTGTCTTTATCAAGGAATAAACCAGTAGATTCTACTACGTAATCTGCACCAATTTCGTCCCACTTTAGGTTACTTGGATCTTTCTCAGCAGTTACTCTGATTTTTTTTCCGTTTACCACAAGATCATTTCCTTCCACAGAAACTTCACCTGGGAAAATACCGTGTACAGAGTCATATTTTAACATGTAAGCCATGTATTCTGCATTGATTAGGTCATTGATTCCTACAACTTCAATGTTGTCTCTTTCAGTCATTGCTCTGAAAACAAGACGTCCAATTCTACCAAAACCGTTGATACCTACTTTAATTGTTGACATAATAGTTTGTTTTTATTAGATTTATAAAAATAATTAGATTGCTAAAATTTCTGAAATCAACATTAAATCTTTATTGATTTCGTTATGTTTTTTAATGGCTTCTTCAATAGGTGTATACACCACATCATTGGAACGCATTCCTGCCATTACATTGCTTTGCCCTTCCATTAATCCTACTACAGCACCATATCCCAATCTGCTGGCAAGTACTCTGTCTGCACAACTAGGAGATCCTCCTCTTTGCATATGTCCCAAAACCGCTACACGAATGTCATAATCAGGAAATATTTGTTTTGTTTTTTCTGCCAGTTCATAAACATTGGCCAGTTTTTCACCTTCAGCTACCACTACGATGCTGGATGACTTTCCTGTTTTTTCAGCTTTTCTGAATTTCTCAAAAAGATCATCCGTGCTGTCTTTTTTCTCAGGAATTAAAATATCCAAAGCACCTGTTGCCAATCCACTGTTTAAAGCAATAAAGCCAGCATCACGACCCATTACCTCTACAAAGAAAACTCTGTTGTGAGATGTTGCCGTATCACGGATTTTGTCAATCGCTTCCATAGCAGTATTCAGCGCAGTGTCATATCCGATTGTATTATCTGTTCCGAAAATATCATTATCGATGGTTCCCGGAATACCGATTACTCTGATTCCAAATTCCTCATTGAAGATCTTGGCTCCAGTAAAAGTTCCGTCTCCACCAATACATACCAATCCTTCGATACCTAGCTTTACGCAGTTATCATAAGCCTTCTGACGGCCTTCTTTGGTTCTGAATTCAGTAGATCTGGCAGACTTTAGAATTGTTCCACCTTGGTTGATTATATTTTTTACGGAACGGGCTCCCATTTTCAGGAAATCATTGCTGATAAGGCCATTGTAGCCTTCCCTTACTCCGTAGCATTCAATATTATAGTAATTGGCGGTTCTTACTACCGCTCTTAATGCTGCATTCATACCTGGAGAGTCTCCTCCTGAAGTAAGAACTGCAATCTTTTTTACAGCACTCTCTTTCATCTAGTAAAAAATTTCGAACACAAATTTACAAAAACAAGTTCAGATAATCGTAGTAACTTTTCAATAGTTTTGAATATATAGAATTAAAAGCTTCTGAAGTTTGTCGGTTTAAAAATATACCGCGCGGTTTTAGTCTCTGAAGCATTCACATCAAGATCATACCATGGCGAAATGTTTTTCTGAAAAGGATTGGATAACAGATGTATAGATTGAGCTGGTGTGAATCCCTCACTCAATAGAAATAATTTTTTGCCCTCCTTATTCTGGCAAACTCCGGCAATAAAAACCACATGTCCCGGACTTCCCGGAGTGATCAGAATGTCTCCGGTTTTTAAATCAGAGCTTTTTAACACCGGTTGGGTTTCCTTATTGAGTGAAATAGTTCCCGCATAATTGAAGATGAGGTCCAGATAATCTCTGAAACCCTGATAAGAATCATCAAATCCTGCCGTTTTTCTGAAGCTTACGGCATTACCATTAACGAAAGCTCTTGTTCCGTTTTTATAATCATTCCAAGTGAGAAGATGGCCACTGGTAAAATGAAACTTAATATCATCTGTCTTTTTTATTTTGTATAAAAATTCAGCTCTCAGGCGGATCACTGCATCTGCACATTGTTGAAGATCTTTATTTCCGGTATCAATATCAAAAACAGCTTCATGAAGATGCTGTGTGGAAATAGGAGAACCATCATATCTTAAAATCTGACTTCCATAAGGTTTCAGTTTAAAATTTTCAATAAAATATCCGAAAGAATCAGGCTTTTCTTCCTGCCACTGATAATCTTTGGGGGGAGAAAATCTTTCCTTGATGGTATTTTTATCTTGATGGATTTTTGTTGTATTTTCTGCGATGAGGTGTTCATGCTTATCAGTATCCTCTGAAAGTCTGCCACCTGGCTTTTCTTTACCACAACTTATGGCCAATAGAATAATGATGAAACTTAATGTAATTTTTTTCACGGTGTTTTTTTGATTCGGTTACAAATATGAGAATTTTTGTGAGATTTTGAAACTGTGAGTTGGCCCATCTTTGGTTTTGTTGGAAAGGGCTAAGAAACAAAAGGATTTACAAGTGTTTTTTAGCCATGAATACACGAAGGTTCATATTAAAATAAAATAGCTCTAAGATCTATGTTTCTATGCAGTTCAATCTTTTTTAACCACATAGAAATATAGATGATAAATGGACATTAAACTATTCGTGCATCCGTGACGATTATTCAGCAGTATTCAACTTTATCATAGATAAATCCTTGCGCCTTAATAATACAGCCTATTCATAGTAATCTTGCGTCTTTGCGTTTTCCAACACATTATCACCTTCAGGAATCAACAGTTTTCCCCAATCATTCAACTGCCACAGAATGGTAACCAACTTCTCCCCAAGTTCAGTCAGAGTATATTCAACTCTGGGAGGAAGCTCATTAAAAGACTGTTTCGTAAGAATACCATCTTCAACCATTTCTGTGAGCTGCTGATTAAGAACTCTTCGGTCTACTTTCGCAATTCCACGCAAAAATTCACTGGGGCGTTTCTTTCCCTCATTAATCTGCCAAACGATGGGAATTTTCCATTTTCCACTAATGGTATTAACGGCGACTTCCAATGGACAAATTTTATTTTCTTCAGCTCTTCCCTTTATTTCCATAAAATTGACTTTTTTATCCCTATGGGTGAAAAATATGCGTTATTGCTTATTTATAGCGGCTTTTAGACCTTTGTAAAAATAATAAAATTTAGAAAAATGAATACACTGGCCAAACAGATCGAACATTTGAATCAGGAATTATCTTCTCAGCTTCCACAGGAAATACTGGAGGCATTTGGAAACTCTATAGAGGATTTAAAGACAAAAAAAATTAATGAAAACAGCGTTCAGATAGGAGATCAAATGCCGGAACTTTCATTGCCCAATGCTTTTGGGGAAATAATCAACTCTGAAGACATCCTAAAAGCTGGGAAAATGATTTTAGCTTTTTACCGAGGAAGCTGGTGTCCTTACTGTAATCTGGAATTAAAATTTTTGCAGGATCATCTTTCCAGAATAAAAGATAAAGGAGCCACTTTAATTGCTGTTTCTCCACAAAGTCCGGATCAGTCTTTAAGCATGATGGAAAAAAATAAACTTGAGTTTGAAGTATTGACCGATATTGACAATAATTTTGCTGAAAAATTAGGAATCACTTTTCAGTTACAGGACTTTGTAATTCCTTACTATAAAAGTCTTGGAATTAATCTTTCTGATTTTAATAAAAATAATGATAATGTTTTACCGGTTCCAGCTGTTTTTGTAGTGGATGAAAATAGAAAGGTGACTTATAAATATTTAGACGTAAATTACATGAATCGAGTAGATGTGGAAGAATTAATAAATTCATTATGACAGAAAAAAGAAAAGGAGCCCGCTCTATAAAAGATATTCCAGCTGATATTTTATTCCAGTTAAACAGAGGTGAAATCGAAACAGCTAATCTTACAGAATGGCTGGCCGTAGACCAAAGACTTTTACTTAAAAGTTTATTAGAACAGAATAATAGAATAGAATATTTAAATCCGATTCTGGAAAAGGTGGGGCAGTTGAAAAAACAGACAGTCAATACAACCAATGAAGCTATTGGATTGGGAATCCTTGATCTTGCACTCAAAAACCGGGATGAAAATTTTCTTTCAAAGTTATCCACACATCAGGCAGATCTGGTTCGATGCTGGGCAGCTTATACCATTGGGCGAAATAACGCTTTTAATATTGAAGAAAAGCTGGAAAAGATCAAACCCTTTGCCTCAGACACTCATTTTGGGGTAAGAGAGATCTGTTGGATGACAGTACGTCCGGACATCTCGAAAAACCTTGGAGAAAGTTTGTCAATTTTATCAGGATGGACGAATCATGATAATGAAAATATCAGACGTTTTGCCAGTGAATCCACAAGACCAAGAGGAGTGTGGTGTGAGCATATCGATGAATTAAAGAAAAATCCGGGATTAGGACTGGAAATTTTAGAGCCATTACGATCAGATTCATCAAAGTATGTACAGGATAGTGTTGGAAACTGGCTTAATGATGCCAGCAAATCCCAACCGGAATTTGTAGTGGAAATCTGTGATGAATGGCTTCGGGAAAGTAATACAAAGGAAACTCAATATATTATCAAGAAAGCTCTTCGAACGATCAGAAAGTAAAAGTTATTCACAATTCAAAAAAACAGCAGTGTTTTTATTTTATACTATTGAATTACAGGTTTTTATGTATGTTTTAAATGAAAGAGTTTTCTCACTGATTTAGCAAATAGCGTTGATTTTATTTTCTTTAGCACATTATTTATCATCCATTCAAAACACAAACATCTGGGAAAATCTGCGTAATCTGTGGTAAAAAAAAGTTATCCACAATATGGGATTGTCAATTAATAGATGCTATATCTGTCATATTTATAGTAGTTTATGAAATATGTTTGTTGAAAAGGTTTTTCCGAAATAAGTCTAATAAATCGTGTTGGAAAGTTATCCACAATGTCGGAATATGAATTAAAAATCCTCTCAAATTTCTTCAGCTCAAAATATCATTTAAAAAAAGAATCATCTGTGTAAATCTGTGCAATCCGTGTTTAAAAAAGTTATCCACAATATGGGATTGTCGATTAATAGATGTTATATCTGTCATATTTATAGTAGTTTATGAAATATGTTTGTTGAAAAGGTTTTTCCGAAATAAGTCTAATAAATCGTGTTGGAAAGTTATCCACAATATCGGAATATGAATTAAAAATCCTCTCAAATTTCTTCAGCTCAAAATATCATTAAAAAAAAGAATCATCTGTGTAAATCTGTGCAATCCTTGGTTAAAAAAGTTATCCACAATATGGGATTGTCGATTAATAGATGCTATATCTATCATATTTATAGTAGTTTATGAAATGTGCTTGTTGAAAAGGTTTTTCAGAAATAAGTCTAATAAATCGTGTTGGAAAGTTATCCACAATGTTGGAATATGAATTAAAAATCCTCTCAAATTTCTTCAGCTCAAAATATCATTTAAAAAAAGAATCATCTGTGTAAATCTGTGCAATCCGTGTTTAAAAAAGTTATCCACAATATGGGATTGTCAATTAATAGATGCTATATCTGTCATATTTATAGTAGTTTATGAAATGTGCTTTTTGAAAAAGTTTTTCCGAAATAAGTCTAATAAATCGTGTTGAAAAGTTATCCACAATGTCGGAATATGAATTAAAAATCCTCTCAAATTTCTTCAGTTCAAAATATCATTTAAAAAAAGAATCATCTGTGTAAATCTGTGCAATCCGTGATTAAAAAAGTTATCCACAATATGGAAATTTGAATTTGAATCACCCCTATTTAAAATCACCATTTCTCAGTCAGATACTTCCAATATCTTTTAGGAACATGTTGTACATGAAGTTTCAGGTTTTTCCTTTCAATAATATTGGTTTTTGTAAAATATCGCTGCCAAAGCGTTTGATAGTTCTTTTCCTCCTCATGAAAGCTCTCCTGATAATTCCTGATATCCAGTTTTTCATCCGGATAAAAGAAATCTGAGGTTTCCAGATCATAAAGAATTCCATAGTTTCTTCTCAAGTCATAGATCATCCACTTCTGATCCTGATAACGGTCACTAAAATGTTTTCTGATCAAAGGAAGAACATTGAAATCAGGATCTATTTTTGAGAAAAAAATATCGTCCTGCATTTTCTCGAAACGGACAAAAGCGGTCATTCGATGACTTTCTCTGTCAACTGACTTACAGATTTTGGAAATCTTCATGATATCAGCATCTGCGTAGTTTTCCAGAATATTTTCTTCTGGATTTTTTATAGATTGTCTTACTGCGGATAATATTACTTTCTCCAATTCCGGATCTTCAGATAAGAAAACTTTTAAAAGTTTATAAATACCCTGCTTACCAATATTTTGTTCCAATTTTTTCAGGACCCGATCAGATTTATCTGCTTGGGTAATGACTTCATGGATCTCAGCAAAAATATTTTCCTGATAGAATCTTTCTTTGCTTGCTATTTCTACATTCTGATAACGGTATTCGAAAACTTCAAATATCGCTGTGAAAAGGCCTTCGAAACTGCCATCATAAAGTATTGTGTGCATCTGATATAATAAATCTAAATTGTATAAATAATTTTTTGAAAACTGTCAGACGATTTAATCATCTTTAAAAGCTTTCTAACCCAAGAAAGTTTATTAAATTTATTTTTCGGAATCCGTCTTTAAATTCAGTACCGAAGATACTCTAAAAATAAAATACTAGGATGAACTCAATGATCATAAAACCTAAAAATGAGATTCTGAAAAAATATATTCAGTATTTCCTGTTCTTTAAAAAAACGGATCAGGAACGTTTAAATTATACTACTTTTCCCAATACTAATCTCTGTCTTGCAATTTATAAATACAATCAGGTTTCCTATACGAATGAAGGTGAAACTAACCTTTGTGAAATTACCAACGGTAATACTTTTATAAGCCGGTTATATGGATTTCATAAAGCTCCTTTTAATGTAAATATTCATTGTGCCCTGGATCAGATATGCATTGTTTTTCAACCTTCGGCTCTAAGGGTTTTTACTGATGAGTCTTATGAAAATCTCATGCTTTCCGAGACTGTTTTTAATGAGATGTTCCCTTTTGAAAGAAATTTTCTTGATGAAATTTTTGACATGGCTGATTTTGCAAAAAGAGCTGATGCGCTTGAAATTTTGCTTTGTGAAAATTTAAAAGACAATATTCCCTACAAAATAAAAGAGGCATTGATCCTTATTAATAATAATGAATTTCTAAGTATTGATGAGCTTTCTAAGAACCTTAAAATTAGTGAAACTACATTATTCCGTTTATTTAAAAATAATTTGGGACAGAATCCTAAATCTTACCTAAAAACAATACGATTCAGGAACGTATTGAATGATATTTTGAAACCGAGAAATTCTCTCACAGGAATTGCATATCAAAATCAATATTATGATCAGTCTCATTTTATTAAAGATTTTAAAAATCTTACAGGATTTGCACCCAATAAAATAGCAGAAAAAATATCTGTGACCCAAAAAGATTTAACATGGATTTATCAAAAATTAGAAAATGAATGATTTTTACAATTTTTATACTCTTTAATTGTTGTTTTTTGCCTGAAAATATTGTTAATGAAAATTAAACTTTTTGTGTGGATTGCTGTTGTGTTTTCCTGTAATCTTTGGAATGCACAGACCTCATGTAATTGTAAAGAGGTGTTACAGAAAATAATTTTGAAAATTGAAAGCGAATATCCCGGATTTGATACCAAAACAAAAGATAAGCTTCTGTATGAAACCTTGAAGAAAAATACGCTTACTTCTTCTGATAATGTGAAGAATGATGAAGCTTGCCTGGATGTGTTGAAAAGCTATACAGGTTTTTTCAAAGACAGACATATTTGGGTTCTGCCCAACCAGGTCAGCCAGGCTGTTCCAAAGCCGGGGATTAATACTAAGCCATTAGATATAAATCTTAAGAAATTCAGAAAAGAAATTCAAAAGCAAAAAGATGAATTTGAAGGAATTTGGAAAAATGACGATTATGAAATTGGTGTCAAGAAAATAAATGACAAAGAATATGTAGGATTTATTATAAAAGCTGACCCAGCATACTGGAAGCCTAATGAAATTAAATTCAGAATATTCTCAGATGGAAGTTATGAATATTACAGCCAGGATCATTCTATACAAAAAGGAAAATATAAGATGTATGACAACACACTTTTATCCTTTAATGAGATCAAAATCAATTTTGTAAAACAACTCCCTCATCCAGCATTGAGTGCTACAGAAATTGAAGGTAAAATAAGCGAAATCAATGGAACTTATATCAAAAAAATAAGCCCAAAAACAGTGATGATCAGGCTTCAATATTTCAGTTATTCATTTGTAGATAAAATAGAAAAACTACTGAAAGACAATAAGAAAACTTTGGAGGAAGCAGAGTTCTGGATTATTGATGTAAGAGGTAATGGAGGAGGAACAGATAATGCTTATAGAAATATTTTGCCTTACATTATGACCAATTCTATAAGAAAACTTGGCGTTGAATATTTAGCGTCACCTACATTAATTCAGACTTCGGAAAATTATTTAAAAGGAATAATGAAAGATTCTATTAAAAATAAAGAAGAAATAATCAATTTAAAGACAAGAATTGCCCAGTTAAAAAATAGCCCGGGAGAATATGTGAATCATAACCGGAGTAAGGTCACTGTTGATTCAATCTCCTTAGCTGTTAAAAGTCCTGCTCAAATTGTAATTTTAGCAGATAATCATACCGGAAGTGCTGCTGAAAATTTTCTTTTAAGTGCAAAACAAAGCAAAAAAGTTAAAATTATGGGAACTCCGTCTTCAGGAGTTCTGGACTATGCTAATGCAATGTTTTTCGACTATGGATGCAATGATTATAAATTACTGATGCCTACTTACCGATCTTTCAGATTACCGGACTATCCTATTGATAACATCGGAGTTCAGCCAGATATTTATCTTGACGAAAGTGTTAAAGACTGGGTTCATTTTGCGGTAGATTATTTGGAAAATTAAAATAAACTCAGCTGCTGTGAAAATTGATTATGAAATTTAGAAGAACTTCCACCAATCAATAGTTGTCTGAAGTTTTTATCCGTTAAATATTTCAGATAGGCATTGCCTGCATTAAAATCAATAAAATATTTAGCCCTGTTAACAGCTGTTCCCAATTGTTTCAAATGATCCAGTGTTAACATCTGAAAACGTCTTGCACTGATGATTTTCTGAGCAGATTTGACACCAATTCCCGGAATTCTTAAAATCATCTGATAATCGGCAGTCTGGATATTTACTGGAAACTGATGTAAATTTCGGAGTGCCCAGCTCAGCTTGGGGTCCATTTCTAAATCAAGAAAAGGAATATTGGGATCTAAGATTTCTTCAGCTTTAAAGCCATAAAATCGCATCAGCCAGTCAGATTGGTATAATCTGTTTTCACGAAGCATCGGAACTGCAGTAGTGAGTGAAGGAAGTCTGTTGTCCTCTAAAACCGGAACATATCCTGAATAATAAACTCTTTTTAAGTTGAAATTTTTATAAAAGTGATCTGCAACTTTGATAATTTGCAGATCATTTTCATTAGTGGCTCCTACAATCATTTGTGTAGATTGTCCTGCAGGGGCAAATTTAGGAACCTTCTTTAAAATCTTTTTTTCGTCCTGATACTGGATTATCCCTTTTTGAATATATCTCATAGGGTTGATCATATCCTCTCTGTTCTTTTCAGGAGCTAATAATTTTAAACCACTTTCGGTTGGGATTTCCAGATTTACCGAAAGCCTGTCCGCATATAATGCTGCTTCCTGCATTAATTCATCGCTCGCTCCCGGAATGGATTTCAAATGAATATAACCGTTGAAATTCTCTTCCAGACGTAATTTTTTGGCAACTCTTACAAGCCGTTCCATCGTTGTATCTGCATTTTTGAAAATTCCGGAACTTAGAAATAATCCTTCAATAAAATTCCTGCGGTAAAAATTAATGGTCAGGTCTACAACTTCCTCTACCGTAAATGCCGCCCTTTTTATATCATTTGAACTTCTGGATACACAATAAGCACAATCATAAATACAATGATTGGTCAGTAAAATCTTGAGTAAAGAAACACATCTACCATCTTCGGTATAGGTATGACAAATGCCGCTTGCGGAACTATCCCCCAAAGCCCCTTTTTTATTCTTTCTGGTTCCTCCGCTTGATGAGCACGAAACATCATATTTTGCAGCATCTGCGAGGATTTCAAGCTTTTCTTTAAGACGGTCAAAATTCATACAGTAAAGAGTTTGATATTATTTGTATCTTAATTATGTTTTAATTTTGTTCAAATTTAGCTCCAAAATTGATAAATGTCAACCTTTTTTCATAGAAGTTATCAACAAAAAAGAGTCTCAAAATCATTATATTTACGCCTCATTAAAGTTTATATCATGAATCATAAACCGATCGAAGGTTTTTCCAAGCTTCCAAAGCAGGGGAAAATCGACTGGCTTGTAAACGAATATCTTGAAGGTAATCAGGAATATCAAAATATATTAAAGCAATATTGGAATGAAGATGCAGATCTTCAGAAACTTCACGAAGAGTTTTCTGAAAATACAATTTCCAATTTCTATATGCCCTACGGAATTGCGCCCAATTTTTTAATTGACGGAAAATTATTGGCACTTCCAATGGCCGTTGAGGAAAGTTCAGTAGTAGCTGCTGCTTCCAAAGCTGCAAAATTCTGGATTGATAAAGGAGGTTTTAAAACAACTATCATCAATACAGAAAAATTGGGACATACCCATTTTATTTTCGATGTAGAACCTCACAAATTATTACATTTCTTTAATTTCAGTTTAAAGAAAAAATTACTTGAATCTACAGAAGATATTACGGCCAATATGAGAAGACGTGGCGGTGGTATTTTGAATATCAACCTTGTGGATAAAACAGCAGAAATGCCTAATTACTACCAGCTGAAGGCTAGTTTTGATACAGTAGACTCAATGGGAGCTAACTTTATCAATTCATGTCTTGAACAGTTTGGAAAAACCCTGAGACAGGAAGTTGCAACAAGCGATGACTTCACTCAGGAAGAAAAGAATTCATTGCAGATCGTAATGAATATCCTTTCCAACTTTACCCCTGATTGTATCGTAAGAGCTGAAGTTTCCTGTAAAATGGAAGACCTGAAAGATGACAGCGGAATTTCTCCTGAAGAATTTGCTGCTAAATTTAAGCAAGCCGTTACTATCGCGGAAATTGAACCTTACCGTGCAACCACTCACAATAAAGGAGTGATGAACGGAGTAGATGCTGTAGTAATTGCTACCGGAAACGACTTCAGAGCAACAGAAGCTTGTGCCCATGCATATGCAGCAAGAGACGGACAATACAGATCATTAACTCATTGTACAACTGATAACGGAGTTTTCAGATTCTGGATAGACCTTCCGATTTCTGTAGGAGTAGTAGGAGGTTTAACAAATCTTCACCCTTTGGTAAAATTCTCTTTAGCTTTACTTGGAAAGCCATCCGCTCAGGAATTGATGAGTATTCTGGCTGTTTCAGGATTGGCCCAAAACTTTGGGGCATTGCGTTCATTAGTAACAACAGGAATTCAGAAAGGTCACATGAAAATGCACTTACTGAACATTCTGAACCAATTAGGTGCTACAGAAGAAGAAAAAGAACATTTTGTAACATACTTTAAAGACAAGACAGTTAGCCATCATGAGGTTATCAATGAGTTTAACCGAATGAGAGAAAACTAATGTTACAGATAATTCTGCCCATCCTGTTTCTGGCCTTTGGATTTTATTTAAAGAAAACAACATCACCTGGCTTCAGAACTTCCAAGAAATTTGCCAATATGTTTATTATACTGGGGATTTCTACCTTGGTAGCCAAGTTTATTTTAATGTATTTAAATTCAAAATAGTGAAAAAAAAGGTCTTATTTTTCATGCTGGTTTCCGGTTTAAGTTTTTCACAACAGAAAAATTTAAAAATAAGTGACTTGCAGCCAAAAACGAAAGACTTTGTTTTTCCTGTTATTTCCTATTCCGATAATTCCGGAATAGAGAATAAGATCAATCTTTTTCTTCAGGTAAGCGAACTGGAATATATTCCCGCATCAGAAGGAAATCCTTCTGAAAAGGTGAATGCAGGAGCTACTTCATACGCAAACTATGTATATTTCTATGATTGGAAAAAGTTGGAAACTCCTAAAAATATTCTAAGTATCAGTATTGATGGTGAAGCTTCAGGAGCTTATCCCGAAGAATTTTCAGACTGGAAAAATTTTGATATGAGGACCGGAAATTATATCAATGCTGAAGATTTATTTCAAGCAGGCACTATTAAGACTGTCAATGGTTTGATTCAGAAGAAAATCGAAAAAAGAGTCAATAACTTTCTCATCAAGCTAAAATCTCAAAAAAATGCGTCAGAAGATGTTCAGGAACAGATTGGCTTATATGAAGGGTGTTTCACGGATTACACATTGAATGGCATCAGGTATTTCTTTGGAAAAGATAAGTTGACCTTTGTGGCAGGCAGATGCTCCAATCATGCGATGCGGGTTCTGGATGATTTGGGAAGTCATAAACTTGAATTCACCTATAAAGAACTTGAAAAATATTGGAGCCCTTATGCCAAAAATCTGATTTCCGGTTCTGAAAAAATTGATAGAACAAGTCCTGGAAATAAATTGTACAAAGGAAAAATTGATGGAAAATATCCGATTACGGTTTTGTTCAACGAAATCAATGAAGACGATTCCTTCTCAGCAACTTATTGGTATGATAAGAATAAGAAACAAATCAACTGGAGAGGAGAATTTGTTCATGATCATTTTTCAATCACAGAAGACGGTTACCATAGTGAAGAATTGAAACAATGGATACCAAGAGCCTTAGTGGAAGCCGATTTAAAAGGAAATAAAATCATCGGAACCTGGCAGGACAATAAAACAAAAAAATATTTAACCCTAGAATTAGAAGAGTTATAAAATGAAAACAATTACTTTAGTTTTTGGAGCAGTTTACGGAATGATATCTGTAATCCTGGGTGCATTCGGAGCACATGCTTTAAAGAAAATATTAGCTGTTGAAAGACTGGAAAGTTTTGAAACCGGAGTACGATATCAGATGTACGCAGCATTTTTTCTGTTGATCATCGGATATATTTTAAAATTTGAAACTTCTGCAGAAAAATGGACATCCATTTTAATGATTGCAGGAACATTGTTATTCTCAGTGAGTATCTATTTCCTGAGCATGCAGGATTACCTGGGAATGAACCTTAAATTCTTAGGACCTATCACTCCGCTGGGAGGTTTGATGATGATTTTAAGCTGGGGAATGCTGATTTTTTATTTTGCTAAAAACAAAATTTAAAAATGAAAATCAATAGAAGAAGACGGATTATAAGAACGTTTAACCTTTTGGATCAACCGATGAGGTTCAATCCGTTCGTATTCAGCCGTACTTTTTTCATGTGGGCCTTTACAGGGCTGGTAGGAGGTATTATTGCCGGTGGATATTGGATTGTGCTGGAACATTTTACTGAGTTTTTAGCCCATTTCCAGGGCTGGCAGGTAATTCCAACAATGGCAATCTGTGGACTGCTGGCAGGTTTGGTCATTCATTTTATAGGTGACCCTGGAGAAATCCATCTGATTGTGAATAATATCAGATTCAACAAAGGAAAACTGGAACCTAAAAATAATCCATCCATGATTCTTTCCTCCCTCTTTTGTGTGGCATCTGGCGGAAGTTTAGGACCGGAAGCTCCTTTAGTACAGGTTACCGGATCTACAGGAACCTGGCTTGGGAAAATTTTCAGATTAAAAGGCGAAGAACTGCGTTCATTGAGTATTGCAGGGATGGCTTCAGGTTTTACCGCTCTTTTTGGAGCGCCACTTGGAGGAAGTCTTTTCTCATTGGAAATTTTACATCATAAACATGCGGTTGAATATTATAAAGCCATTATTCCGGCATTGGTTGCAAGCTGTTTCAGTTATCTGATGTTTGCTTTAATTATTCATTTGGGAATTGGAGCAACCTGGGATCTGAAAGCCTATCATTACACCGGAGTATATGATTTTCTATACGCAACTTTATTTGGGGCTGTAGGAACCTTTTTTGGCTGGATTTTCATCTTTGTAGTGAAATTCTTCAAAAAGGTTTTTGAATACAGAAAATTTCCAATCTACATCAAAACATTAGCAGGAGGGCTTCTGTTAGGGATTATTGCTTACAATTTTCCGATCACAAGATACTTTGGACACAACGAAATCAATCAGTTAATCGGAGGGAATTTCGGATTGAACTTCCTGATTTTGGTTTTGGTTTTTAAAATATTAGCCATTGCCATTACGGTTACTTCAGGCTGGAGAGGAGGTTTTATCATTCCGCTGTTCTTTGTAGGAACGACTTTGGGACTCATTATCCACAATTTATTTCCAAGTGTAGACACAACTTTAGCTATTGTAAGCTGTATGGCAGCTATTAATGCTTGTGTAACAAGAACACCAATGAGTACAACCATTATTCTGGGAACATTAACTGGGTTTACCTATTTTGTTCCTATTTTGTTCGCTAGTCTTACAGGATATTTCCTTGCTCCGAGAATTCCTTTTATCGGTTCTCAGTCGGAAAAGCTGGTAGAAGAATAGTTATAAATATATATACATTTAAAAGTCAATACTTGGTCAGGAGAGTATTGGCTTTTTTGTTTTTTTATGATAGTTTTGCCACTCAAAATTTTTAAATATAGATGGGGAGTTATTCTACTTTTTTATAGTATTTATAAATACTGAAGCAGCGAAATAATAATAAAAACCGATATTATTTCTACAAAAAATACATGTTATTAAAGAATATAAATAAAGAATATAAAATGAAAAAGATCTTATTTATACTGATGTGCATTCCCTGTTTTGTTTTCTCCCAAAAATATTTTTTACTGGATAGTTTAAAAAACCATTTTAGGATAGAAACTTTTACACTGGACACCTCTGAATTGTACGGGATCAGGAAAAATATCAATGTGTATAATGTTCACCTTACCAAACATGATATTCTTTTACTTACAGTGCTTCCTGATCTGGATGAAAGAATCCTTCCGGGAACAGATGAAAGAGGGCAAAACTGGACTATACTGGATGTCGGGAAGTTAAAAAAGGAGGATATTATCTCAAAATCAAAAGTAAAAGAAATAGCTTCTGACTGGATGGCTTCCAATACTCCGGACAAAAAAACTATGGATTTCAGGGTAGTGAAAAAAGTGAATGACAGTTATTATGTTTCAAAAATGTGCCTGACTGAACTTTTCAGGATTACTTCTCTAAAAACACCTTTTATTTCTTCATATGGATCACTGAATATTGCTGAACCGAAAACTACAATAAAGGAGGTGGAGAAGAGTTTTAAAGAGCAGTTTCCCAACCGGAAATTCATTATGGATGTAACAGATATAGACTATCTTAAGAATCTTGATGATCCGTTCAGTTTTAGGAATTATCTTTCCAAAGAATATACAATCCAAGGAAAAAAAGCCTATCAGTTTTGGACTTTTGACGGCTGGTGGATCATTGATGGATATAATGAGCACCGTGGAATAGACAGATTGGTATATATGCCGGAAAAAGGAATTGTAGGCGGGTCCTATGATTTTTATTTCAGATACCGCTCCAGGATTTCAGATTACAAGTTATGGAACAATATTGTGAATGAAAAAGTAATGATTGCTGAAGAGGTGAAATAATAGGATCACTATTGAGATGAACTTAAACTAATTGATTTTTATCAATAATTTTAAATTTGCCTTCAACTTCTCTTTGGTAATTCTTTAAATCTAAACTCTTTTTAGTAAATTTGTCAACCTTTAAATATTAAAATAAAATAATAAAAATAATATGAATCTTCACGAGTATCAATCAAAAGAGATTTTATCAAAGTATGGAGTAGCTATCCAACGTGGTTTCGTTGCAAACAACGTAGAAGAAGCTGTAGCAGCTGCTGAAAAATTGACTGCTGAAACCGGAGCTCAGGCTTGGGTTGTAAAAGCACAGATTCACGCAGGTGGTCGTGGTAAAGGTGGGGGTGTTAAGTTTTCTCCAAACATGGATAAACTTAAAGAAAACGCTCAGAATATCATCGGAATGCAGTTGGTAACTCCACAAACTTCTGCTGAAGGTAAAAAAGTACACTCTGTTTTGGTTGCAGAAGATGTTTATTATCCTGGAGAATCTGAAACTAAAGAATTTTATGTTTCTATTCTTTTAGATAGAGCTGAAGGGAAAAATACAATCGTATATTCTACTGAAGGTGGTATGGATATTGAGCACGTTGCAGAAGTAACTCCTCACTTAATCCACAACGAACTTATTGATCCAGCTATCGGTCTTCAAGGATTCCAGGCTAGAAAAATTGCTTTCAACCTAGGTCTTGAAGGGAATGCTTTTAAAGAATTTGTGAAATTTATTTCATCTCTTTACAATGCTTACACAGGTATTGATGCTTCTCTTTTCGAAATCAACCCAGTGTTGAAAACTTCTGATAACAAAATTATCGCTGTAGATGCTAAAGTAACTTTAGATGACAACTCATTGTTCCGTCACAAAGACTTAGCTGAACTTAGAGATACAAGAGAAGAAGATCCAATGGATGTTGAAGCTGGTGAAGCTGGTCTTAACTTCGTAAAATTGGATGGTAACGTTGCTTGTATGGTAAACGGTGCTGGTCTTGCAATGGCAACTATGGATATCATCAAATTATCAGGTGGTAACCCTGCTAACTTCCTTGACGTAGGAGGTACTGCTGATGCTCAGAGAGTACAGACTGCTTTCGGAATCATCTTAAGAGATCCAAACGTAAAAGCAATCCTAATCAACATCTTCGGAGGTATCGTAAGATGTGACAGAGTTGCTCAGGGTGTTGTAGATGCTTACAAAGCTATGGGTAGCCTTCCAGTTCCATTGATCGTAAGATTACAGGGAACTAACGCTGTAGAAGCTAAAAAATTAATTGACGAGTCTGGTCTTCCGGTTCACTCTGCAATTACTTTAGAAGAAGCTGCAAACAAAGTAAAAGAAGTTTTAGCATAATCTAAAATTTTCAGATAAAATAAGAAACCGTTTCATTTTTGGAACGGTTTTTTAATGCGTATAAGAAACTATATTTATGAAAAACTTATACATTCCTGAACCATGTTCTGAAAACTGGGAATCTATGTCTTCACAGGAAAAAGGAAAGTTCTGTGCTGTCTGCAGTAAATGTGTGATTGATTTTACTCAAAAGAGTCCTCATGAAATTGAGCAAATCCTCACTGAAAAAGAAAATGAAAAGGTTTGTGGTAGATTTTATAATCATCAGCTAAATATTGAAGATGGTCCATCACAAAAAGTTAAAAATCAATTTTTCAGATTTATTCCGAATGTTTTTCAAAACAGTAAAATTACACTTGCTATACTTTCTTTTGTTCTGTTCCTAGCCGGATGTTCAAAAGAAAAAGAGATGAAAATGGGTGACGTAGCTGTAGAGCTCAATGAAGATACGCTGCCTAATGAAAATATAACGTTGGGAGAGCCTCTTAAGATAAATAAAGATACTGTTGCCCAGATGCCCCAAAAAGACAGTACTGTAGTTTCTAAAAAGCATAATAAGAAATAGCTTACCGGATATTATAAGAACACAAAGTCTTTTTTGAGATACATTCTATGTAAAATCTATGTGGTTCAGAATTTTTAAACCCCATAGGCTTTATACATAATTAAAATTATTCATGCATCCGTGACGATTATCATCCAGCATACAATTTTATCGAAGATAAAATCCTCGCGCCTTAAAAACACTCACATATCCTAAAATCTTTGCGCCATTGCGTTTACCAACAAATAAAAGCCGCTCCAAAAATTGAAACAGCTTTTTATGATTATAGTTTATCCACAAACATCTGAGAAATCCGCAGGAAATATATTATCTACTTATTTTTATTCTCTTTTCAATGTAAAAGATTCTTCCTTCGTCAGATGACAGTGAGACAAATCATATATAGTTATCTAATACTATTTATCCTGACTTTCAGGTAAGTTACTTTCTCCATTTGTAATACTAATACTCGTTGGAGTTACCAACTGGATTTTATCCACATCAAATCGCTCCTTAATGTTTAAATAAGCTTTACTTTTTACCTGTGCCAGATTAGCTCCAATTTTAATCCAGAATTTAACCTGTAGATTAAATGACCCCTGTTTCAGATCGGTAAAAATGACCTCTGCAGTATCTAACTTATCCACATTATCAAGGTTTTTTACCACCTCCAGAATACTTTTCTGGGCTTTACTGATATCTTCATCTGCAGGAATTTCAAAATTTAAGATGATTCTACGCTGAGGCGAAGCTGTAATATTATAAAATGGAGCATTGAAAATAACCTGATTCGGGATATATGCTTTCTTACCATCATCAGTAAGAATTTTTGTGGTTAAAAATCCGATTTCCTGTACCGTACCGGAATGAGCTCCGATGGTAATATAATCACCCACTTTAAAGGCTTTGTCAATACCAATAAGCATTCCTGAAAAGATACTTGAAACAAGGTCTTTTAATGCGACTCCGGCAATAACTCCGGCTACTCCCAAACTTCCTATAAATTTCCACAGAAACCCACTGAATCCCATTATTTCAAGGGAAATAAAAGTTCCCATCAGCATAATCAGGAACCTGAAGATACTGATTAAGGTCACCAGTGAGCTCTCTTTCTCACTTTTAGGGAAGAATTTGTGAAATAGTTTTACGGCAATCTGGCTCATGTATTTACTTGTAATGAGGAAGAATGTAAATACTAAAATGCCGACAATCAGTTTAGGGGTAAGCTCTGCAAACGTTACATACCAACTTTCCAATACCTTATACACCATGTCAATGTAGGTGAGTCCGGTTTTCTCCATGAATAAAATTTTACCTTAAAGATATAAATTTTCATTAAAAATTTTGTTAGTGTCAAAAAGTCTATTAAATTTGTAGACTAACAAATGCGAAATATTATGTCAATCAAATTAGGAGATACAGCACCCAACTTTCAGGCAGAAACCTCTGCGGGGGATATTAATTTTTATAGTTACCTGGGGGATTCCTGGGGGATTCTGTTTTCGCACCCGGCAGATTATACACCGGTGTGCACTACAGAATTGGGATATACTTCTAAATTACAATCTGAATTTGCCCAAAGAGACACAAAGGTAATTGCTTTAAGTGTGGATGGGGTAGAGGATCATCAGAACTGGGTAAAAGACATTAATGAAACTCAGCATACTGAAGTTCAGTTTCCGATCATAGCGGATAAGGATAGAAAAGTTTCAGAACTGTATGATTTTATTCATCCTAATGCTTCTGCTACAGCAACAGTGCGTTCGTTATTGATTATTGATCCAGCGAAAAAGGTAAGGCTTATTATTACCTATCCTGCCTCTACAGGACGGAATTTTAATGAAATCCTGAGGGTATTGGATTCTTTACAATTGGTTGACAATTATCAGGTGGCTACTCCTGTCAACTGGGAAAACGGAGAGGATGTTATCGTTCCGCCAACGGTTTCTACAGAAGAGGCCATCAAAAAATTCCCTAAAGGCGTTACGGAAATAAAGCCGTACCTAAGATATACGCCCCAACCCAATACATGATTTATTTGATTTTTTATAGTTTAGTTTTAATTTGTACGAAGAGCGCCCCGAAAATAAATTTCGGGGCGCTTTCAAATTTTTTATAAAGTGTATAAGTAATTGATTACTTAACGTCGTTAATAACTTGCTTAGCTTTAGAAGTTGGTAAATAAACACTAAATCCAAGATTAAAAGTAATGTTAGATGTTAATCCTGTATTTCCAAAACCTGTAACACCAGCATATTTTACCAAACCTTCTAGTCCGATATTTGGAGTGATAAAGTAAGAATAACCTGGTCCAGCACCAAAGTCAAGACCTGTAGTAGAGTTACCTCCTTGGCTGATAGAATATCCACCAACACCTACGTTACCTTCGAAGAACCATCTTCCGTGATGTAATAAGTTGTTAACACCTTGTTCTCCCGGAGAAAGATAGTAACGTCCTAAAGCTCCTACACCATAATCAAATCTTGTACTTGAATCTTTAGAAGATTTACCGATACCTAAATTTACATATCCACCAACAGCTACATTATCTTCGATGAAATAAGCTCCTTTTGGTTGTAGGTTAATTTGGTATCCACCACCTGTGTTTAATCCGAAATTACTTGTTACTAAACTACTTCCTACCATCCAATTACCTTTCTGAATCTGAGCGTTTGCAGTTGCTGTTAAACCTGCTACGGCTAATACTCCTGTTAAAATAAGTTTTTTCATAATTTATTATTTTAATAATTAAATGTTTATTATTCACGAATTATAGAAAAAACAATAAATGTGCCAGAGTCTTAATTTTAGACAATTTTTCTAAATTAATGTTAATAATATCAATGAGATAGGATGGAAATTTTTAACATTATTATTGAATATTTCATAATTATTAATAATGAAGTCAGAAAGCCAAAAGGGAATATTATTGAATTTTTAAAAAATCTTAATTCTCTTTTATCATTTTAAATACACAAAAGGAGAATAGATATAATAAGTCCTGCAATTGTAAACTTGATTCCACGCTTGAAAGCTTTTGTCTTAGGATTAAACATCCAGAAACTCGAGATTACAAAGAAGAAAAGTGCAACTCCGAAAAATACACTTAGAGGAGCAATAGCATCTTTAGACTGTGATTTGTGAAGAGAAACCATTTTATCCAGTACAAAAGGCAGTTCCATTTTTGAATACTTAGCAACCCCTGTAGAAGAATCATAGGTTCCTTTTTTAAAATGAAGAACGGTACCTTCAGTTTTTTCCACTTCAAGACCTTTCATTTTCAATTCCTTTTTCAGTTCTTTTTCAGAAAGGTTTGCGGATAAAGTCTTTTCGTACTTTTTTTCACTCTTTAGAAAATCGGTGTCTCTGTAGACCAAAACAATTCCACTTACGGCATACACAGCCATAATACCTGCCAGAAAATATCCCAGATAACGGTGTGTAATTCTCATGAAACTTCTTGTGTCTTTAATCTTATCCATATCGTTTTTTTGTTTTGTTTTTAAATTTCAAAAGTGGAAGCTGCAAAAATGCAATTTCCACTTTTAATAAAGAAGTAATTATATGTTTAATTCTACAGTTTGTATGTCAACGTAAAATAATAATTTCTTGGCGTAATCGGGTTTACTGAATAATTCTCATGAACATTATAATTGACTGTATCAAATAGATTACCCACTCTTCCCTGGATAGAGAACTTATTCCACTCGTAGCCAACTGATACAGAAACAGTAGTATAGTCTTTTAAATCAAACATTCTACTCACATTGTCTCTACTTGTATTTGTTGATTTTGAATCATTCCATCCCGCGATTCTGTCTCCGATATAATAAATTCCAGCTCCAACTTTTAATCCTTTTACATAGTTTGTAAATTTATAGAAAACAGAAGCATTCGCTGTTGTAGCTGGTGTTCTTACCAGTCTTTGTTTTTCAACATATCCCTTTTCAGGAGTGTCAAGGTAAACAGAGTTGTTATATGAAAAACCTCCGATGATAGATAAGTTTTCTGTAGGATTTCCTGTAATATCTAATTCTACACCACGGCTTCTCATATTTCCTGCAAATTCTTTAAGATTGGTATCTGTTGAATTTACCGGAGCTCCGTTTGTAGAAGAAGCGAACCAATACGTTTGATAATAATTATTGTACATAATCTGGTAAGCCGTTAAGTTAACCGCTAAAGCATTGTTCCAGAAATTCTTTTTAACACCAATTTCGTATTGATCAACGGTTGATGGTTTTATGCTTTGTCTTGATAAAGTTGTTAACTGATTTTGAACATCTTTATCAATTTTAGTGGTATTTACTGTACCAAATTGATCCGAAGTATATCCTGCATTTGATGCAAACGAATTTGTATACGTTGCAAATACCGAAAGGTTTTCATTTGGTGCATAAACCAAACCTACTTTTGGAGAAAATGCATTGTCTGATGTTGAAGAATTGGCTACTTCAATTTTATCATTTAATGTAAAACGAGTAGTCAGTGTAGGCATATTTTCTATATAAGACCATCTTAGCCCGGCAATTACTTTTAGTTGCTTTGTTAAGCTGATAAAATCCTGTGCATAGAAGCCGATTCTTCTTGTATTGATTCTATTTTTTGTACTAAGAGTAGAATTTGGCATACCTACATTTCCCCATGTTGAAGGATCATCCAGGTATAAAAGATTTGTTGGACCCGTGATAGTATAAGCATAAGCATCTGCCTGGCTATAATCTGCATCTGCACCAATTAATACTTTATGGTTGATTGTTCCGGTATTGAACTCACCATTAATGTTTACTTGTGCAGAAGTGTAATTTTGCTCGTTGTAAGTTTTACCAAAAGGCCTTTTCCACGATAATCTGTTAGGATCTACAGTTTTATCTTTAGTGTCATATATCCATTGTACTCTTTCAGAAGAAAAATAATCTTTAGTATAGTTTTGGTAAGAAGCCGTAGCATTCAAAGACCATCTTTCGTTAAATTGGTGGTTAAAGGTTACATTCGTAGAAGCTTGCTGTACATCCTGATATTGCCAGTCTGTTCCGAAGAAGACATTTCTGGGAAGAGCGTCATTCAATCTGTAGCTTTGGTTTTTTTCGGTAATAGATCCAAGTCCGAAATCCGGGGTGAAATTATTTTTAAGATAATCTGCCTCAACAATTAATTGAGATTTTTCACTTAAATTAAATAAAAATGAAGGGTTGAAGTAATATTTTTCAGACTGTACAACATCTCTGAAACTTTCAGCATATTCGTAAGTTCCGTTTACTCTGAAAGCAATATTTTTAGATAATGGGCCATAAACATCAACTGTAGGCTTATAAGTATTCCAGCTTCCACCATTTAATCCTAGACTTCCGCCAAAATTGAATTTAGGCTTTTTGGTAATCATGTTAATAATACCTCCGGCAGCCGTATTTCCATAAAGCATTGCGTTGGCTCCTTTTAAAACTTCTACTCTTTCAAGACCACTTACCTCAGGGAAAACTCCGCTATTTATTCTTGATCCATTCTTGAAAATATTATCATTTCCTAAAATAAAACCACGTCCACCAAAGCTGTCCTGAGAATTTCCTCTGGATGAAGTAATATACATCCCGTTTACATTCTGAAGAACGTCACTCAATTGTTTCGCTTGTTGTTGCTCAATGATTTCATGGGTAACGATAGCAATCGGTTGAGGAGTTTCCATTACCGTCAGATTAGACTTCGTAGATAATGGTCTCGCCTGGTTTGGATTTCCAGTTTTGTGAAGATTAATGTCTTCAATGGTTTGGGTTCTGATGGTATCTGCTTCAGCGTTTTTAAGCTGTGAACTTGCTGAAATAGCGATAAATAGAAGACCTAAAGAAAGTAGTTGTCTTTTCATTTTATTTTTATGTAGAACAGTTTTAAATAAGGCGCAAATGTAAGTATTTGTTTAGAATGAATAAAAATTAATGTATGATTTTTGTCATGTCTTTTAAGGGTGAAATATATGGATTGTTTCTATCCTTATTGTAGATGGATAATCCGGCGTTTTTTATGAATATATTTGTTGAAAAATTAAAATATGCAACTGGTAAAAGCAGGGCTTTGTGCCTTTGGAATGAGTGGAAAGGTATTTCATGCTCCTTTTTTAAAAGAACATCCGGGGTTCTTTATTTCTGCAGTAGTAGAAAGAAGTAAAGAAGATTCTAAAGAAAAATATCCTGAGGCTACTATTTATCGTTCGGTAGAAGAAATGCTGCAGAATGCAGATATAGAATTAGTCATTATCAACACTCCGGTTCAGACTCATTATGAATATGCTAAAAAAGCATTGGAAGCAGGCAAAAACATTATCGTTGAAAAACCATTTACTGTAAATGTAGAAGAAGCGGAAGAGCTGGTAACACTGGCAGAAGAGAAAGGATTATTTTTAAGTGTGTATCAAAACAGAAGATTTGACCGTGATTTCCAGCAGGTACAAAAAGTTTTAAAGGAAGGGAAATTAGGAAATATCAAAGAGGCAGAGATCCGTTTTGACAGATTCCGTACTACGCCAAGCGGTAAACAGCATAAAGAAAATCCGGATCAGATAGGTTCGGGTTCACTGCATGACCTTGGAGCGCATCTTGTGGACCAGGCGATACAGTATTTCGGATATCCTGAAAAACTTTTTGCTGATGTATTTTCAATGAAAGGTACAGAATATGCCAATGATTATTTCGAGATCTTGTTGTTCTATAAAAATGATCTGAGGGTACGACTAAAATCTTCCGTTTTCACTAAAGAAGATCATTACGCTTATAAAATTCATGGTGATAGAGGAAGTCTCCTTCAGGAAAGAACCGATAATCAGGAAGCGGAATTGGTGGCAGGTTCCATTCCTGTTTATGGAAAAGAATGGATGCAGCCTTTGAAAGAAGCAGACGGAATTTTAAACTATCTGAATGAAAATTCAGAAACAGAAAGAATATTTACTTCAAGTGAAGCCGGAAATTATATGGATTATTACCAGCAAATCTATGAACATATTGTATTTGGATATCCTTTACCTTCACCGGGAAAAGAAGTGATTCAGAATATGACGATCATCGATGCATCCATTACAAGTACAGAAGGAGGAAAGATCATCGTACTATAAATTAAAAAATGAGTTATCAATGAGTTCAAAGTTTAAAGTTCAAGGTTACGGGTAATCTGAAGTAGAATTTTTCTGCTCTTTCACCCTAAAACCCTCTTACTCTCAAACTTTCTGAACTCATTCATAACTCCTAATTTTTTATATGATTTCCTGAAGTTCAAGCCATCTCATCTCATGGTTCTCCAGTTTTTCAGAGATCGTTTCCAGTTCAGAAGAAAGTTTGGCTATTTTTTCATAATCAGATTCATTATTGAGCTGATCTAATATTTTTGCACGCTGCTCTTCCAGCCCTGGCATTTCTTTTTCAATAGTTTCCAGTTCCCTTTGTTCTTTAAAAGTTAATTTTCTTTTCTGAGCATTGGAAGATGAAGTATTTTCTGTAGCAACAACTGTTTCTTTTATAGGTATAGGTTCAGCTTTTGCCGTTGTATTTTTTTCTAAAGCTTCTTCACGGCTTCTGGCCTCACGGTATTCTGAGAAGTTTCCTACAAAATCTCTGATTTTTCCATTCCCTTCAAAAGCAAGAACGTGATCTACAATTCTGTCCATGAAATATCTGTCGTGGGAAACGATGATCAGAGATCCCCGGAATTGCTGTAGAAAGTTTTCAAGAACCGTTAATGTAGGAAGGTCCAAGTCATTTGTAGGTTCGTCAAAAATCAAAAAGTTAGGATTCTGATATAAAATATACATCAGGTGCAGTCTTCTTTTTTCTCCTCCTGATAATTTTGAGATAGGAGAGTACTGTGTCTGGTCGTCAAATAAGAATAATCTCAGGAATTGTGATGCAGAAAGGCTTCTGCCATTGGCTAAAGGATAGAATTCTGCAATTTCCTTAATGAAATCAATCACACGTTCATCCTCTTTATAAGTAAGACCTTTCTGGGCAAAATATCCGAAAGAAATAGTTTCTCCTGTTTCAATCTCACCTTTATCTATCTTTTCCAATCCCTGGATAATATTCAGTAAAGTAGATTTTCCGGCACCGTTTTTTCCAATGATTCCTACTTTCTCACCACGCTGGAACTGGTAGCTGAAATCTTTTAACAGAACCTTATTTCCAAAGCTTTTATCAATGTTTTTCAGTTCCAGAATTTTATTTCCCAGACGCTTCATTTCAAAATCAAGTTCCAGACCCTGTTTTCTGGTGTCTGTTTTAGCTACCTTTTCTGTTTCATAGAAGGAGTCTATTCTGCTTTTAGATTTTGTGGTTCTTGCTTTCGGTTGTCTTCGCATCCATTCCAGTTCCTTTCTGTAAAGGTTATTGGCTTTATCGATGGTTGCATTCATATTATCTTCACGGATCATTTTGTTCTCAAGATAGGTTGCGTATGAACCATTGTGAACGTAAAGATTTCTGTCTTCCATTTCCCAGATAATATCGCAGACACTGTCCAGAAAATATCGGTCGTGGGTAACGAGCAGTAACGTTATTTTTGCTTTGTTCAGATAGTTTTCAAGCCATTCCACCATATCCACATCAAGATGGTTGGTAGGTTCATCCATGATCAGTAGAGTATGCTTATGCTCAGCTCTGGTTTCTGTCAATAATTTGGCTAAAGCAACACGCTTGACCTGGCCTCCGGAAAGCGTTCCCATTTTGGCATCAAGATCCGTAATTTTAAGCTGAGAAAGAATCTGTTTCATTTCATTTTCAAGATCCCAGGCTTTATGGGCTTCCATATCAGCCAGTGCTTTTTCAATAAAATCATGATCTGTGGAATGAAGAGATTTGTGATAATTCTTCAAAGCAAGAATAGGTTCAGAATCCAGAGTCATCATGAATTCCTCAATGCTCAGATTGGAATCAAAATCAATTTCCTGGTCGAATAAAACAACCTGGATATCTTTATTAATGATTGCAGTGCCGCTGTCTGCAATTTCTTTACCCATTAAAATTTTCAGAAGGGTAGATTTTCCACTTCCGTTTTTGGCAACAATGGCAATTTTGTCTCCTTCATTGATGTGAAAGGATATGTTTTCAAACAAAACTTTGATGCCGTAAGATTTGGTAAGATTTTCTGCAGAAACGTAATTCATTGGGAATTAATAGTTTGATTTTAATTTTGAAATGAGTCGCAAAAATACGAAAATGTCAGCACAAAACTTTCCGGAAGTTCTTTTATAAAAATGAATATTTATAATTTTTTAATAAACTGTACCTGCTATCTGAGAAAACGATTTGGTAAATTTGGTATAAAGTATTCAGACTTAAACAATAATAATTTAAAAAACCGATTAAGAACAAATGAAAAAAGTGATTGTCGATATGGATGGGGTAATGGCAGATGTATACCATCAGCTGATTCAGTTTGAAAAAAGAGATACCGGAAAGGAAGTTGAGCTTAATGAAATAACAGGAAAACCTGAACTGGAAGTTTTTCCCAATGGTAAGAAGCATGTGAATGAAGTAGGGTTTTTCAGAACATTACCTCTAATGAAAGGAAGTAAAGAAGCAATAGAATATCTGAACAGTAAATATGAATTGTATATTGTCTCCGCAGGAATGGAGTTTCCGAACAGCTTAAGAGAAAAATATGACTGGCTGGCTGAACATTTTCCATTCATTACCTGGGAACAGATTGTCCTTTGCGGAAGTAAAAAAGTTGTGGCAGGAGATGTAATGATTGATGATTATCCTAAGAATTTGGACCATTTCTCAGGGGAACGACTGATTTTCACCCAGCCTCATAATGAACTGGTGGAAAATGAAACCTATAGAAGAGTGAATTCATGGGAGGAAATCATGGAAATTTTATAGAGGACAGTTAATATGTAAAGGGTTGTTAGAAATTTAAAATAACTTTAACTAAAAAGGAATTAATTTTAATAATGCCTTATGAATGTTGACCGTTCTAAATAGATAAGTTTGCACCAAACTTTTAACATGAAAAAACTTAGCATTTTATCTTTAATTTTTACAGTTTCAGTTTTCAACGCACAGGTCATTTCCGGGACCATTATTTCTAAAAATGAAAATCAACCTGTGCCTTATGTGAAAATTGGGGTGGACAAGAAGACCACCGGAACAATTTCTGACGGAAAAGGGAATTTTTCAATAGATCTTACCGGTTTGGATCCGCAACAAAAAGTAAAAATAGAAGTACCAGGGTATGAGCTGTATGAAGAAACAGTACAGAATTTTAAAGCCCATGATCTTCAGAAGGTATTTTTGAACGAGAAAACTAAAACCATCAAAGAAATTGCAATTAAACCTAAAAAGCTGGTAGATAAGAATTGGGGTGTAAAAACGAAGACCAAAAGTATTTTATATTTTGTTAATCCAGTAGGAGACAAAGCTGGTTTCTTGGGGGAAACTGCTTTAGAATTTAATGCAAAGAAAAATTCCAAAATCAAGAACATTAATCTGAATATCGCTAAATATTCTTCTACGGAACCGGTTTTGATGCGATACAGTATATATAGTGAGAAAGATGGTTATCCGGATGAGAACCTCCTGGATGAAGAAATCACAGTGGAGCTTACTGAGGATATGATTAAAGATGGAACTTACACGCTCGATGTTAATGATCATAATATCTGGGTGAAAGGAAAGTTCTTTGTAGGGATTAATTTTTTAAAAGAATTTAACGGATTCATTAAAATCAGTGCTGCATTGTTCAAAACGGGCTTCATCAGAGAGTTCTATGGAGACTGGACAAAAATGACAATTGCTGCACCAGCCATTAATATCGATGTGAAAATGGATAAAAACGGGAACGATAAAGATACCAAGGATGATGATGGCGGCTATACTGATGACATTATTTCTCAGGGATGGCTTGCTGATAATTCAAAAAATATTGAGGAAGCAGATAAATCCATATATGGTAAAAATGATTCTGCCGGAAAATACCTGGAATTGAAAGATACAAATCTTTATTATGAAGTATATGGAGAAGGTGAACCTTTGGTATTGCTTCACGGAAATTCAGGGAGTATTAAAGATTTTTATCAGCAAATCCCGGTTCTGGCCAAGCAGTATAAAGTGATCGCAGTAGATACAAGAGGACAAGGGAAAAGCAAAGACACTTCCAAAAAAGATTTTACATATAAAGTTTTTGCTGATGATGTAAAAGCATTGGCAGATGAACTAAAATTGGATAAAATAAATATAGTTGGTTGGAGTGATGGTGGAAATACAGGACTTGAATTTGCGCTGAAATATCCTGAACGTCTTAATAAACTGGTTACTATTGGAGCGAATGCTTTTCCTGAAGGAGTAGAAGATAAGCTTATCGAACGGTTTACCAATCAGATGAAACAACTAAATGATATGGGGTCCGAAGAAACATTTGGGGAACGCAGACTTTTAAAAATAATGCTTACACAGCCTGATATCAGTAAAAATGATCTAGGTAAAATAAAAAGTCCCGTTTTAGTTATTGCTGGTGACAGAGATGTAATTAAACCGGATCATACCGAATTTATTTCGAAACAGATTCCTAATGCTGAAATGAAAATATACAAGGACACTACCCACATGGTGCCTTTTGAAAAACCAGATCAGCTTAATGCAGATATTCTGAGTTTCCTTGGGAAGAAATAAATAGGAGGGAAGCGGGAAGATGGAGGTAGTAAGTTTAAAAAGCTTCATTTTATTTCAATATGGAAATGAAATGAAGCTTTTTTGGATCATTAGAAAATAAACTTAAAGTTGATATTTGGTGTTCAGGAAACTTCCATCTCCCGGCATCCATCTATCCAGCCTTATTAATCTAATGTGAGTCTTTTAAGAGACCATGAATTGCCGTTGTAGATATCCAAATCTACCTTAGTATTAATCCCATGAACGATTCCGTTTTCTGTAAATTGCCAGAAATCCCACTGGTCATCAGGAGATGGTGTTGGGACGTCATTGTAATTGGCCAGCCACAGAGGATAATCTTTAAACTCTCCCTTCAGAAAATCCTTATAGTAATGGTAATATGTATAAATAATAGGCTTTTCACCGTAGGTTTCTTCCACAATTTTACACCATACTTTTAAATCTTCTATCAGTTTTTTATTCGTTTTTCGTTTTGGGATCTTTTCAATATCCAGAATCGGAGGGAGGTCACCGCTCTCTAGTTTTACATTTGCTAAAAAATTATTAGCCTGCATCACCGGATCTTCATCAGCCCTGTAAAAATGATAAGCGCCACGGATCAGTTTGTGTTTTTTAGCCATTTCCCAAAACTCATCAAAATGTTTATCCGCACTTTTATTTCCCATAGTAGCACGCATGACTACAAATTCCAAAGGAATGGTTTTATTACCGATACTGAGACTGTCCCATTTGATGTCTTCCCTGTTTTGATAGTGAGAAATATCAAAGCCATAGGTTTTATCAAGATTATTGGCTAACACTCTCTGGATTCTTGAACTTTCCTTTTCGCTGTTGTGAAGTTTTTTATGTATGAATTTATTAAAGTATAATGCATAATAATAGCTTACAGATTGCTTAAGATAAAACCCAGTCCCGATTAAAGCTACAATTAAGATGGCTAATATCACTCTTCGACGGAAAAAATAGCTGTTCCGTCTGTTCTTATGAATCTGTTTGGCAGTTTTTTTGGTGTACTTTTTTTGTGTCATAAAGTTTTGCAAAACTAACTTTTTTCACATCTAAATGCTAAATAAAATCAGTAAATTTGTGTATTATGGAAACACGCGAAAAAATCATCATTATAGGAGGAGGATTTGCGGGGCTGCAGCTTGCAAAAACATTGAATAATAAGAACAAAAAGGTCATTGTTCTGGATCGGATGAACCACCACATGTTTCAGCCGCTTTTTTATCAGGTAGCCTCTGGAAGAATAGAACCTTCCAATATTTCTTTTCCCTTCAGAAAAATTTTTCAGCAATCCAGAAACACACAGTTCCGGATGACGGACGTTAGAGAAATTGATGCCACAAACAATAAAGTTATTACAGATGAGGCAGAGTTTACTTATGATAAACTCATCATTGCAACAGGTTGTAAAACTAATTTTTTCGGTAATAAAGACCTGGAAGGGAAAGCCTTCGGAATGAAAAATACCCAGGAAGCAATCAGTATCAGAAATCATGTTCTGATGACGTTTGAAAAACTGATTATTGAAAAAAGCCGAAGCGATGACGGAAACTGGAATATCGTTATTGTAGGAAGTGGCCCTACCGGTGTAGAGCTTGCAGGAGCCTTTGCCGAAATGAAAAAAGATATTCTACCAAGAGATTATCCTTATATGAATTTCGATCAGTTAAAGATTATTCTCGTAAGCTCTACAGAAAAACCTCTGGCAGTAATGAGCAGTGAAGCTCAGGAAAAATCTGAAAAGTACCTTAAAGATCTTGGAGTCACATTCATGAGCGGAGAAGTTGTTACAGATTATGATGGAGATAAAGTACATTTGAAAAGCGGTAAAGAAATACCATCCAATAATGTCATCTGGGCTGCAGGAGTTACAGGAAATGTAATCGATGGTTTCCCTGAAGAAAAATTAGTCAGAAACAGATATATCGTAGACCGATACAACAAAATAAAAGGGTATGATAACGTGTATGCCATCGGAGATATTGCTTATATGGAAACTCCAAAGTATCCACAAGGACATCCACAGGTAGCCAATGTTGCCATTAATCAGGCCAAAAATCTAGGTAAAAATCTCTTAAAGAAAAATGAAAGTGAATGGAAAGAGTATGAATACGATGACAAAGGTTCTCTGGCAACCATAGGGAAGCACAGAGCAGTTGTAGATCTACCTTTCATAAAATTTCAGGGATTTTTAGCATGGTATTTCTGGATGTTTCTCCATTTAATGCTAATTTTGAGCGTTCGAAATAAGCTGGCCATATTCTTCAACTGGATGTGGAGCTATATCAACAAGGATTCTTCCTTAAGATTAATTATTATACCTACTAAGAAAAACGGAACATTACAATGAGAATTGATATCATAAGCGTACTTCCAGAATTGATGGAAAGTCCATTTCAAACCTCTATTTTAAAAAGAGCAATGGACAAAGGACTGGCAGAAGTACATTTTCATCACCTGAGAGACTGGGCAATCAATAAACATAAGCAAATTGATGATGAACCTTACGGCGGTGGCGCAGGAATGGTGATGATGGTAGAACCATTGGATAAATGTATCTCAGAACTAAAGTCTCAAAGAGAATATGATGAGGTAATCTATCTGACACCAGATGGGGTAACTCTTAATCAGAAAATAGCCAATTCTCTTTCTATTAAAGAAAACCTGATTTTTCTTTGTGGACATTATAAGGGAATAGATCAAAGAGTAAGAGACCTTCATATTACCAAAGAAATATCTATTGGTGATTATGTGCTTACAGGCGGTGAACTTGCTGCATGTGTATTGGCAGATTCTATTATAAGACTGCTCCCGGGAGTTTTAAATGATGAACAGAGTGCTTTAACAGATAGTTTTCAGGATGATCTTCTGTCGCCACCTATTTATACAAGACCAGAAAGCTATAAAGGACTTGATGTTCCCAAGATTTTACTCAGCGGAAACTTTCGTAAAATTGAAGAATGGCGTCATGACGAAGCAGTAAGAATTACTAAAGAAAAACGTCCTGATCTCCTTTAATATAGTGTTACAGATCATTTAAGCCCTGTTTTTTTTAATTATTCTATTTGTCTACAAATTAAATGGAATAATATTTGTTATTGTTATAAGTGAAAAGAAAAATATTAGGAACTTTGGCTTTATAGTTGGAATTTTGTTTCGATTATTTGTTGTTTTATTTATTATTTTAATTTTTATATATTGAATAAAATTGCGAATTAATTGAAAATTTAATTCACTACAAATGGTTTTATTGATTTTTTTTATTACTTTTGAAATATTTCTTATTAGAAATTGATTTATTATATTGTAAATTGATCAATGAAATTTGAAAAAAAATAATAAATTTACATTTAGAAGAAAAGAACATATTAATTAAAGTATAGAAATTTGTGTTGATGGAACTGTTCTCTTTTTATAATGTTGAAAATTTATTTTTACCCGATCCGAAACCTGTCCATAAATTAGATCCTACTAAGTCAGGTTTAAGAAATTGGGATGAGAGAAGATATAATAATAAACTTTTTAAAATCTCTCACGTATTTCAATTGATGAAGGAGGAAAATGAAGTATTACCATTTATCATAGGATTATCTGAGGTTTCCGGAAGGAAAGTTTTAGAAGATCTTGTAGAAATGGAACCCTTTAATTCTGAATATGGAATTGTGCATTACAATTCTATGGATGAAAGAAAGGTAGATGTAGCCATGTTATACGATAAAAATAAAGTAGAGGTCATAGATTCTGAGACCATTACTTTCTTTTTTGAAATAACCTATAAAAACACTGGAAATTACGACACAACCAGAGACGTACTGTTTTCGAAAATTAAATATAAAGGGGAAATTATTAATGTCTTTATCGCCCATCTTCCCTCTAAGCGCGAAAAAGATATCAATAAACCCAAGAGAACTTTTATATTGAATGAGATCCGGCAGCGGATTATGAAAATTGTAGGTGATGATAATGAACATGTCATATTGTGTGGTGATTTTAACGAAAACCCGGATGATGAAAATTTAGTGCAAATTCTCTATGACAACGATCATGAGAAGGTTCTAATGAACCCTTTTCAGGAGTTGTTTTCTACAAGAAATTATTCTACTTTTCATTATAAGTCTGGATTGCTCTATGATCAGATTATTATGTCAAGATCCCTCCTTGATAATAAGACGCTGGCTTTTCAGGAAGCCTGTGTGTTCAATTCTGAAAAAATTAGCAGCAGGACCAGAAATTTTGAAGGTCGACCTTTCCGAACTTATGCCGGTACCCGGTATTTAGGCGGATACAGCGATCACTTCCCGGTTTTTGTAAAGTTTAAAAGCTTATCATAAAAAACATAAATAATAAAAAAGTAGAAAATGAAAAATTCGAGCAACACAAGCTATCATTTAGATTCTATCGACAAAGAAATCATTTACATGTTGATGGATAATGCTAAAACCTCTTTAGCACACATTTCAAAAAATGTGGGAATTTCCACAACAGCAGTACACCAAAGGATTAAAAAACTGGAACATGCAGGAGTTATTGAAAACTCAATTTCATTCCTGAATCCTAAAAAAATCGGGTATAAGGTGATTTCATACATTGGGGTATTCTTGGATCAGCCAAGCCATTATCCTGAAGTGGTAAAATCTTTGCATGATATCAATGAAGTAGTGGAAGCCCACTATACAACCGGTAATTATACAATATTCCTGAAAGTTCTTTGTAAGGATAACGACCATTTGATGCAAATCCTTAACAAACTCCAAAAACTGAAAGGAGTAACAAGAACAGAAACTTTCATATCTTTGGAACAAGGTATTTACAGACAATTGAAAGTATAACGATATGAACATAGCCCAATATTTGGATTCAACTTACTTGAAGACACCGGAACAATCAGGTATTTCACATGAAGGAACTCTTCAGATTGATAAAGAACTTGCCCAGGTAGCCATAGATAATGGAATTTTTGCCGTCATGATCCGTCCGGATTATGTAGCTGAGATCAAAAAATATATTCAGGAGAGAAATTCAAATGTTGCAGTAGGAACTGTAATAGGATTCCACGAAGGAACATACTCAATAGAAGAGAAACTTGCTGAAGCTTCAAAAGCTATTGAAGACGGAGCAGATGAACTGGATTTTGTAATTAATTACAATGCCTACCTTCAGGGAAATACTGCATTGGTAAAAGAAGAATTTGTGAAATGTACGAAGTTATCTTTGGACCATCATAAAATTGTCAAATGGATTATTGAAATTGCTGCTCTAACTGATGAGCAGATTGCTGACATTACCAAAAGTATTTCAAATTGGGCAGAAGAGAATTTTTCAGCGAATGATTTATCTGAAATTTTCGTTAAATCATCAACCGGCTTTTATGAGACTGCAGATGGAAAACCTAACGGAGCAACATTTGAAGGTATAAAGATAATGCTTGATAATGCAGGAAAACTTCCTGTAAAAGCTGCCGGAGGAGTAAGAACTCCTGAAGATGCTGAAAAAATGATCAATATGGGAGTAAAGAGAATCGGAACTTCTTCTGCATTGGGATTAATTAAAAATGAATCTTCATCAGACGGATATTAAAATCGATATTCAAGAACAATAAAAAAAACCATCAATTCAATTTGATGGTTTTTATTTTTTATACCTGGGCTTGGTATTCTTCATAGAATTGTTGAGTTTCCTTAATTAGGGCATCCATTTCTTCTAATGTGAAAACTTCCAGGAATTTTTTTCTGAAATCTTTAAAGTGAGGAACTCCACGGAAATAATTACCGTAATGCTGTCTCATTTCTACCAATCCTAATCTTTCTCCTTTCCATTCCGCACTCCATTCTGCATGTTGACGCACCGCTAATAACCGGTCTGAAATAGTGGGAGCTGGTAAGTGCTCTCCTGTTTTAAAGAAATGCTTGATTTCATTAAATATCCATGGATAGCCAATGGCCGCACGCCCGATCATGATTCCGTCACAAGCATACTTCTGTTTGTATTCCAATGCTTTTTCCGGAGAATCGATATCACCGTTCCCGAAAATTGGAATTTCAATATTAGGATTTTGTTTGATTCTTGAAATATGTTCCCAATCTGCCTCCCCTTTGTACATCTGTGCACGGGTTCTGGCATGTATGGTAAGTGCTTTGATTCCGGTTTCCTGTAGACGTTCTGCCACTTCATCTATATTGATACAGGTGCTATCCCATCCCAGACGGGTTTTCACCGTTACAGGGAGGTGAGTGGAACTCACTACTGCTTTTGTAAGACGAACCATCAGGTCAATGTCCTTTAAAACTCCGGCACCGGCACCTTTGCAGACTACTTTTTTTACAGGACAACCAAAATTAATGTCTACAAGGTCTGGATTTACTGTCTCAACAATTCTCGCAGACATGGCCATTGCTTCTTCATCACCACCGAAGATCTGTATCCCGACTGGTCTTTCATAATCGAAAATATCCAGCTTTTTACGGCTCTTCATAGCATCACGAATCAATCCTTCAGAAGAAATAAATTCCGAATACATTAAATCTGCACCATGCATTTTACATAAACGTCTGTATGGAGGATCACTTACATCTTCCATCGGAGCCAGCAAAAGTGGAAATTCCGGCAGTTCTATGTTGCCTATTTTTATCATGGTGCAAATTTACAAAATTCTGATTATTAGAAAATATGATATTATCTATTAATGTAAGTGATGAGTTTGAAATGAGTGGGAGAGTATTAAGGAGGAAAAGTTTTAGGGTTTTAGAGTATGAAAGTAGGAGAGTGGGGGGAGAAAAATTGTTATAATAAGAATGACTGATTTTAAACCTTAAATCTCTAGAAGCTTGCTTTTACCTGCATGCTTCCAATATGAATCGTTCTTTCTCCTGAATTTCTTCCTTCGTAATTTAGGTTCAATTGGATGAATGAATTAATGGCCTGTTGGATGAATACACTCCATACCTGATTTTTTCCTGGTTTCAGACCGTCAAGCATTTGGTTACCCACAATACTGAAATTGTTTCCATTGAAATTATTGTTGATAAAGGAGAAGTTTCCACGAACGGAGGTTTTTCTGAATTCCCATTGAACGGTTCCTGTAATATCAAAAGCTTTTAATAATTCTTCCCCGTCTATTCTTTGTTTCTGGCGGTAAGCAGAAGAAAGTTCTGCCTGAAGAGCATCTGTAAATTTATAAGTGGCTTTTGGCTTGGTTTCAAAATTATTTAAACGGTAATCTCTAGTTGTAAATAACTGTGATGAGTTTTTGATATCATGAACGGAGTTTTCCCAGTCTACTCTGAATTCTTTATTGAACCAGTATCCAATATTCAGGAAGTGAGAAGTCTGTTCACGTTCTTCATTACTGAAATTTGCATTGATGAGATTGTCATTCGTAATAAATCGATAATTCCCGTTCCAACCGGATTTATCAGTCGGATTAAATTGTATGGAGGCTAAAATATTTTGATTTTTAAGGATCTGATCACTGTTTTTTTCAAACGGATTCAACACCAAAACTTTATCTTTTTTATAGAATGAATTTTGAGAGTTTAATGAAATGTTGAAGTTCCAACGTTTTAGGAAGGCATTTTCCGAATTAAAGACAATGGCCGGATTTACAAATAAAGCCAGCTGTATTTTATTTTTATTGGATGGGATATATCGTACGGAATTGGTATAAACCCTGATGTATTTAGCTAAATCAGAATATTCAGCAATTTCAAATTCATCAAGCTGTTGAATGCCGTCACCATTGTAATCCGTCCATTTATAAACACCCTGTCCGTCTGTAACTTTAATATATTGAAACTCTCTCTGCGCTTCCTGTCCGTTTCCAAGTTCATAGAATGCCTGTAAACGCATACCGTTTCTGAAAAGCTGTTGATTATAGAGAATATTTCCAACCACAAAATCATTGTTTCTGGTTACCTCAATATCACTACCCTGATAGAAGAATTTCCGGTAATGAATCAATGCATTTAAAGTCGTTTTTTCTGTTTTGATGATTTGGCTTTCCGCCATGATTCCCAGGATATTGTTCATGTTCTGAAGTCTGTTGTCCCGTACAGAATCATTATCCCTCATATATACCTTGGCAAGCAGCTTTGTACGGGTGCTGTCCCCGATTTTCTTTTGAACAAAGATTTCCTTCCAGCTGAAGCTTGTGACATCCATAAGCTGGGTGTCATTGTATTTCTTCTCATTATGCTCCATGCTTCCTCCTAAAGTCCAGCTTCCTTTCTTTCCGGTAAATTCTGTTGAAACTCCACCACGGATAAACTTTGTGTCCTGAAGGGTAGCATTGGTGTTCAGGAATGATAAGTTTCCTTTTGTAAAGAAACTTCCGGTGATCCAACCGAAATCCAGGTCATTTTTAAGCCCTTTATAAGAATCCTGTTCATTTAAATAATTGACACGGTAATTCAAAGTGGATTTATTATTCCATTTATTTAAAAAGCTGAAAATAAATCGGTTCTGTGTTTTTTTGTTGAATTCCTGAGCTAAGTTGAAGTCTCTGGAGAATTCCACGTCATTGATACGGTCCAGAATATGGAACTGTTTGTCTATATATTGGTATTCAAAGCTTGGAGTTCCTTTCCATGAGTTTTTTGTAAATGTTTTATTCCCAAAAATACGCCATGCATAGCCCATATTCTGGCCAGAATCCTTTGATGAAAATAAATTGATGTCATAATTACTTAAAGAAATATCAGCTCCGATTTTTCCTTCTTCCAGCAAATATTCAGAATTAAGGGAGAACACCTGAGATTTCTGTGGAGAAGGAAGTTTTCTTACGGCTCTGTAATCTCCGGCATTGGGACCTACATATTCAAAAACACGTCCGTTATTGGTAGTCTGTGCCGTTTTATAATCTCCCTGATTAGCTCCGAAATAGGTGAACGAAACCTGATAAAGAGTTTCATTTGGATCTGTAGAAAGTTCATAGAAATTTCCGGCAGTTAAACGGTATAAGATCTTGTTAACATCATATTCCGTAACCACTCCAGATGAAGCATACATCAAATTGGGATCATTTCCTGCATTAGCAAGGATCTGTTCATCTTCTTTTGATAGACTTAGCGCAAGAGGAGCATTTTTATTATCATTCTCCATAAACCAGTTCAGCCCAACCTTGAATTTCTCTCTCTGATGTTCCAGTTTTCCTGTAAATAAATATCTTGAATAATTCCTGTTCGCGTAGTTGTAGGAAATAGTGACGAAGTTTTGCTGGAAAATAGGACGGAAGCTGGTAAAAGTAACCTCACCGGTATTATAGTTGATGACATAATCCTGGTTTTCACCACGCTTCATTAGGATTCCGTCAATAAATACCTGCTCGGAACCCGAAATCAGCGTAATAAACTGCTCTCCGTTTTTTCCTGTCAAACGATAAGGACCCTGGTTCCCTTCAACTCCCTGAAAACGGATTCTGTGAAATTCACTTCGCGCCACCCCTGCAGAAATGTCCAGAAATGTTTTATTCTCCTTTCCGAATTCAGTCTGAAACTGAATCCCCATGCTTCTTCTCTGGTATTTCGCAAAATAATTTTTAGATTCCATCAGGTCGAGATGCCCTGCTCTAAGAATAGATTTATCCTTAATATTAAGTTGCATGTAGATTTTGTCAAACTCTTCTAAAGTCTGAGTATATCCGTCTGCCTGAATAGGTAAATTATGATCGGAAATACTTGCTAAAATAGTCACATCTTTGGAAAGGCGGCCAGAAATCTGGAGATCCATGGAACTCTGCACAGATTGTCCCTGATTATTACCAAATGTAATCCCACGGATAATGGAACCTTTGGAATTAAGTTCTCCCAAAAATCTTTTTTTATCATTTTTAGCCAGTACAGCTTCGTCAACAACAATTCTGTTGTGGGTGCGTATAAAGTCTAAAGTATCTTTTGCAAAAATGTCCTGTTCAAACTTCGCTGCCAGAATACTGTCCTTTTTGATGCTGTCTTCAGGAACGTTTGGATTTTTCCATGAGAATACCTGAGCATTTCCTGAAAATATGCCAAAGAAAAATACAACGACTAGGATAAAAATGTTCCGCAACTCCTGAAAAATAATTCGTAAAAATAACTAAAAAATGTTAATAGCAATAAACCAACTATTATTAACAAAAAGTTAACCTATTTATTGTGTGAAATTAGAAAAATGATGTAATTTTGTTACGAAAATTATTAATAAATAAAATTTTAAATCATGAAAAAACTTTATTCGTTTTTTGCTACTGTTTTGGTAGCAAGTGGAATTTTTGCTCAAACAGCTTTCAATGCTACTTTTGATGATGTAGTTGGGACAGGTGGAACAGATGGATTATGGAGCGGACAAATAGCAGCTGGTACATTTACTGATGGAACAGGTTCTTATACAACAGGAGGGGATTGGACATTTGCTAAAATCTATAAAGGAAATGGATGTCTTAAAGCAGGAACAGGTTCTGCAAAAGGTTCTATTACTACACCTTCTTTTACTTTATCTGGTGATGCAACATTAACTTTCAAAGCAGGAGCTTGGAATGGAAACAATGAAGGTACTACTTTGAATGTTTCTGCAACGGGTGCAACTTTAAATAGTGCATCTGTAACTTTAGTAAAAGGACAATTTAGCACTTATACTGTTAATATTACAGGAGCTACTGGTGCTGTAACGCTTAAGTTTGAGGGTGCAGTAGCATCTAACAATAGATTCTTCATTGATGATATTAAGGTAACTACTGGAACCTTAGCTGTTACAGAAATCAAAGGAAAATCTTCTGCTAACTTCGTGAAAAACACTTTCGTGAAAAACAGCGAAATTACTTTCGGAGCAGATGTTAAAGATGTAAAAGTATACAACATGTTTGGACAGATTGTAAAAGAAGCTTCTGTAAAACAAAACGGAACTGTAAATGTTGCTGAATTAGCAAAAGGAAACTATATCGTAACAGGTACAGTAAACAAAGAAGCAGTATCTCAAAAAATCTTAAAAGACTAATTTAAATTTAGTTTTTAGATCAAAATATGATCCGGCCATTTCGAAGAAATGGCCGGATTTTTTTATGTTGATAACTTAATTTTAATTGTTGGAATATAGCATGTTTATGATGGAATTTTTGTAATTTCCCAATTAAATGGTTTTGTTTTTGATATTTTTACAACGACATCATGTTTAAAATTATTTAAATGAAAAAAATATTTACTATTGCTTGTTTAACTTTGGTAACTGCTTTTGCAAATGCCCAGATTGTGATCAATGAGATCTATGGCGGAAATGGAAATTCAGGAGCTGTTTTCAAAAATAATTATATTGTTCTGAAAAATATAGGAACCACACTGGTTTCTTTGACAGGGGCAAGTATACAATATGCACCGGCAATCGGAGCTTTTACAGAATACCATACGCTGCCTGATCTTACCTTGGGACCGGAGGAGACTTATCTGATCCAGGAAGCAGCAGTGGATGGAGGAGTGGAAGCATTACAAACACCCGATTTTATTGCAACAACGGTTACGAATTTTGACGGAACTCCCAATAAATCTGTGGGAATAAGAATTTCAGGTACATCCGGAAAATTAGTATTGGCTGGAAATATTGTACAGGTGACAAGCCCGTCAGCCTCTAATGTACTGGATTTTGTAGGGTATGGTGCTAATGCAGACCAGTTTAAAGGTGATGGCCCCGCTCCTTCTCCTACAGCATCAACGGCTATCAGAAGGACTTTAGAGAATAACAGTGATAATATGGCAGATTTTTCTGCAGAAGGAGCTGGAAAAGGAGGGTTTGTTCAGAATCCGTTTGTTAAAGATGGTAAGGTAGTTTTCGGAATGCAGATCAAAGATGTCAGGATATATGATACATTCAGGCAGGTTGTTAAAAAATCACCTACAAAATTTGCCCAGAATATAGATATTACAGAACTTCCTAAGGGAACCTATTTTGTAACAGGAACAATAAATAATGCACCGGTTTCACAAAAGATCGTAAAAGATTAGTTTTTCAATATTTTTTGATAAGGAGCAGCTTATGTTTTAAGCTGTTCCTTTATTTTTAATACCAGCCTCTTCTTGCTGCATTGATGATAGATCCAAGGTTAAGGACCAGCGTATATCTGATCCGTTTCGCATAATCTTTGAATCCGGGCTCAAATCCCAATGAAGACTGCACCGGAAAATAAACTTCAAGGAAATCCGGGATGATTCTTACCTTAATTCCGCTGTCCCAGATAAATTTTTCAGAATGATCCTTGTTTTTATATACTCCTGCATCGGCATAGACATGAAAAATCTTCCATATGCTGGAGTCTACATTTACAGAAGTGATCCATTGATTAACCGTTCCGGGAAGAAACGATTTGAACCCTCCGTCAGCCAGAATAAACTGCTGTGAAAGAAGACCACTGCTGGCACTTTCTCCTAACAGATTATAAGAGAATGTGTAGTTGGATACTCTTGAGATCCCATAATTGAATAAGTCATTTCGGGTATCATTTCTTAGAAAATATCCTGCAAATAATCGGACGCTCAGCTTTTGTTTTGGAGCAAATTCCCATCTGTAGAATCCTTCGGCAGTGATTTTGTTGAAGTCTTCCATTCCCTGAGCACTCAGGCTTAAGCTTTTTTCGTGGATCATCTGGCTGTCACTATAACCGTATCCCAATCCCCAAAGGTTGTATTTTTTGTAGTCATCATTGGCGATCATGACAGGGCTCAGATCTCTTTCAAAATAATTATAAGAAACTCCAATACTCCTGCTTACTGTACTCCTTGGATTTTTCCTGAAGCTGAATGTTGAAAATGCAGAACCTTTTCTGTATGCTAACCCATAGTCATAGTGAAAATAAGATCCGGAAACTCCAAATGTAATACTTCTGAATACACTTTCAGCTGGCAGAAAAGAGTAGGAAACTGCTCCTGAACCAGTCAGTTTACCTGTTCCTGTACTATATGTTGGCGTAAATGAATACAGAAATTTCTGATCAAAAAAGGATTGATTTTTAAAATTAGCACCCAATAAGAATTTATCGTAAGTGTTGTTAAAACGAATTCTGGGGCTTATATAAATTTCATTGTATTCTGGGTTCGGAATATCCTTTATAAGTTTAAATTTGAGCTTTTTTGTATTTAGAAATAATCCTTTGGCATATAAGAAATTGTCCCGATAGCTGGACTCCGGGAAAATGTAATCATTATTTAAGGTTACTTTATAAATATTATCAGATACAGGAAGAGAAATATCTTTAGTTTTCTCATTTTCTCCTGTTTCTATCCAATAGGATTTTATTTCTCCGTCTCTGGTTTCTGTTTCAAGTTTTACAGGAATAGAAGCATCTGTATTTTTGGCAATTTTGATCTGTAAAGAATCATTTTCCTTTTTAATATGTTTCAGCTTAAAATTCACTCTGTTTTTTTGATTGAAAAAATGACCCAGATAATGGGCAGACTTTTCTTTTTCAGACAGCTGTTTCAGGAAATCATCAGGATTTACTTTTCTTCCTGAGTTTTTTGAAAGATATTCTTTTATAAGATCATTAAAGCTCTGATCTCCCATTTTATCAGCAGAATAATTAAACAGGCTTCCTGTCTCAAAACTGCTGATCGCCATATCATTAAAGTTGCTTAAAGAGGTGAATTTTTCATCAATTTTCTGATCCAGGTTCTGAAGCATAATATATTGATAAGCTAATCCGTAACGGTCCAGAAGTTTTACCTTGGATGCATGAAATAATTTTAAAGGTTTGATCCCGAATATTTTGGCTTCCGGCAGCATCCCTAAAAGTTTGGTGTCTTTATAGAACTTTTTCAGGTATTGAATTTCAAGATATGATTTTAAACCGCTTTTAAACCAATGATCTTTTTGTTTATCAGCAATGATATTCTCATCAAGAACTTTTTTGGTGATAATTCCGAAGTAATCAAGGTCTGTTTTTTCAGCATCAGTAAATAAAGGGAATCTGAATTTCCAGAAAGTAATATCATTATTCCCGAAGAAATCTTCTTTTGCTCTGAACTTATCTGAGATAAATATACTCTTCGGAAGAGATCCGATTTTTTCTTTAAGGAACTTTAAATGAAGAGGTAAGTAAAACTCCAGGTTCTGTTTTTCTTCAGGCTTAAGGTTATAACCAAACTTAATTTCAGTATCTGTACCATCAATATTGGTTTTTATGATAGGATAAGTATTGGGTGAAACTGAAAATTCAGGATCAGAATCCAAATAGCCCTGGAAGGAGTTCATCTGAATCTGAGGTAGGTTACTTTCGATAAAGCTGTTTACCGGAATATCAAAATTTACTGTCCAGAAAGTGTTGAAACTAACGGGCTCTTCGATATCGTGGTATTTTCTTTCAGAAATATTGTCCGGATCAAAATGATCCGGAACAATAAAGAAATATTTTAAAGCAGTATTCTGACCGGATGTTCCATATCCCGTAAATTTTTTATCGGGAAGCTGCATACGGTAGTGTAGCTGCAGGGTGATACTTTCGCCGGGTTTTAATGCTTCTTTCAGGGGAAGGAAAAGGTTTTCATCTGAAATAGCATTTACGGATATTTCCTGGTTTTCTGAATCTTTAATATCCAGTTCCAGTAATTTTCCCAGTTCAGGACTCTTTGCAAAATGCAAATCATTGTTTCTGTCTTCCAGTTTTCTGTAGACTAAAGAAGTTCCACGTCTGTTATAGGCGGAAACCCAATTCAGAAGTTTTACAGTTTGCAGTTCTTTGTCAGAATGATTGTAATAAACAATCTCCTGGTTTACCTCAAGGGTTTTTCTGTCAGGAGAAAGTTTTGCTCCAATATATATACTGTCTTTCTGTGCAGAAACCTGTACGACTCCACAAAACAAAATAAGACAAATGCTGATCTTTTTCAAATATCCGTGATAAAGTCTCAAATATAGCTTATTTTGTATATACTTTATAAGATTTTAGTTTTGAATTTCTTTTTTTTCCAAAGAATTAATATAAGCATTCCAACCTTCATTTTTATAAGTTACAGCTGCTGCTTCCGGATTTTCAGATTTATAGATTCCTCTTCCTACGATGATGAAGTCTGTATGTAAAGTTTTGAAAACATGTTCCGGAGTATTGTACTGCTGTCCTTTTCCATCTCCTGAATCTGCAAGGTTTACCCCAGGAGTGAATAGCAGAAGATCTTCAGTAATTTTATTTTGAGAAACCCCTCCGATTACATTAGGATGCGATAAAGCTACTTTTAAAGCCTCCTCACGGTAGCTGGTTGTTGTTAAAGCTCCTTTTGAAGACATTCCAACAATGGCTACAACCCCTACATTTTTGAAGCAGTCCAATGATTCGAAACCTCCGATTACCTGAGACGTTACAAAATCAGCCCAATCTGTAATTTTGAAAACTCCGCTTGTAAACTGTAATTCTTGAGTATTTCCAATATCTGCAAATTTTCTATCCTCCATCAATAGAAACTGATGTTTTACAGCGATTTCTTTTAATGGAGTGATCGTTTTTTCATAATCAAAATCGGAAATAATATCGATATGAGTTTTTAAAGCAATAATGTGCGGACCTACTTTTTCTGCTAATTCCAATAGTTCCTGAGTAGTTGTTACATCAGCAGAAGCGATCAGGTTTGATTTTTTTGCCAAAGCTGTTTCCAGTAATTTTTTCGAAACAGAATGTTGTGTGTTGCTCAGCTTCTGCTCATAAGAACTTCTGGTTTCTTCTTCAAACTGAATGTGATTACCCTGTAGGAAATCCTGAATTCTCTTCACTTCTTCATCAGATAACTCTCCGGTTTCCTGAAGAATTCCACATACTTCAGAAATGTTGAAAAGAGTATGTACTCTATACCCTTTGCTTTCCAACAGCTGTTTTCCACCCTGCTCTCTGTCCAGTACTACTACAATATCTGCAACTTTAAGGTCTTCCTGTTCTACTTCAGCAATTGTTTCCACCAAAGATTTTCCGGAAGTGATAACATCTTCTACCAAAAGGCAGTTTTGACCTTTCTGATAAATTCCTTCGATCAGTTTTTTGGTACCGTAGCTTTTTGCTTCTTTTCTCTTAATAATTAATGGAATATAGCTTTCCAGTGACATCGCTGTTGCCATAGGAAGAGCAGCATAAGGAACTCCACAGATTAAATCAAAATTATCCAATGGAAGCATTTCCAATAAATAATTAGCAAGATTTTTTAAAATTTTAGGATCCGAAGCCAAAGGTCTCAGGTCTACATAAAAAGGACTTTCGATGCCACTTTTCAAGGTAAACCTTCCAAATTTAATGATGCCTAGCTTGTAGCATTCCAAGAAGAATTCTTTTTTACTTTCCATTATTTTTTATTAGATAGTGCAAATTTAAGGATTTGAAATAAGGCTTAAAAATTTATCACCTATTTGATTAATAAAAAACCATCCTGCATTAAACAGAATGGTTTTAAAAAATATAAATAAACTATTATTTTACGATTTCAGCATCAATGACCTGAGACCCATTGTATTTTTGTTCAGCCTCCCAAAGTAAGAATTTGTCAACCTCTTTGACGAGTTTTGGAATGGTGAGTGACAATACGGCCAAATCATCCATTACTCCAAGTACCGGGATGGCAAATTCAGGAAGGAGGTCAATAGGAGAGATCACATATAAAATTCCCAGTAGGGGAAGAATAATGTCAATGGATCTCATAGGATAAGTTCCTTTTCTCCACATTTTGACCATTCTGAAAATATCAGGGATCTTTTTTACAAAGCCCTTGTGACTGATAGCTTCTTTTGCAAGATTTAATTTTGAATATTTCATTTTGTGTTTGGATTTAAACAAATTTTTCAACACTATAAATTTCACAAATCCTATACCAACAAATTATAAAATTTAGTTAAAAAATTATTTGATGATATTATCAATAAATTGATGCACAGTCTCTGTGTCCCAATCTTTTGTGGCATCTTCCTTAATGATGATTCTGCCGGTTTTATCCAGAAGGAAAGTAGTTGGGAAAACTTTAGGAAGGATCTTTTCAGATAGAGGACTCTGCGCAATATAGACCGGTACCGTATAGTTATTCTCCTTTAAAAATTTTCTTACATCTTCCTCCTTATCATTCATTGCAATGAGTACAAAATCTACATTGTTTTTTCTGGAATCATACAGCTTCTGAATAGATGGCCATTCTTTTCTGCATGGCGGACACCAGGTTCCCCAGAAGTTCAGGAAAACCGCTTTATTTCTAAAGTTCTTAAGGTTAGTGCTTGGAGCATTGATTCCCTTAAGATCTACATCATAATCCTCTTCATTGATGTGTACTGCATTTTCAATGGTAGCAATAGGGAAGAACTGATTTTTCAGAAAATCCTTTACTCCCGGTATAAATGCAATGATACCGATGATGACAATTAATGCAATATAAATAATACCTTTTTTCATATTCTGTTGTTTATAACAGATCTAAGATTTCCTGTACGGCATCCTTACCTCTGTTTTTAGCATAATAAATCTGCAAATCATTATAGAAGGTGTCTTTTGGATACCCTTCAGGGTCTGCTTTATATTTCATTAATAACTCATACCCGTACTTTGGGCGTGGGCCCCATGAATTCTTTACATTAAAATCCTTGTCCAGTATTAATACTTTAGGAATAGACTCTGTACCGTTGGTTAAAAACTGGTTGATCAGGCTTTTGTCATTATCTCTTAGAAAAACTCTGATCTCATTATGACCTTCAAAGAATTTAAAAAGCGCAGGAACTGTTGCGCTGGCATCTCCACACCAAGCCTCGGAAATAATTAAAATCTTCCCGTCAAAATTTTTGGCTGCTAATTCTTTTCTCTGGTCTTCATCCGGAACATACTTCTTTATTGTTCTGTCCATTCTATGAAGCCCAAGCTCATAATATTGTTTATATTCGATTTCCTGTTCGTTGGCAGGATTATCTAATCTTTGTTGTGCGATTTGAAGGTATTCTTCAAACGAAATTCCCTGATCCCAGTAATTTTTCATCACCCGAATATTTAGTTAAAAATTATTGATATTTCTTGTTTTATTAATCAAAAATAGGTCTGCCAGTACAAATGCAGCAAGGCTTTCCACTACAGGAACAGCTCTAGGTACTACACACGGATCGTGACGTCCCTTTCCTTCTACAATAACAGGATTTCCTTCTTTATCAATACTGTCCTGAGGTCTCAGAATCGTTGCCACCGGTTTGAAGGCTACACGGAAATAAATATCCATTCCGTTGGAAATTCCTCCCTGAATACCTCCTGACAAGTTAGATTTTGTAGTAAAATCAGTATTAAACTGATCGTTATGTTCTTTCCCTGTCATTTTTGCTCCACAGAAACCGCTTCCATATTCAAAACCTTTGCAGGCATTGATATTCAGCATTGCTTTTGCCAGTTCTGCCTGAAGTTTTGAAAATATAGGTTCACCAATTCCTACAGGAACATTTTTGATCACGCATGTAATGGTTCCACCGATTGTATTTCCTTCCTTTTTTATTTCTTTGATTCTGGCAATCATTTTTTCTGCTGTTTCAGCATCCGGGCAACGTACATCATTGCTTTCAGTTTGAGAAAAGTCTAGAGCCTGATAGGGTTTTTCACAGAAAATATCACCTACAGAAGAAACATAAGCATTGATCTCAATTTCTGGTAAAAGCTGTTTGGCTAAAGCTCCTGCCACTACCCAATTCATGGTTTCCCTTGCCGAAGATTTACCTCCGCCACGATGATCTCTGAAACCAAATTTCTGATCATATGTAAAATCTGCATGACTCGGACGGTACGCTCCAGCTATATGGTCATAATCCTTTGATTTCTGATTTTCGTTTTCAATAATAAAACCGATGGGTGTACCTGTTGTTTTTCCATCAAAGATTCCGGAAAGGAACTTTACTGTGTCACTTTCTTTTCGTTGTGTAACAATAGCAGACTGGCCGGGTTTTCTTCGGTTCAGTTCATATTGAACCTTATCGAGATCTACCGTTAAACCTGCCGGAAAATTATTGATGATACCGCCATAAGCCACTCCGTGACTTTCTCCAAATGTTGTAAGACTAAGAAGATTACCTAATGTGTTGAACATAATACAAAATTACCTTTTTTTCTTCATATAATAAAGTTTCAGCATTTGTTCTATTTATCAGTGTTTTCGATAATATTGATGACTGCTGAGGCTTCTTTTTTTTCTCCGGAAGTCATTCTTTTCCAGATAAATCCTTTGCTGATGTCATTTTTGTTGATAGGCTGAGGGAAAATTTCAGCTTTTACATCGTCAAAAATAAAGCTTGGAGATATAGCCGGCAAGGGAGTTTCAAAATTATAAGGATAATTTCTGGAGACATTGAATTTTAAATTCCCAACCTTACAATTATTGAATTGTTGGTAATAGTAAACTGATGGTTGATAAAACTGATCTTTTTTAAATCCGGCCATAAAATTCCCAAGCTGAAAACTTGGAATGTATTTTTGAATAATACCAGGAAAAGTCAAAAGTGAAATAAAGAATAAACTAAGTACAGAAAAAGCAGCAATAGATTTTTTTCTGTCCCAGTATTCGTAAAACAAAACAAAAAATATGATGAAAAATACATCAATAAAAAACCTGTATTGTGCTGAGAATGCTAGCACCAATATACTTTTTATCCATAGGGAAATACAGATCAGGGTGATGAGTCTCTTTTTTTTAACCCAGGCAAAGACTGAAAAAGTAAATAGGCTTACTATAAAAAAGATATTTATTTTTGATTTAATCCCCTTCAGTAAAAACCAGTTTTTTATATGCTCCAATGTGGAAAACTTCTTAATTTCTTCATAAGAATACTGCATGTCATAGGTTTTCATGACAGCATACTTGGAAGAGGTTTTCAATATTTCATCATTCGGTTTCCAGCTGAAACCAAAGTCTCCGATAGATACTGGGAATACAGGGTATCCGAATGTCCATATATTTTTAATAAAGAATAAAACTAAAATGATACTTCCGAAAAACAGGGTTTTAAAATTTGATTTGAAAATAAAAGTTTGACAAAGAAAAACCAGTACAGGAAGCCAGATCATGGTAGGTTTTATAGAAAAAACAAAAACTGAAAAAGCAAAGAGGAGACTGGTGTTTTTATTTCCGGATATTATCTCATTCAGAATAATTAAAGAAAAGACAATGACCGGAAGATCAGGACTTGGTGATTGTGAAAAAAATAATAAAATCGGGATAAAACACAGATGAATCCAGTTTTTTTTTTCAATACTGTATAGAGTGTAAATAATCAGGAGAATGGAATTGATTCTCAGAAAAGGATCTGAAAAATTGGAAAAACCAGCCTGGAAAATATGCCACACTGACATCTGTCCCAAGGTAAGATCCAGATTGGAAATACCCTTGATGAGTCCATATTCTGTAAGCCACTTGATTGTGGGAACATAATATCCGAAATGATCTAATATATAAGGATAATAAGTTCCGGTGAATAGAATGATGATGGAAATAAACAGAGTTAAAAAGCAATCTCTTTTTGAAAACCGGTAAAATTCCAGATAAAGTTTTTCTTTAAAGAAATAAAGGATCCCCAATAAAATGCTGATGGTCTCTACATATATGTTCAGAGGAGTGAAAAAGGAAATAACGGTCCATACAAGACTTATTCCCATAATTCCTGAAAGTATTTTTCCTGAAATTCCCTGAAATAATATTCCTGAAAATTTTTCCATGATTTTTCCGAGTCCCAATAAGACCGGAAGAAGAAAAATAGTGGAAAACAGAATCAGTATCATAAAAAAAGATTGCCTAAAAATAAGCAATCTTTATATTTTATGGTGAAAAAATTTATCTTCGAGGCTGTACTCGTCCGTCTTTTCTGTCCTGAGATCTACCGATAGTATATCCTGTAGCTCCACCTACGACACCTCCGATTACGGCTCCAAGACCTCTGTTTTTCTTGGCAATGATGGCTCCGGCAGCGGCACCACCTACAGTTCCAATAATGGTTCCTTTTGCGGCTTTACTCATTCCTTTTTTCTGAGTAGTTCCCTGTGAAGCACTGCTTCCGTTATCTGCATATCCGCCATTGCTTCCGCCTCCTGAATTGGAGTTAGAGTTTCTGTCACGGTATACTGTTCTTGTTTCTCTTATAACTCTTGGTTTTGAATTATTTTCAGCAGTAGCTTTCGCTTTTTTGGTTTCAGTAATACTATCAGCTTTTTTCTGAGCTTCGTATACCAGCTTTTCTTTTTCAATAGCCAGTTTCTGTCTTTCTATTTCAAGCTGTCTCGACTGGAATTCAAGCTTTTGCTCTTCCAGCGATTTTTCAGCAACTTTATCATCTTTCTTGCAGGCCGTAAATAAGAAAACGGATAAAAAACCTGCCAATACTATCTTTTTCATAATTCAAATTTTAATAAGCTTAAGCCAAAACGGCTTTAGTTTTAGTTTTATTTCCAATTATGAAGCCAAAAATTAGTTAAAGAATGTTAAAGTTAATGTTGAAATAATTGAATTAATTCTAAATCCTAATACATTTCATCGTAATAAAGGGGATTTGTAAAATTTGAGCAACGTATTTGTAAGGAGAATTAAAGTTTTAAAATTTGAAAATTATTCGTTATAAACGAGATTTATCATTGTTCCCTGGTTTGCTGAGGGATTTTTTATTAGAAGAAATTCGTAAAATATAGTTAATCCATAATTTTTGTTGATTTAATTTACGATGCTTATTTTTGAGTTACTAAATTACTTTCAATATGAAAAAATCAATTTTTACAGTAGCCGCTGTAGTAGGATTACTGGCTGTTACTACTTCGTTTTCTTCCACTGATGTTGTGGAATCTCCGTCTAAAGCTCGTACAGAAGTATCTGTGAAGGATACAAAAACAAAGACATATCCGGTTCGTTATGGATTGATCTCTATGAATGGAACGAAAATGCTTTCAGGTTCAGGATTTGATCTGGGAGGTTTTGTCGCCAAAAATACAGCTACGGGAGTGGATTATTTCACTGGCCAATACAATCACCGTGCGCTTCCACAGTATTCTGAGGAAGATCTTCCGGAAGGAACTTATGAATTTTCAGGCATTCAGGGCCAGGGTGGCTGGGTAGGTTATGGAACAGTAATTGCTACTGTATCAGATGAAAATATAGATGATGACGGATACATTACGATATATGTTCCAATCACATGGGAAGAATAACTTTGTCAAAACAAAATATTTATCTACATTTACAAATCCTCGAATGAGGATTTTTTAATCGATAATATAGGTAATTAATAACTGTTAAATATACCAGAACGGGATATAGAAACAGTTTATACAATATTCTGTTTGGATTTTTCTGAATAGATTTTTTTCATCATTTGTGTTTTTTAGGCCTCCGAAAGGAGGCCTTTTCTTTTTTGTGGTGGTTGATGACTGTACTCATATATTTTTGGAGACGGTTCAGGTATCTTTGAGTAAACATCTTCTATTCCATATATCCTTATGATTAATTACAAGTTCCTCATTTCGGGGAACTTTTTATGTGTAAAAAGTAGAATAGGAAGTTGGGATTTACTTTCAGAACGTAATATTTGCAGGTTTTTTATGACTGTACGCATAAAATAGATAAAATGTAAGATCTAATTTTGAGTTAGAATTAAAAAGATTAATTTTTATTTCTGATATAAAATTTTTTTTCATCATTTGTGTTTTTTGAGGCCTCCACCCGGAGGCTTTTTTATTGATCAAAAAGGATTCTGCCATCAAAAGGATGATCCCAGACAACAAAGATGTTGTCATTTAATCTTCGAACCGGGGCTTGCAGCATTTCATACTCTCCATTTTCATTCAGTTTCTGTACAATAAGGCTTATTCCTTCACCTATTTCATTCGTCTTAAACTCAATCTGAAATTGCTTTTCATTGTTTTCAGCAAAATCTGTTTTTTTAAACTGTTTTTGTGACATGATAGTGACATGATATTAGATTTAGATATTATGTTAAATAATAGAATAAATTATGCCAAGTTGTAATTTTTTGTGCCTTTTCTGGATTATGCTGGATTTTTGAAGAATTTTTAAATTTCCTTAATTTTTATTTTTAGACTTTTTTTCAATTATTAAATTGTTAATAATTGTAGATCTGGATTTGTATTGTTTGTGTTTAGTGGAGTTATTATTTGTATATATTTAAAGTTCAATTGGTTTTGAGTGTTTATTTTTTAATTTAATTTTCTCTGTTTATTAAATTAATTTTATTTTTTTTTCATAAAAAATAACTTTTGGCACGATTTTTCAATATACCAATGCAACTCATGTTTAATTTGAGTTTTCATGGTTATTAGTTTTTATCCTCGGAATTTCCGAGGATTTTTTTTGTTTGTATATGACAGTACTTATAAAAGATAGTATTGATGTTGATTTGTCTTTGAGCAAGATGATTTTCTATCCATCACTTTTTACATTATTAAACAGGCTCTTTTTGATTGAAAGAGCTTAATGATTAATAATATTTTTTAATATTTCAATTTTTTCGAGCAATGCAATATTCTCTTTTTCCAGTTGGGAAATGTAAGTATGCATATTTTCCCCGGAGATTTCGTTGGAAGGATGTGACGTATAATCTGCTTCATAAATTTCTTCAACAGGAACATTGAAGAAGAGAGCTATCTTTTCCCATTCATTTTTCGTGATTTTTATATAGCCATTTTCTTTCCGGCTGTAATTGGAAACTTCTGTAGGAATGATATCTGCTACCTGTTGTTGAGAATAGCCTTTTTGTTTTCTGATGGCGCGTAGTTTTGCTTTTTTCATTGGATAGGCTTTATGCAAATGTGTAGAAAAAAGAGATACGGAGGTTATGGGTTTCCGTAATGTAGAGTGTAAGTATGAATAATCCGGGATCAGTGCTAAAAGTTGTGGAGGAACAAATAAGAGATTAACTTTGAGGATGCATATTCCCGACGAGCTATTAAAATTATTGTTACCTGATTTTTTGGTTGAGCACTTTGATATTAGCAATGTAGATGATATTGAAGGGATCCTACATATTGATTTTGAAGAGAAGAATATTATCCCTGAAGAGTTTTCCCATCGTCCCTATCAATCTAATGGCTTTCATTCCGCTATTATTGTTGAGGACTTTCCCTTAAGAGGTAAGCAGGTTTTGCTTCATGTGAAAAGAAGAAGATGGATTGATAAAACCACAGGAGAGATACTCCAGAGAAACTGGAGCTTAATAGCGAAAGGAACCCGAATGACTCATGACTTTGCTGAGTTTTTAAAAAAAATTAGCAGATACTAAAGCTCTTTCCTGCAAAACGATTGCAGAACTTTACGGACTTAATGGGCGAAAATTCCAGAGGCAGTACAAAAATGCTCTCAGTAGGTTTGAATCCTGGCCAGAGAAAGATCACGCTGAATATTGGCTCATTTTTCCTGAAAATATCTCAGAGGAATTGTCCATTGATGAAGTCTGCTTATCAGATGGAGAACTCTATACTATACTCACTTCCAAGAAGGGGAAAGGTAAAAAAGGCAGTATTGTAGCCATTGTGAAAGGTACTCAGAGTAGTATTGTTATAGAACATCTATTAAAAATCAATAGAAAACTTCGGATGATGGTAAAAGAGATTAGTCTGGATATGGCTGGATCAATGAAACTTATAGCTAAAAGATGTTTTCCTAATGCTTCTCAGATGATAGATCGTTTTCATGTTCAAAAACTCGCTATAGAAGCTATTCAGCAGATTAGGATACAACATCGTTGGGAAGCTATGGAAATGGAAAATAATACGTTTGAAGAGCCATCCAAAGAAGTTTTAGAAAATGGAGATACCCGGAAACAACTTTTAGCAAGGAGTAGATATTTACTTTATAAAAGCCGAAAGAAGTGGAGTGAATCCCAAAGACAGAGGGCTGCCATTCTTTTTACTCAATATCCTGACCTTGAAAAAGCTTATCATTTAGTTGATGGACTGAGAAAGATTTACAATCAGAACATTACAAAATCTGTTGCTATGACTAAGCTTGCCCATTGGTTCAAAAACGTAGAAGAAGCAGGGTTTAAATCATTTTCTATCTTAAGAAAGACAATAATGAATCATTATAGAGATATTCTAAACTTCTTTGATAAGAGAAGTACAAATGCTGCAGCTGAATCTTTTAATGCTAAAATCAAAAACTTTAGATTACAGCTCAGAGGAGTAAAAGATAAATCTTTTTTTCTTTTTAGATTAACCAAACTTTTTGCGTAATCCACAACTTTTGGTACTGATCCATAATCCGATCTATAGACTGTTGCTTCGTTAAGTCATTTTTTATCTTCAGCTTAGTTTTTCGGTTGGATTATTTTAAGATTGATAAGTAAAATATTGCAAAAAATATAATAAAAAAACCTCTAAATAAAATTTAGAGGTTTTAGAGGTACCTAGCGGATTCGAACCGCTGTAGATGGTGTTGCAGACCACTGCCTAGCCGCTCGGCCAAAGTACCATGTCTTACCATTTTTGAGGTGTGCAAATATAGCTAAATTTCTATATAATCCAAAGTTTTTATGCAATTTCTTTCTTTCCCAGACCGTCAATTTCGCTTTTAGCCTGTTTTTCAGACTCATAATTTTTAATATTAATTACCCTTGTATCTGTCCAACTGTCATGCCATCCATTAACTCCGAAAAAAGAGAGTCCATCAAAGGGGACAAGTCTGGCAAGATTTCTATAAATAATTTGTTGGGTTGTTGGTTTTGTGGCATCAGTACTTATTACTTTGGTACCTGTAATATATTTTCCTATTGTTCTCCCGTTTAAAAAATTTTCCATCGAAAAGTAATAAATAAAACAGTTAATATTTCCGATGAGGAACTGCCACCATACAGCACTGTTACCGTAAAAGTAGAAATATTCAATATCAGTAAGGGCATAAAGAATATCAGAGATCATAGTTATAATAAGATTGAGAATGATTAGTATAAACAGATCAATAAGATTATTCAAAAACCTGATTCCCAGCGAAGCTTTATGATCTTCAACTATTTTTAAAAATTTTCTCATGGATGGTTATTAGTTTTTTAAATTTTAGAATCCGTTGACAAGAAGCTTTAAAGTGGCATTAGTGTCAATGACTGCAGTGATTCCTGTATTGTTGAGAAGTATTTTACTTGGTTTAAGATTGAAAACTTTTCCACTCATCTTTAATCCTTTATAATATTCTTTGTTGAAAGCGTCCTCAATGCTTTTTCTGGATGTTTCTTCAAGTTCCTGGGTTGGAATTCCGTATTCTTCTTCAATCATTTTTACAATTTTCCCCTGAAATAGGACAGAAGCTGTTTTTTGAAGAATATTCATTGTTTTAAGCTTGAACTTGGTATCCGATAAAACTATTTTTCTTTTGGCTTCATCATACACCGGAATTCCTGAAACAACAGCTGTTCCTTTGATGTAACCATCTGTTTGTGCTTCAATGACGATTCTGTTATCCAAACCATATACTCTGATGTCTGTTACCTTTACTTTGGAATCTCTGATGTCAAATTCTTTATTTAAAAATGTTTTTCTGGCCATATTGCTGGCTTCTGTAAAAGGAATGTTAGCCGTAGTCTGTAAAACAAATTTATCTGCAACAGTGGGAGAGAAATTGAAATTACTTGCTGAAGTTACAGATGGAGAGGTAGCCGGTTTACTTCCGGTAAAGGTTTCTGAGAAAATATCAATTCCAAGAGTTGCATTGATCTGATTTCCGTAGAATTTTAGCGGGGTTATATTAACGCCTACCGGACTTACTTTCAGCCAGGTATTATATTCTTCAGAAATATTGAATGGCTGTGCAAATGTATTCCAGGCCATAACGGCATATTGTTGAAAATTCAGTTGGGTTGCCATTTGCTGATCTATGGTTTTACAGAATTTTAGCTGTTGCTCCTTCAGGCTTTTTTCAACAATAGGAGTGATAGGAATCTGTATTCTGCCATAATCCAGAACTGGTTTTGTTACCCATCTGAAACCGTTAGGCTGAGTGTTGGTGGTAATAGTCCAGTTGTTTTTAAAACTAACAGTTGTATTAAAGGACATTACCGTTTCAAAAGTAGTATTCTGGTAAGAATAAACTCCCAGGGTTCCGATTCCTTTTTCTGCCCAGATTTTTAAAGGAACTTCAATCAGGAGGTTTTGGCTGGTTCCTCCTACAAGACGGATAGGTCTGGTTTTCCAGACTTTAACTTTAAACTGGTCATTATTGTTATCTGTATAAGAATCGTCCTGATAGATAAGATCTTTTACAGAAGCGTTTACCATATTGCTGAGCTCTGTAAGCGGGATCGTTACCGGCATGGTAATGCTGGATCTGATCTTCGGAAAGTTATAACTGGCTAATTGATTATCAACACTTCCCTGACCGAAAGCATTGATGAATGCTACTAAAAATAATATTTTAATGAGTTTCAATTTTGTATTTTTTTTAATGAAATAAAAATAAGAATTTTAATTTTCCGGCTTAAAACTTTTTTCAAGCTCAATGCCTGCTCCTTTCATTTCTCCCTGCATAGGTGGTGCTGTTTTGGTAAGTTTAAGCCTGATATAGCTGATCTGTGGAAAACGGTCATGAATTTTTGAGATAATTCTTCCGGCCACATGTTCCAGAAGCTTGGATTTTATCTTCATTTCCTGATGAATAATATCATTAATATCGGCATAGCTTATGGTGTCATTCAGATCATCAGATTCTGAGGCTTTCCACAGATCGGTATGAAATTCTGCATTTAAAATATAATAGGTCCCAATAATATTTTCTTCCGGCAAAACCCCGTGATAGGCATATATTTTTACATCTTCAAGATATATTTTACTCATTGTTTAATTTTTGTCAAGCAAAAATCGCTTTAATTCTTCAAAATCTGAATTTATTTCTACAGTTTTTTTATCCTTTTTCATCAGGTCATTCAGAGACTGGGGAATTTCAATTTTAGTTTTGATTGCAGCTTCTACTGCATCAGGAAATTTAACAGGATGTGCTGTTCCGAGAATGATCCCTTTTTTGCCCGGATTTTCCTGAAGGTATTGTTGTAGTGAAGCAAAGGCTACAGCGCTATGGGGATCCAGAATATAATGGTACTTAGTATAAGTTTCTGTAATAGTTTGCATCGTTTTTTTGTCACCAATGGAATACCCTGAGATTTTACTTTTTAAAGGATCAAATTCATTTTTAAAAAGTTCCAGAATTCGGATGAAATTGCTGGGATCTCCCACATCCATAGCATTGGATAAAGTAGCTACGGCTTTTTTAGGGCTAAAGTTTTTAGTTCTTAAATATTCAGGAATTACGTCATTAGCATTACAGGCTGCAATAAAATGGTCGGCAGGAAGACCACGGAGATGTGCTAATATTCCAGCGCAGATATTTCCGAAATTCCCACTTGGAACACAGATAACAGGTGCTTTCTTTTCCATCTTTTGCCATTGTTTTAAGGCTAGCAGATAATAAATCTGCTGAGGAAGCCATCTTGCAATATTGATGGAATTGGCAGAAGTCAGAAATAATTGACTGTTGATTTCCTCATTTGCAAAGGCCTGCTTTACCAGACTTTGGCAGTCATCAAAACTCCCATTGACTTCCAGGGCATAAATATTTTTTCCTAATGCTGTAAGCTGTTTTTCCTGAACAGGACTTACTCTGTTTTTAGGATAAAGAATAACGACATCAATTCCAGGGATATCATAGAATCCATGGGCAACAGCTCCACCGGTATCTCCGGAAGTAGCGACCAAAACAGTAACTTTTTTCTTCTTATCTTCTAAAAAATAAGACAGACATCTGCTCATAAATCCTGCGCCAATATCTTTGAATGCCAGGGTAGGACCATGAAAAAGCTCAAGCACTGAGATGTCATCATTTATTTTTTTTAAAGGAATTTCAAAACTTATGGTTTCTGCAACGATCTTTCTTAGTATTTCTGAAGGAATTTCATCTCCGGTAAAATCTTTCATACATTGATAAGCAATCTCTTCATCAGAATATTGATGAAGATTCTGAATGAATTCTTCTTTGAAGTACGGAATACTTCCAGGAAAGAATAACCCTTTATTTTTCCCCTGTCCTTTTATGGTTGCAGTTCTGAAATCAACGTTTTCCTGACTGTCTTTTAAATTATAATATTTCATCTGTTTTTTATTCTAATTTGGTTCTTCAACGATTTCAATTCCTACCGGATTTATTTTGGAAACATAGACGAGGTTGTCTATTTGGATTTCGTCATAGATTGCTTTCATCATACCGGCAATTTTTTCAGCTGTTTCTTTTTCTTCTGTAAGCATAAAAATAGAAGGCCCAGACCCTGAAATTCCTCCTCCCAGGGCCCCGATCTGAAGGCTTTTCGACTTAATTTCATCAAATTTCGGAATTAAGATACTTCGCACAGGCTCTACGATGACATCGTTGAGACTTCTGCCGATCAGTGAAAAATCATTTTTCTGAATACCGGCTACGAGACCGGCAATGTTTCCCCATTGTTCAACGGCACTTTTTAAGGTGATGGTTTTCTTTAAGATCTGCCTTGAATCGGAAGTTTTAACTTCCACCTGAGGATGTACCGCAGCAACAAATAAATCAGGTGCATTCAAAGGAATGATATCAATCGGGTTTGTAGATTTTACCAATGTGATCCCACCATAGATGCAAGGGGCAATATTGTCTGCATGACGAACACCTGAGGCGAGTTCTTCTCCAAACATTGCAAAATGGATCATTTCATCTTTTGACATGATATTTCCTAATACAATATTGGCTCCCAAGGCGGCTCCGGCGGCGCTAGCCGCACTGGAGCCTAGCCCGCTTCCAGGTTTTATATGTTTGTGAATAATGACCTCAAAACCATTTTTTAAATTGAAATGTTCCTGAATTTTTAAAAGCACAATTCCTGCAACATTTTTAAAGGGTTCTTCAGGAAGTCCAAACGGATCTGTATGTCTGATAATGATTTCATGAGTTTCTAATAACCGGATTTCCATTTCATCATAAGGTTCATATACTGCCATGCCCAGGATGTCAAATCCACATACAAGATTGGCTACGGTAGCCGGAATTTTTAATTTTACTTTTTTCATATTTCTTGTTTTTAAACTGAACGGATAATGTCTGCGAAAATACCACTGGCTGTTACTTCAGCGCCTGCACCAGCACCTTTGATAACCAAGGGCTGTTCGGAATATCTTAAGGTTTTAAAAATGACAATATTGTCTTTTCCATAAAGATGAAACAGGTCACTTCCAGGAGCCACATGCTGTAACCCTACTTTAGCTTTTCCATCCTTAAACTCTGCTGTATATTTCAGAATTTTTCCTTCTTTCTGTGCACTATCAAACAGAGATTTAAAATGATTTTCATATTCTGTGAGTTTTTCATAGAACTGTTCTACATTTCCTTCCATACAGGCCTCAGGAAGGAATCCTATATTTTCAATCTCCTCAAACTGTAATGGATACCCGGCTTCTCTGGCAAGGATCAAAATTTTTCTGGCCACATCGGTTCCTGAAAGATCGAGTCTTGGATCCGGTTCTGTATATCCTTCTTTCTGTGCCTGGGCTACTACTTCAGAAAATGTTCTGCTTCCGTCATAAGCATTAAAAACAAAATTTAATGTTCCGCTAAGAACAGCTTCAATGGAAGTTATTTTATCGCCACTTTTAATGAGATCATTGATGGTGCCTATTACCGGAAGTCCTGCTCCTACATTGGTCTCAAAATGGAAACTGCAATTGTGGTTTCTTGCCGTATTCTTTAATGTTGTATACTTTTCAAAATCTGATGAAGCGGCAATTTTATTGCAGGCAACAATATTGATGCTCCTTTTTAATAGACTCTCATATACTTCTGGGATTTCAGAACTTGCTGTTATATCTACAAAAACCGAGTTTCTTAAATTGCGGATTATGATTTCTTCAGCAAATCTCTGAGCGGAGGCTTCAGTTCCTGACTCATTCCAGCTGATATATTCTTCTTTAGAAATACCTTTGTCTGCAAAGATCATTTTCCGGCTGTTGGAAAGGCCGGCAATTCTTAAATTGATGAAATGATTTTCCCGCAGATATTGATTTTGGTCATAGATCTGCTGGATGAGTTTAGTACCTACGTTTCCGGTTCCGCAGATATAAAGATGTATCTGTTTTATTTCGGATTCAAAAAAATCTTCATGAAGAACATTCACTGCTTTTCTGGCATCTTTTTCAGCAATGACAACACTGATGTTTCTTTCTGATGAACCTTGTGCAATTGTTCTTATATTGATGCCGTTATTCCCCAGACATCCAAACATTTTGGCACTTACACCACTTCTGCTTTTCATTTTTTCACCCACTAAGGCTACAATAGAAAGTCCGGTTTCAATAGTAACAGGTGCTATTCTTTTTAAATTAATATCATCCGCAAAGGAAACATTAATTGCACTTTCAGCGGCTGCTATATCTTTCTCATGAATAGCTATGGTAATGGAATGTTCCGAAGATCCCTGAGTAATCAGAATAACGTTTATTTTTTCCTGACTCAGGCATTGAAACAGTTTGGCCGAAATTCCGGGAATTCCTACCATTCCACTGCCTTCTAAAGTGAGAAGTGCAATATTACCCATATTTGAAATCCCTACAGCGACCTCCTGTTTTTCGTTTTCTGAAATATTCAGATTATGGGTAACCAGTGTTCCCTGTGCTTCCGGATCAAATGTGTTTTTGATTTTAAGATTAATATTTCTAACCATCACTGGCTGAATTGATGGTGGATAAATGACTTTCGCTCCGAAATGAGAAAGTTCCATGGCTTCATGGTAGGAAATTTCTGCAATAGGTTTTGCATGGGTAGCCAGACGGGGATCTGCAGTCATCATTCCGCTCACATCTGTCCATATCTGAAGTTCTTCAGCATGAATAGCAGCAGCAATAATAGCAGCAGTATAATCTGATCCTCCGCGTCCTAATGTTGTCATGTGGCCATTTTCATCATGAGCTGTAAAGCCTGGTCCTATGATGACCTGATGCTGATGCTGACTGAAATAATTTTTAAAGTTATTTTCGGTGATGTTGAAATTTACTTTTGCATTGGTAAAATTGCTGTCAGTTATAATGAGTTCGGAAGTATTCATCCATAAACAGTCTAATCCCTGATGCTGGAGTCTGGCTGCAATAATGCTTGAGGACAGAAATTCTCCATAGGCTGCAATTCTGTCTTTGATTTTTGGAGTAAGCTCACCAAGAACGAAAACTCCGTTGTAAAGATCTTCGAGATCATTAAATTGTTTTTTCACAAAGCTCAATAAAGAACTTTGTTCTAAGACCGGGATAAGTTCCTTGACAAGATTCAGATGTTTTTCTTCTGCTTTTTTAAGAAGTGACTGATAGTCATTATTTTTAACGGAAGCACTGTCTGCAGCCTGAATAAGAAGGTCTGTTACTCCGTGAAGTGCGGATACTATAACTACAACATTGCATTGTGAAGATTCCTTTTTCACAATGTTTTCTACCAACTGGATATTCTGAGAATTGGCGACTGATGTTCCGCCGAATTTTAAAATTTTCATCAATTATTGATTTGAGGTTAGATAAAACGAAAGAGTTACTCTTTATAAAAGAGTACAGGGTACTGGAATAATATGTGAAAATTTACCCCTTTATGGGGTAGTTGTTGTAGTTGTGAATGTGGAAACAGCAGATACTCCTGAAATGGGTGACTTCAGGATAGAAATATCAGATATGTTTCTTGAAAAATTCATTGTAACAAAACAAATGTACAAATTATTTTGGAATGGCCAACTTTTAATACAAATAAAATGATAAATCCTTTTGTTGAGAAATATTTGGTGTAATTAATTAAAAATCTTATATTTATGAGATTAACTAAAATAAAAATTCTATGAAAAATTCAAAAAAAATTAAGAGAGAAAATTTAAAATCAATTAATGGAGGAGGACCTGGTGATTGTTATGAAACTTGTCCTGTGGGGCCTTATGGTCCAAATGATGTAAGATCATGTGATAACTTTAATAGCTTACCTGAATGTTGTAAAGGAAGGGTAATTGTAAGCAGTGAATGCTTTGGGCCTTATTAATCTTTTTTAATAGAATAAAATTATTATACAACAGTATTTTCTACTTATTATTTTAAAATTAAAACATTATGAAAACAATTAAAAAATTAACACGAGAGCAAAAGAAAAGTATCAGTGGTGGTGCAACACAAATTCAAATTGATGCTTGTGGCAGTGAGCAGCTTGTATGTTTTATGGGAGGAGGTAAATGGGGATGTTGGCTAAAGCCGGGTGGGAAATGTTATGCTCCAATGCTGTAACTTGAATCAGATTACAATCATTCAAAATTTTTATAGTATGAAAAAATTATCAAGATTCAGTCTTAAAAGTATTGAAGGGGCCAATGCATCTATTTGTAACGGATGTCCTAGCCATATTATGTATGGACCGGGGCCAGAATATGGTGGAACATGTGAAAATTATTTTACACTACCTGATTATTGCAGAAACAGAAACTGTGTAGGAGTAAGTATTTACTGTTTTGGAGATAGGTAATAGAAATAATTATAATATTTTTTTTAAAATACTAATTAATAATAAACTTAAACATGAAAAAACTATCAAGAACAAAACTGAAAGATATCAAAGGTAAGGAACAGCAGGGATGTAGTGGTTGTCCTACAGGCGGGAATTATGGTGATGGGCCTGAGTACACGAATAGTTGCTGGAGCTATTGGGCATTATCTCCGAATTGCAGAAACTGTGTAGACGTAAGTGCAGATTGCTACGGCCCGGATTATTCGGACTATTATAGCAAATAAGTATATTAACATCAAAAATTAAACTACTATGAAAAATCTAAAGAAATTAAACAGAAAAGCACTAGAAGAATTGCACGGAGCAGGTCCATCAAGATGCGGTGGGTGTCCACAAAATGCTACTTTTGGAAATGGACCTAATGATTATTCGTGCGCTACTTACCAAGCACTTCCCACTTATTGTAAAATGTGTGTGATTGTCAGCAGTGATTGCATGGATGGTGGAGTATCTTAAAGAACCTCTAAGGAGTTTTGAAATAAAAAAGAGGCTATCTCACTTTTGAGACAGCCTCTTTTGTTTACTTTATGCTTTTGGAAAGGTCAAGCATTGCCTCGATCGGCTTCAATGCTTTTAACCTTAATTCTTCGTCGATAAGGATCTCAGGAAGCTCGTATTTCATACATAAATACAGTTTTTCCATGGTGTTACGTTTCATGTAAAAACATTCTGAACAGTTACAACTCTCGTCAAAAACCAATGCAGGAATCAATTCCTTGTGTGGTGCACGTTTTCTCATTTCGTGAAGAATTCCTTCTTCTGTTGCAATGATGAATGTCTGACAATCGTCTTTTTCTACATAGTTCAATAGGGCAGAAGTAGAACCAATGAAGTGGGCTAATTTTAGAACAGCTTCTTCACTTTCCGGGTGTGCAATCATTTTTGCATCCGGATTGTCTGCAAGTTGTTTTGCAATTCTTTCCATTGAAAATGCTTCATGTACTATGCAGCTTCCGTCCCAAAGGATCATATCACGACCTGTCTTTTTAGATAGATATCTTCCCAGATTTTTGTCTGGTGCAAAAATGATAGGTCTGTCTTTTGGTAGGGCTTCAATCACTGTTTCAGCATTGGAGCTTGTTACGATGATATCACTTTCAGCCTTAGTTTCAGCATTACAGTTAATGTATGTGGCAATTAAAGCATCAGGATGTTGCTCACGCATTTTTCTCAATCCTTCTCCTGAACATCCGTCTGCCAGAGAGCATCCGGCCATGGTATCAGGAAGAACTACTTTTTTAGTTGGGTTAAGAATTTTTGCGGCTTCAGCCATGAAATGTACTCCGCAGAATACAATCATATCAGCATTGGTTTCTTTTGCCTGTCTTGCCAACTGCAAAGAATCTCCAAGGAAATCAGCAATATCCTGAATTTCTCCCGGTTGATAATAATGGGCAAGGATGACAGCATTTTTCTCTTCCTTAAGTTTCAGAATGGCCTTTACCAAGTCTTCTCCCTGAGGAATCGCAATATCTTTTATATCCAGGAATCCTTTTACAGGAATCGCAGATTTAGCTTTTTCTAATGTTTCGGTACTCATATCAACGTCAATGTTTTTTATTATCAGAAGTTAGAGGTTAGAAATGAGAAGTTAGATTTTGATGAAAGCATATTACTTACATCTTCTGACCTCCATCTTCCAGCCATTAATTATTGATAAAACTTTTTATTAAACTTTCTATTTCTTTTTTAGCTTCATCAAGATCGGAATTGATGACGATCCTGTCAAATTCGCTGGCATAAGACATTTCTTCTTCAGCCTTTTCCACGCGGGTTTTAATGGTTTCAGCATCATCCGTATTTCTTGAAATCAATCTTCGTTCCAGTTCTTCAATGGAAGGCGGTTCTATAAAAATAGATAAAGCCTTTTCTCCGAAGTATTTTTTCAGGGAAATTCCTCCTTTTACGTCTACATCAAAAATAACAACTTTTCCCTGATTCCAGATCTTTTCCACTTCAGATTTTAAAGTTCCGTAATATTTATCAGTGTATACTTCTTCATATTCTACAAAAGCATCTTCTGAAATTTTCTGTCTGAATTCATCAGGCGATAAAAAATGATAGTCCACAGCATGTACTTCACTTCCTCTAGGTTGTCTCGTAGTACATGAGATTGAAAATTCCAGTTCCGGGAAAGTTTCCAGGGAATGCTTTACCAATGTAGTTTTTCCGCTTCCAGACGGTGCTGAAAATATAATTACTTTATCCATTTAGATTAGAGATTTTTAGATTGGAGATATGAGACAGAATCTCACCATCCCTTGTCTATAGGTCTATGGTCTATAATACGTTTAATGTTTGTTCTTTAATTTTCTCCAAATCATCCTTCATCATCACTACCAGTTTCTGAATTTCAGCATGATTGGCCTTGGAACCTAATGTATTGATCTCTCTTCCGATTTCCTGAGAAATAAAGCCAAGTTTTTTACCGTTGAAAGATTCATTGTCCATTACTTCCTTGTAATATTTCAAATGCTGAGTAAGTCTTACTTTTTCTTCTGAAATATCCAGTTTTTCCGTAAAATAAGCCATTTCCTGGTAGAAACGGGTTTCATCTACATTTTCGAATTCTTTCAGACTCTTTTGATAACGTTCTTTTACACTTACGATTCTTTCTTCTTCAAAAGGAATCACTTCCCCCAGATACTGTTCAATATTCTGAATATTTCTGTTTAATTCTTCATGTAAAATACCGCCTTCAGTTTTTCTGAACTCTTCAAATCTATCAACTGCAGCATGAACGATTTTCGCTAATGCTTCCCATTCACCTTCTGTCAGTTCATCAGGCCTTGAGGAGATGGCATCCGGAAGCCTTACTGCCATTTTCAGGTATTCGAAATCAGGACCGTCTGATGCAATATTTTTAAGTTCATTGATGTAAGAATCAATTAAACCTTTATTGATTTTTACATCATTAGATTCTTCAAGGTTTTCAAGATTGACATAGCAGTCAACTTTTCCACGGATAATTCTATCGTTAAGAATTTTTCTGATCTCAAATTCTTTTTCTTTGTAACGTAAAGGAATTTTGATATTTAAATCAAAGCTCTTGCTGTTCAGTGATTTAATATCTATTGTTATTTTTTTTCCTTCAAAAACACCTTCGGCTCTACCGAAGCCAGTCATTGATAAAATCATAGTTTTTTATTGTTCTACAAAGATAAACATTTAAATTAGCACAGTGAAATCTGTAAAAGATTCTATTTTACTGATAAAATAATGAATGTGAACTGATGAAAAATCTGATTTCTGTAGTAGGGCCCACCGGAATAGGCAAAACAAAACTGGCAATTGATCTGGCAAAACATTTCAATACCGAGATTATTTCCTGTGATTCCCGGCAGTTTTTCAAGGAAATGAAAATAGGAACCGCAGCCCCCTCTGAAGAAGAATTGGCTGAAGCACCTCATCATTTTATAGGAAATCTTTCAGTAGAAGAATACTATTCTATCGGGCAATATGAAGAAGATGCTCTGAAAAAACTTAATGAACTTTTTCAAAATCATGACACTGTAATTTTGGTCGGTGGAAGTATGATGTATGAAAAAGCTGTGATTGAAGGGCTGAATGATCTGCCTGAAGCTGATGTTGAAAATCAGGAAAAGCTTCAGAAACTTATGGAAGAGGAGGGTGTTGAAAAGCTTCAGCAAATTTTAAAAGAGTTAGATCCTGAGTATTTTGAAGTAGTGGATATTCACAATCACCGAAGACTTTTACGTGCCATTGATGTGATCTGGCAAACTGATAAAAAATATTCTGAACAGATTGCTGTTTCCCAGGATTCCAGAGATTTCAACGTGATAAGAATAGGAATTGAAGCTCCAAGAGAAGAGTTGTACGACAGAATCAATCGCAGGGTTGATATTATGATGGAAAAAGGCCTTTTGGATGAGGTGAAAGGTTTAGAGAGATTCAAAGGATTGACAGCTCTGAATACAGTTGGCTATGCTGAACTATTCAAATATTTTGATGGCGAATGGGATTTTGATTTTGCCGTTTCTGAAATTAAAAAAAATAGCCGAAGATATGCTAAACGCCAATTGACATGGTATAGAAAGGCAGATGATATTCATTATTTACAAATAGGATATTCTCAGGAGAATTATAATGCTTTGATTCTTTGGATTACAGATAAATTTCAGAATTGATTTTTTGAACGTTAAGGTTTATTAATGTGGCAAGCAGGCTAAGATAACCCTCACTTTAAGGAAGAATATTTTAAAAACTATTCTTAATGAAACTGATTTTTTAAATTATCTTAATGGTTTAGATAATTATAATAACTCCAATAAAGGATGGCCAAAAGTCATTTCATTATTTGTTAAATTAAAGGTATAAATATCGTGTTTTTCAGCTCTTTTTCCACCAGTAAAATTGAATAATGATTCATTCATTCCAATATCTAAATTTACATAATGAATGGAATTGTCAATTAATTTTTTTTGAACTAAATTATCTTCAATAACATTGTTGTCATTGTGGCTCTCGTTTAAAATGGGATTAAAAAGTTTAATATATAGCCTTTCAAGTAGTCTGACTGAAGTTTTACTGTTTAGGTCTTTTATTTCATTAAAAATCTCCATTGGATTATTATAAAATGTATTTAATCCCAAATAAGAAAAACGAATATGTAAAAAATATACTACAAGTTTATCTTTGGGTTCTTTGAGAGTTGTTGCTTTTAATATTTTTTCATGCCGATAAAATCGGTTTTCTTTATCAAATGTTTCGCCTACATATAAAACTTCTGGTTTTGAAAATCGGTTAAAGAGGAATCCTTTTGATCTTAATCTACAAACAAAGTAAATTCTTGATGAAGCAATGATTTCATTCGTTTTATCATATAAATCCATAAATTCTTTATCAATTACTTTTTCATAGGGAAGCATGTAAGCATTTTGAATTTTGTAAAAAATTGTATCATTCATATATGACTAATTTTGGATAGATTAGGTGTGTTACTTTTTGTATAAAGTAATGAAAATTAGATGAATGAAAAGAAATAATTTATTTTTTTAAATAACAAAAAATGCGGTCCTATAAAGAACCGCATTCAAACAATATAATTTAATTTACTACTTCCAACCGCCGCCCAGCGCTCTGTATAAATCTACAATGCTGCTTAATCTCTGTCTTTTAATGGAAGCAAGATTCAACTCGGCCTGAAGTGAATTTCCCTGGGCGGTAATCACTTCAAGATAATTGGCTGAACCTCCTCTGTAAAGAAGCTGTGCACTTTTAATTCCATCTTTCAATGTTGTGGATTGTTCTGCTGCTTTCTGTTCCTGAACTTTTAAATTCTCATTAGATACCAAAGCATCGGAAACTTCACCTACAGCATTCAATACAGACTGACGGAATGCCAGTACATTTTTCTCTCTTTGAATTTTAGCTACCTCGAAATCAGTTTTCAATTGTCTTTTCTGAAAAATAGGCTGGGTAATCCCTCCTAAAACAGACCCAAATAATGATGCCGGAATCTGAAACCAGTTATCAAATTTGAATGAATTGACACCTCCATTGGCCGTAATCTTTAGTGCAGGATACATATTGGCCTGAGCAATTCCTACCATGGCATTGGATTCCAGCAAAACAAGCTCCTGCTGGCGTACATCAGGTCTGCGGCTTACCATAGCTGCCGGAAGCCCTGCTGTGATATTTTGAGGCAGGGAAGTATCAGACATCTCAAGGGTTCTGTTAACTTTATTAGGAGTTTCCCCAACCAAAATACTCAATGCATTTTCCTGAATAGCGATATTCTGTTCTAATTGGGAAATCAGAAGTTCCGTGGCTTGCTTTTGAGCTGTAGCCTGCTGAACTCCTAAAGAGGTTGTGTCACCACTTTCCCACATTTTTTGTGTAATCAATAGAGTATTGCTGGTTAACTCCAAATTGGACTTTGCAATTGTAAGCTGCTTATCCAGCATCAACAGATTATAATATCCCTGTGCAATAGCAGCTACCACTTGGGTTTGAATTGCTTTCGAACCTTCATAGGTCTGCAGATACTGCATTCTGGAAACTTCCTGTTGGTTTTTTATTTTTCCCCAGATATCAGCTTCCCATGAAAGATTGAATGCGGCATTATAATCTTCAACATGATTTTGGCCTAAAAATAAATTCATGCTCTGACCATTCATACTATTTTTAGATGGTCTGGAAATCTGTGCAGCTACTCCGAAACCAACATCCGGATATTGCATATATTTTGCCTGTTTCAGTTTTTCCTGTGAAGAGGCTACCTGTTTTAAGGCAATCTGAAGGTCATAATTGTTTTTAATTCCTTTTTCAATCAGTTCCTGTAAAATAGGATCGCTGAAAAACTGTTTCCATTCCAGATTGGCAATGCTTGCAGTATCAGCTGTAGCAGTGTACTGGAATTTTTCCGGTAACGGAAGGTCCGGCTCCGTGTATGCCAGTTTTGACACACACGAAACAGATCCTAAAGCTATGGCGAATGTTAATATAATATTTTTTATTCTTTTCATAGTTTTTGTTTAATAAACTTTAATGAAGTAGAAAACTTTGAGGAATATTTTGATCATAGATTTACATCCATGTTGATATGGAAAATCAAAAGTTTTTAAAACTTGTATGTTATTTTCTATGTTCAGCTTTTATCACCTTAAATGGCTTGGTGTTAAAAGTTTTCCTATTCCTCAATAGTTTGTATAATTTTATTTTACCACAGATGACACAGATTTACACAGATGCTTTCGGATGAGAAAATCAACGATTTTCAAAAATTTATGTGGACTTCTTATGCAGTATACTTTTAACTTAAAATCACATAATTGTTTGAAATCTTTTGTGCCTTTTGTGGTTTATAAATCCCTATTTTTAATTAATAGTGGAAGCTAAAAGTTCTTCTTCCATCTGTTTTTTCTGAAGTCTTTTCTTTTTTCTGCTTGGCATTTTTTCATGCAGATATTGGAAGACAACATACATCACTGGGATAATGAAAATTCCGAATATCACTCCTGTAAGCATTCCACCTACGGTACTGTATCCAATAGAGTGGTTTCCTTTTGCAGAAGCTCCCTGCGTCCAAACTAATGGTAACATCCCCACAATAAAGGCAAAAGAAGTCATTAGGATTGGTCTTAAACGTAATCTTGAAGCTTGAAGTGCTGATTCAATCAATGATCTTCCTGCTTTTCTTCTTTGTACGGCAAATTCTACAATAAGGATGGCATTTTTTGCCAATAATCCGACCAGCATGATTAGCCCAACCTGAACGTAGATATTGTTATCAATTCCTGCCAGTCCTGTGAAAGCAAATACCCCGAATATTCCGGTTGGAATGGTTAAGATAATGGCAAACGGAAGAATATAACTTTCGTATTGAGCGGCTAACAGGAAGTACACAAATAAGATACTTAATAAGAAAATGAAAGTTGTTTGTCCTCCTGTTTTGATCTCTTCACGGGTAATTCCGGTCCATTCATATCCATAACCTCTCGGAAGAGATTGTTTGGCCACTTCTTCTACAGCTTTGATGGCATCTCCGGTACTGTATCCAGGTTTCGGAGTTCCATTAATGGTTACCGCGTTGAAAAGGTTGTTTCTGGTTACGGTTTCCGGTCCAAAGGTTCTTTTTAAGGTTACCAGTGTTTTAGCAGGAACCATTTCTCCCAATTTGTTTTTCACGTAGATTCCTTCCAAAGAATTAATATCTGTACGATAAGGAATATCTGCCTGAGCCATTACCCTGTAATATTTTCCGAATCTGTTGAAATCCGAAACAAAGCTACTTCCATAATAAATCTGCATCGTCTGCATTAATTCTGTTATAGAAACTCCTAGCTGATTGGCTTTGTCTGTGTCTACATCAATGGTGTATTGTGGATTTCCCGCTGCATAAGTTGTAAATGCAAAGGCAATTTCCGGACGTTTCATTAGTTCACCAATGAACTGCTGCGTGGTTGTTCCCAATTGCTCAAAAGAACCGTTGGTTTTATCCTGCAACATAAATTCAAAACCGGAAACGTTACCAAATCCCTGAATGGTTGGGAAGTTGAAGAAGAAAGCATTAGCATCCTTAACCTGGCTTACTTTTCCTGTTAACGCAGCAGCAATCTGATCCGGATCTTTCATGTCTCCACGTTGATCATAATCTTTAAGTTTGATAAAACCTGCAGAATAAGGAGAAGCGTTGGCATTACTGATAAAGTTCATTCCATCGGCTACCCAAAGATGATTGGTGGCTTTTTCTCCTTTGATGATTTTATCAATCTGTTCAGTCGCTCTGTTTGTTCTTTCCAGTGAACTTCCCGGAGGAGTATTCACAGCATACAGTACAAATCCCTGGTCTTCCGTTGGAATAAATCCTGAGGGTGCTTTTTTAATCATGAAAATACTCGCTGCTGTAATTAAAACAAGACCTCCGATGGAAACCCATTTGTTTTTAATTAAAAACTTAAGGCTGTAAATATATTTTTTGGTCATATTGTTGAAGCTTGCATTGAATGCATTGAAAAATCTTGCTCCAAACCCTTTTTTGTGACCATGCTCACCATGTTCTCCCTGAGGATCATTTAAAAACATTGCACATAAAGCTGGGCTTAATGTCAATGCATTGACTGCTGAGATCAGGATTGCAATTACTAACGTGAACGCGAATTGTCTGTAGAAAACTCCTGCAGGTCCCTGCATAAAGCCTACCGGAATAAATACTGCACACATCACCAACGTAATGGAAATAATAGCTCCGGAAATTTCGCTCATAGAGTTTACAGTTGCCTGCTCAACTTGCATTCCTGTATGTTCCATTTTAGAATGGACGGCTTCCACAACTACAATGGCATCATCTACTACAATACCTATGGCGAGTACCAATGCGAATAATGTAAGCATGTTGATACTGAACCCAAATAACTGCAGAAAGAAGAAGGTTCCGATAATGGCAACTGGTACCGCAATGGCTGGAATTAAGGTAGATCTGAAATCCTGAAGGAAAATAAATACTACAATAAATACCAAAACGAAAGCAATTACTAATGTTTCAACCACCTGGTGGATAGATGCATCAAGGAAATCCTTGGAATTATACATAATAATCGGTTTCACTCCTTTAGGCAGTGTCGTACTGAACTGATCTACCTGTTTTTCAATCTCAGTCAAGATTTCATTGGCATTAGAGCCGGCAGTCTGTAAAATGGCAAATCCGGCAACGGGTTTTCCATCTACTCTGTTTGTAGCGGTATAGGTATAAGAACCAAATTCTACTCTTGCAACATCTTTTAATCTTAAGAATGAACCATCACTATTTGCTTTAATGGCAATGCTTTCGTAATCTTCGCCTTTATTTAGCTTTCCTTTATATTTAAGGATATATTCATAAGTTTCCTTACTTCCTTGCCCTAAACGTCCTGGAGCTGCTTCAAGGTTATGATCTTTGATGGCATTCAGAACTTCCTGTGGGGAAAGATTGTTAGCAGCTAATCGATCCGGTTTTAGCCAGATTCTCATGGAATAGTCTCTTGTTCCGAAAACCTGAGCCTGGGCAACCCCTGGAATACGCTGAATCTGTGGAATTACATTGATTTTGAGATAGTTTTGTAAAAAGAGTTCATCATATTGTTTCGGATCATCACTGGATAATCCCATAAACATGATCATACTGTTCTGAACTTTCTGAGTAGAAATTCCGGCTTGTATCACTTCCTGAGGAAGCTGACTCATCGCTTTTGATACCCGGTTCTGAACGTTTACCGCAGCATTATCAGGATCAGATCCCTGCTTAAAGAAAACGCTCAGCGTCATCGTTCCGTCATTACTGGAGTTGGAAGTCATATAGGTCATATTTTCCACTCCGTTTACAGCTTCCTCAATGGGGGTTGCTACAGAACGTGCTACTACTTCAGCATTCGCTCCCGGATAAAAAGCCGTTACCTGAACACTTGGTGGTGCAATATCCGGAAACAGGGCAATGGGCAAATTAAAGAGAGACAAGGCTCCCAATAATAAGAGTATTATGGAGATGACCGTTGAAAGTACCGGTCTTTCTATAAATTGTTTTAACATAAGAAGTTTATTTTTTTAAGTCTTCCGTTTCAGAATAATTACAAAGGTTTTACTCTCAATAAACTGTCTGAGGAAATAGCTTTAGGTCTAACAGAAGCACCATCTTTTAAGTTTCCGATTCCGGTGTAGACAATTTTTTCTCCCGGTGAAAGCCCTTCAGAAATAAAGTAATAACTGTCTGTTTTTCCTGAGATTTTGATAGGTTTTCCTATTACCTTTTGATCTTTGCCCATTACATAGACATACGTTTTATCCTGAATTTCGAAAGTAGATTCCTGAGGAATTACCACTGCATTTGAAATCAGTTGTGGCATACGTACTCTTCCTGTATTTCCGGTTCTCAAAGATCCGTTAGCATTAGGGAAAACAGCACGTACACTGATGGCTCCTGTTGTTTTATCAAACTGTCCGTCTACAATACTCAATCTTCCTTTTTCAGGATAGGTACTGTTGTCAGCAATAACCAAATCTACCATTGGCATGTTTTTCAGTTTTTCTTCCAAAGTGGCTCCCGGATATTTATTCTGGAATGCAATAAAATCCAGTTCACTTAGAGAGAAGTAGGCGTAAATTTCACTGATGTCTGATAATAAAGTCAATGGATTAGGATCAGTTCTTGAGATTAGACTTCCTTTTTTGAAAGGGATTCTTCCTATATATCCGCTTACCGGTGCTGTAATGGTTGTAAATCCTATATTTATTTTTGCGCTTCCAACAGATGCTCTGGCTTGTGATGCGGCCGCAACAGCTGCTTCATAATTGGCTTTTGCTGTTTTAAGCTGTACATCAGAAACCACTTTTGCAGCAACCAATGGCTGAAGTCTGTCAACTTCTACTTTTGCCTTTTGTATATTGGCGTTGGCAGCCTGGAGATTGGCCTGAGCCATATTCATCTGCTCGCCATAACTTCTTGAATCTATTTTAAATAAAGGCTGTCCGGCTCTTACATAAGCACCTTCCTCTACATAAATTCTATCAAGATATCCATCAACCTGTGATCTGATTTCCACATTATTTTTCCCTTCTAAAGCAGTTGGGAATTCCTGATATGTGGTAGCAGGAGAGGTGATAACGGTATAAACCGGAAGTTCTGGAGCTGGTGGGGCAGTATTGGATCCTTCCGCAGCCTTGGTGCAGCTCTGTAAAAGAATTATACTTGAAATAAGTACAATAAACCTTGTTTTTCCAGGTATGTTCATTGTTAATTTAATTTTTTAATAAAGTGTTAGATTGAAGTAATGTTTTCTTTTTAATAAATGCTGTTTTTTTTCCTAACAGTGTTAATAATTTGTTCAAAAAAAATTACAGAATTTTTAATGTCCGATGAGATCGATTGTTTCCATAATTGAAAAATGTTTTTAATGTATTTAAGTATATAAAGAGTGAGGTGTAACTGATGTTAATTTTACTAACGGTGTTAATTATAAAAGAAAAAATAAGTACCTTTATCAGCTGAATAAAGTAGAGTTTTACATAAATAGTTTTTTATTTGTATCAGGAATCAACTGTGAATGATATTAATTCAGTGTTAATTTTCCTAACGGCGTTAATTTTTAGTCCAAAAAAATATTATAAAGACTTAATAAAGGACGAAACTGTTTCATCCAAAGTCGATTTATTCATAGTAGACGGAATATCTCCTGTACGCATCATCATAATAGAAATCATTCCATGAACCGCTGAAAATAAGGCATGAGACATATGACATGCATTATCTGTATTTGACCCGTTTTTCTCAATAATGTTATAAGTACATTCGTAAATAAGCTCCTGGAATGAAGAAAATTCTTTTTTCATCTGTCCTTTTCCACAACATTGCATTCCCAGACCAAACATAAGTTGGTAATATTCCTTATTATTAAAAGCAAAGGCCCAATAGGCATCTACAAGAGCTAGAAGTTGCTCTTCCGGAGTGCTATATTGTTGTTGTGCCTTTAATAGTTCTATGTGTAATTTATGGAAGCCATCTAATGAAATTTCAAATAAAATAGCATCCTTATTTTCGAAATAATCATACACCACCGGTGCGCTGTATTCAATAGCGTCTGCTATTTTACGCATGGAAAGTGATGCCCAGCCCTCAGACTTAGCCAAAGTGAATGCAGCCTGCAAAATACTTGCACGGATGGATTCTTTTTCTCTTTGACGACGTTCATGTAAGCCCATGATATTCTTTTCTAACAGTGTTAGCAAAACTACAAACTTTTAAAGGTATCTTCCAAACATTATTTTGATTTTCATGGAAAAAGAAAGAATTTAAAATAGGCTGGAAGTTAGAAGAATGGGTACTGGAAGTAGTTTAAGTGTGTAATTTTAAAATTATTGTAAAAATTAATAGAGTATATAGTTTTGCTCAATAAATATATTGGGAAAAATAACTTCCGTGTTCCAGGCACGATCTTCCTTACCATATAACCAAAGAAATTTCTATCTTTGTGAAACTAAAGAAAAAGGATATGAATACTCCCTCAAATATGTTGGCATTAGGTACAAAAGCTCCGTTTTTTGAGCTTCCAAACCCGTCAAAAACGAATGAACTTCAGTCTTTAGAAGAGCTGAAAGGAGAAAAAGGAACACTGGTGATCTTCATGTGCAACCATTGTCCGTTTGTTCTTCACGCAATTGATAAAATCAATGAATTGTATGAAGATTACAATGAAAAAGGAATTGAATTCATCGCGATCAATGCTAATAATGTTGAAAAATATCCAGATGATTCTCCTGAAAAAATGATTGAATTCCAAATCGAAAGAAATTTTGATTTCCCTTATTTATTTGATGAGAGCCAGACTATTGCCAGAGCTTACGATGCTGCGTGTACTCCTGATTTCTATTTCTTTGATGATAAATTAGATCTTGTATACAGAGGTCAGATGGATGATTCAAGACCAGGGAACAATAAAGATATTACCGGAGAAGATCTTATCATAGCTTTTGAAAATCTTTTAGCTGGAGAAGCACAGGAGGAAATTCAGAGACCAAGTATGGGATGTAATATTAAATGGAAATAGTTCCTGTTTTAGGTTCTTATTTGTAATAATATAGGCTGTTCTTTTTTAGAGCAGCTTTTTTTGTTTCTATAAATTTTCAGGTCTCTATAGATTATTTTTCTCAATGATTCAGATGATTACGCAGATTTTTCATTAAGGTATTTTATACGTAAACATCTGTGTGAATCTGTTGAAAAAGTTATCCACAATATCAGAGTGTAAAGCTAGAAATCTTCCTTATCAATAATGCTTGATTTTGATGCTGAGTTTTAGCTATCCTTGTCAAGGTTATAAACCTTGACAAGGATTGAAGTCCATGAAATATTTCCCACAGATTTAGGAGATTGCAGACTTCTTAATGCTGTTTAATTCTATTATGATTTTATAGCATTAAGAAGTCTGTGAAATTCGTGAGATCTGGGGGGGATCACACACTCACCTTATTATGGGCATAATCTTTAATGAATTCTGAAGGCGTTTTCCCTGTGTACTTTTTAAACATCCTGTTAAAATAAGTCACATTATTGAAACCACAACTGTAGCTGGATTCTGAAATAGATTTATCCTGAGCCATCAGCAGGCAGGCTTTATTGATCCGATAACGGTTCACAAATTCTGTAAAAGTAATCTGGGTTGCTTTTTTAAAGAAATTACAAAAAGCAGGTAAGGTAAGATTAGCTAGTTTTGCTACATCTTCAATATTAATTTCCTTATCGTAATGATGTTCTACATAAGTGAAGATATTTTCAAGGCGTGTTTTATTCTTTGAAATAATGGTATAAGGCATGATTTCTTTATTCAAAAGGTCATAATCTTTGCACTTGGACAGTTCAAAAAGAATTTCCAGAAGCAGCAAATATCTTTTATAACCTTCCGATTCAAGTATAAGTCTGAGCTTCGGAAGCATGGCTTTTTTTACTTTATGATGAAAATGAATACCATATTTTGAAAGTTCCAATAAATTTTTGATGGATCTTGCTTCTACTTCCTGTTGGGGAAACTGGAGAATTTCCTCCTTGAACTGAAGTACAATTTCTTCATGTGGATCAATAGAATTCAAGCCAAATCCTGAATGTGGAATATTAGAACCAATCAGAACGAGATCTCCATGGGTATAATTGCTTTTATGATAGCCAACGTGACGGGTTCCACTCCCAGAAATAACACATACCAGTTCAATTTCGGGATGATAATGGTATTCCCATTTGAATTCCGAAATAGGGGAGTTATTATGAATCGTGCGGAACGAGCTTTTTTCATTGGGAATTACTCTTTCGAAAGTAACTTTCATTTAATTAATCATATTTAATCACTAAAAATACTAATTATATTAATATTGTTCAAATATTGATTTATTGTGTTAAATTATTGTGAACAGAAATGCTTCTATCTTAGCCGCAAAGAAATAACCTGAATGAAAAACATCAACATCAAGGCGGTTTTGTTTTTGAACTATTTTGTTTTCGCAATTCTTCTGAATTCTGTGGGAACTGTTATTTTGCAGGTTCAGCAAAATTTTGGAATTTCAAAATCATCTGCGAGTGTATTGGAAGGATTTAAAGATCTTCCGATTGCGATCTGTTCATTCATTCTTGCTTCATTTCTTCCTAAAATCGGGATTAAGAATTCTATGCTGATTGCATTGTTTTTGGTGAGTGGAATGTGTTTTGTGATGCCATTTATCAATGAATTTTGGGTATTCAAAGTATTATTTGCCATTGTAGGAGTTTCTTTTGCACTTATTAAAATTTCTGTTTTTACCTCTATAGGTTTGGTAACTGAAACGGATAAGGAGCATTCAAGTTTTATGGGGTTTCTGGAAGGCTTTTTTATGATTGGAGTACTGGCAGGAAATGTTTTATTCAGTTTATATATTGATGATCATAATCCAAAATCTACCCATTGGTTGAATGTGTATTGGGTATTAGGAATACTCTCATCTCTGTCATTTTTATTTTTATTCTTTTCAAAACTGAATGAAAAAGAGGCGACAAGTGAGAAAACGGACCTATTAGGTGACTTAAAAAATAGTGTAAGCTTATTCAGTTATAAAAAAGTACTGTTCTTTTTACTATGTGCATTCCTTTTTGTATTGGTAGAGCAGAGTTTCCAGACATGGACCCCCACTTTTTATAAAGAAATTTTAAAAGTTCCAACGTCTATGAGTATTCAGGCAGGAGCAGTTTTGGCAGGAGCTTTTGCGTTGGGAAGGTTTTTATCCGGTTTCTTTTCCAGAAAAATCAGCTGGATTTATGTGGTATCATTCTGCGTTATTGGTTTTGCGGTAAGTTTAATTTTAGTGCTTCCATTAACTCATAATACTCATATTGATGCAGGTACAAACTGGCTGAATGCCCCACTTGTTGTGTATTTATTTCCATTAATGGGAGGATTACTGGCTCCGATTTATCCGAGTATCAATTCAGTGATTCTGGCTTCTATTCCCAAATATTTACACAGTGCAATGTCTGGTTTAATCGTAGTTTTTTCAGCAATTGGAGGAACAATAGGTTCAATTATTACAGGCTTTGTATTTCAGGAATTCAGTGGGCAGCAGGCATTTTACCTGTCCCTGATTCCACTTTCTTTGTTGATAACTTCAGCAATTTTCATGAATAAATTAAAAATTAATCCTAAAAAATAATGAGTAATCAGCTTTATATCAAAGAAATCCAGGTACTTTTTGATGCCGTACAGAAGTCGAAAATTTTTGAAGATCAAAAAATGATGACCGATGCAGTTCCTTTATTTCCGATTGCAGAGATCAATGCAAAATATGAGCAGGAGAAAAATTCTACAGGCTTTGATCTGAAGAATTTTGTGATGACTCATTTTGATTTTCTGGGGGCTAAAGTGTCTGTTCGAAGAGAAGATCATCTTCCCATTCAGCAGCATATAGAAAAGCTTTGGGATGAATTAACACGCACAGCTTACGAAGAAAAAGGAACACTTTTAAAATTACCAAAACCTTATATCGTTCCCGGTGGACGTTTCAACGAATTTTTTTATTGGGACAGCTATTTTATTATGCTTGGGTTACAGGTTTCCGGCAGAGTGGAAATGATGGAGAATATTGTTGAGAACTGTTCTTATCTGATACAAAATGTTGGTTTTGTTCCCAATGCGAGCAGGACTCATTTCTTGAGCCGCTCGCAGCCACCTTACTTTTCTTTGATGCTGCAACTGGTTGCGGAGACAAAGAATGATGAAACTATTTATTCAAAATATCACGATACTTTAGAGAAGGAATATGCTTTCTGGATGAGTGGGGAAGAGGAAGTAGAAAGTAATACAGGAATCAAAAGAGTAGTGAAAACTCAGGATGGAGATATTTTAAATAGATATTATGATGCTGAAAATGAACCTCGTCCTGAAAGTTATCTGATTGATATTGAAGATCAGGAGAGTGCTTCAGGAGAAGAGTTTTACAGAAATATAAGAAGCGCCTGTGAATCCGGCTGGGATTTTTCCAGCAGATGGCTTGCAGACGGAGAACATATTCAGACTATAGAAACATTGAACCTTGCTCAGGTAGATTTAAATTGTCTTTTATGGCATTTAGAGACCACATTGGCAACATCATCAGCGCTTCAGAATCTGAAAGACAAAGAAAATTATTTTACTGAAAGAGCAGCAAAGCGAAGACATATGATTAATAAATACTTCTGGGATGAAAGCACGAAGATTTACAGAGACTATCATATTAAAAAAAACACAAAAACATCGTCTGAACATATTGCTGCTCTTTACCCTTTATTCCTGGGACTTGCAGATCAGAAGCAGGCAGAAGCAGTGGCAGAAACTATTTTTGAAAAGTTTTTATACCCGGGAGGATTGGTTACTACGACTAAAAAAACAGAGCAGCAGTGGGACTTACCTAATGCCTGGGCTCCTTATCAATGGCTTGGCTTTAAGGCAATGAAAAATTATGGATTTAATGAAACGGCTGAGCAGATAAAAAATAACTGGTGTTCGAATGTGGAAAGAGTGTATCAGAACACCGGAAAATTGATGGAAAAATACAATGCATTAGATACGGAAACAATAGCAGGAGGCGGGGAATACCCCAATCAGGACGGATTCGGTTGGACGAATGGAGTGTATTTAAAACTACAACAAAACTGAAACTAACAATAAAAATAAGGCTATGAAAAAAAAATCAATCTTTTTAATCGCCGCAACTGCTGTATTGTATTTCAATAAAGCATATGCACAGGAAACTCCACAGGATTCTGTAAAAGTTTCTTCTATCGATCAGGTTGTGATTACAGGGAATTCCAATCCCAAGAAAAAAATAGAATCCAGTACCGCTATTTCAACATTTAGTGCCAAAGAAATTCAAAAACAGAATCCGATCAGTGCCGCAGCTTTGCTACAGAGAGTCCCGGGGTTTGCAGTGGAAACTTCAGGTGGGGAAGTGGGAAATAACCTTTTTGCAAGAGGTATTCCTTCCGCAGGAGCTTATGAATTTGTGCAGGTGCAGGAAGATGGTCTTCCGGTTTTTGAAGATGGAGCCCTTCAATTCGCTAATGCTGATAATTTTTTCCGTGTAGATAATTCCGTAAGCAGATTAGAAGCTTTGAGAGGAGGTTCCGGATCTATTTATGCCAATAATTCCCCAGGAGGACTTATCAACTTTATTACGAGAGAAGGAACCAATGATTTTAGAGGAACTGCTAAGCTGGAAACCAGTACTTATGGTCTTATCCGTACAGATCTTAATATTGGTGGAGCTTTGGTGAAAGATAAATTATTCTTTAATATCGGCGGTTTCTACAGGTCGGATGACGGAATCAGAAAAACAGGATTCAAAGCGAATAATGGCGGACAGATCAGGATGAACCTGAAGTATGTCTTTGATAAAGGCTATGTGAAAGTGTATTATAAAAAACTGGATGACAGAAATACATTCTTCCTTCCGATTCCTTTGACGCAGGATGGAGATAAATTAAAAGGGTTCAATGGTTTTGATCCTAATTATGGAACTTACAGCTACAGAGCGATAAGTCAATTGAATATTCCACAAGCCGGAGGTGGTTTCTTCAGTAGAAATCTGGAAGATGGAATTCATCCGAAAGTAGATGTATTGGGTGCTGAGTTTAAATATGACCTGGGCGGAAATTTCAGCGTTATCAATAAAACAAGATATACCAATATTGATATGAACTATACAGGGATTTTCCCTGCCGGAGCACCCAAAAATGCTGCTAAGTTTGCCCAAGACCTGGGAATGACCAATTATCAGTATTCATTGGTAAGCAGTGGAGCCGTGGTTAATCCTGAGTATGTACAGAAGCTTGGTTTCTGGGCTATTGATAAGAAGATGAATAATTTTGTGAATGATTTACAGTTCAATTATAAATTTGATAAAGGAAATGTAACTGCCGGATTTTATAAATCAAACTGGAAATCCCATCAATACTGGAACTGGAGTAATATCCTGACCACTGCTACAGACAGACCAGAACTTTTGAACTTGGTAGACCCGTCCCTTAGCCCAAGCAGTACTGGATATTCTAAGACCTATAATGGTGTTACGGATATGTCTACTTTACTTAGGGATTCACAGATTCAGGGAAGTCTGAATGATCTTTATTTAAATGTAGATTATAACGTAACTGATGCATTAAGTTTTAATGGAGGGATCCGTTACAGTCGTGATTATTATAGAGGATATAAAGTAAATACCACTACGGCCAATCTTAATAATTCCGGTTTAACGGTTGATGGAACTCATGGCTTTAATACTACAACAGCAGATGATAACATGAATGTTCTGGGGAATCAGTTTACCTATTGGTATTATGATATTAATAAAGTCTCTTATACTTTGGCTTCCAATTATAAGATCAATCGTGAAAATGCGGTATATGCCCGTTTTTCCCATGGTTTCAGATCTCCGAATGAAGAAGCATACTATAATAATATAGGGAAACTGGATCTTGTAAAACCTGTATTAACGAACCAATTGGAAGTGGGATATAAGTACTATTCGCGTACTTTTGATATTGCAGTAATTCCTTTTTATTCGGCGCTTAAAAATCTTTCGTTTACGGATGTCTATTCAGACGGAACCTCAGAGAATAAATTTGCCAATACGACCAATCTTGGGGTAGAAATTGAAGGGTATACCAGATTATTCAACAATATTTTTGAAGTTACTTTCAATGGGACCATTCAGAATCCTAAGTATAAGGATTTTACAGGAAGAAATGCTGACGGCAGTACTTTCAACTATGATGGAAATGTAGTAAGAAGAATTCCTAAGTTCTATTTCAATATTGCTCCTGCGGTAAATATTACCAAAGAATGGAGAGCGTATGTAAGTATGAATTATTATGGAAAACGTTTTCAGGATGAAGGGAATACAGATGATAATATTCTGCCTTCATTCACAGAATTTGGGGCAGGAATGTCTTATCAGCTTGGTAAAATCCGTTTTGCTGTAGACGGAACCAATATCTTTAATACGATCGGTATTACAGAGGGGGATCCAAGATCTCAGACCGTATCAGGATCTAATATCAGAATGGCAAGACCTATTATGGGAGCAGCTGCAAGAGCTTCAATCACTTTAGATTTCTAAACTCTATTTCTTTATAACACGAAACCGTCAGAACTTAGTCCTGACGGTTTTTATTTTTTATTTCTCGGAATATTCCTCTCTCTGAAAAATCTTTATTTCTAATTTTATTCTTAGAAGTTAAAGTTACGTGTCTTATTTTTTCAATAGAATTGGTTCTGGAATTTAAAGTTACATCATCAACAATTATTTTTCTGATGTTATCATTTTTATCTGATAAAAGATATATTTCCCCTTTTTTTACTTTTAATTCATCGAGATGTATTCCGTTCATACTTTCAACATCGTTTAAATTATAAAAGAATAAGCTATCTTTTGTTTCTTTAAATTTTTCAAAAACATATCTTTCTAGTCCTCTCTCATGTTCCGAGTATCCTTTATACTGATATGTTCGAGTTGTTAATTTGATACCATTTTCGGACGAAATATTTACTTTCATCGGTTTGAAAATTGGAATACTTTTGTAATAAGGATCTCCGCAAGTACCATAGCACTCGTGAGTTATTCCTTCGATGTTATTTTGATTTGGAATTTGTGATAAATGATAAATAGGTAGAATATTTTCTACTTCAACCTGAAAATGTTTTGTTGAATCCAAGATTATAAAACCACTACGGTTTGAATCACGGCCTCCCCATGCATTAAAATAATAGATGACATTTGAAGTTCCTTCAATCTTTTGTTTATATAATTGATCGATTCTCCATTCTGTTATTCCAAAACCACAACTGCAGAGAATAATAAGTGATAATATTAAACCAAATATTTTAAAATTCATTTTTATTAGATTGTTGGAAAATATTAGCCTTTCCTATTGTTGACTTTCGAATTTTTAGGATAAGCAACCTGTAATGATTGTTTGATCTCTAAAGCCAAGGAAACTTAAAAATCAAATCTGTAACCCGAGAATTTTATTTTTTTACTTCAAAAACGGATTATACTGCTTCTCAAAACCGATAGAAGTAGGGTTTCCATGACCGGAGAAGACCTGTGTTTCAGGATCCAGCACGAAAAGTTTTGTTTTAATCCCGTCAATCAGCTGCTCATAGTTTCCTTTGTAAAGATCTGTTCTGCCGATACTGCCTTCAAAAAGCACATCGCCGGAGATCATGAATTTCTGATTTTCGTTATGATAAACCACACTTCCCGGTGAATGTCCCGGAACATGGTAAATTTTGAATTTTTCACCGTCCAGATCAAGTTCGTCTCCTTCGTTAAGATATACAATGTCTACTTGTACAGGATCAACAGGGAATCCGAATCTCAATCCGCTTGCCTGAAGCATATCAAGAACTTCCTGATCTTCCTGATGCATATTTACCGGAACTTTAAAGGTATCAAATGCCCATTGCAGTCCTAAAACATGATCAATATGCGCATGCGTTAAAAGAATTTTCTGAATGTTCAGCTCTTTTTCTTTGATGAAGTTATCAATGGCTTTGGTTTCCTGCTCATTCATATTCCCTGGATCAATTAACCAGGCATTTTTGTTTTCGTTATAAAGTATATAGGTGTTTTCACTTGCAAAGTTGCATACGAAGCCTTGAATCTGAAGCATAATCTTAATATTTTGACTCAAAAATACGATATTATTAAGAAAATGGCTATTTTTCGCTATCTTCGTCATAATGAAAACTTTGCGAATACTCTTACTTTCCTTAGGTGGGCTGGTGTATGGACAGAATATCCAAAGCATCCAGTTATTTAATCCACAGACGAATGATGAAACACCGGTCATTAAGTTCGGTGAACAATTGGTGTTGAGTTTTGATGATCTTACCAATGGTAGCGAGATCTACCGGTATACCATCAAACATTATGACAGAAACTGGAATGATGATAATCTGTTTTTTACGGAGTTTGCCAATGGAACTATGAATGCACTTTTGGATAAGTTTCAGTATTCATTCAATACACTGCAGGCTTATACCCATTATAAGCTGACTTTTCCCAATGATAAAATTCAACCGAAAATATCAGGAAACTTTGAATTGATCGTTTATAAAGACTCTGCAGATAAACCTCTTTTCAAGAGACGTTTTTATCTGGTGGAAGATGTGGCGACCTTGGGAGTTAAAGTTTCGAGAATAGCAGATGCCAAGAATCCGAATATCAATCAGAGATTAGAAATACAGGCTTTACCGAAAGCGGGTGATCTTTCTTCCAATGTCAACTCAATGAGTTTGAATGTGATGCAGAATAATAACCCGAATATGACTATTTCCAATCTGAAGCCAAGTTCTGTTTTGGGAAATCAACTGCTTTTCCAGCAGATGAATCTTGCTTTTCCGGGAGATAATGAATTTTATTATTTCGATAATAAAAATATGACTGTTGCTGCCGATATGGTTCGTGCGGTAGAAGTAAAAGATGATACGAATCAGACCTATTTACATCCGGTATGGGCATTTCCTTTAAATTATCAATATCAACCTGACGTAAACGGGGCCTGGTATTACAGAAGAAATGATCTGGGAAGAGAAAGAGATGCTGAAAGAGAAGCAGATTATTCATGGGTGCATTTTTATCTTGAATCTGACCCTGTAGATAAAGATATCTACATTCTGGGTGGGTTTAATGGTTTTAAACCAAGTAAAGAAAATCAGATGCAGTATGATGCTGCAACTAAACAATACGTAGCTAAATTATTTCTGAAGCAAGGATTTTATAACTATATTTTAGCCACAAAGCAAGGAGAGGCACCATTGGATTTTGGTGAAGTGAACGGTAATTTCTGGCAGACAGAAAACCTTTATCAGGCGTTCCTTTATTTTGCTCCCTTTGGCAGAAACTATGATGGGTTAATGGGGTATGGTGAATTCAGGACTCCTGTTAGAAAATGATAAGATTTATATCGATTTTAATTTTTTTTTGTGTTTTTATTTCCTGTAAAAATGAAAATAGAAGTAAACTTGATGATTTTCGTGATGAGTTGAGACCTTATCTACAAAGGCTTTCAAAGGAAAAAAAGGTTCCGGTTTCTGATACTGTAGCGAGAAATATACTGAATAAGAAAGCGACAAAGGAAGAGCTGATAAAATTAATGAACTTTGAAAAACCCCTGTTGAGAGTAATTTCTTATAGAGAAATTGTCAATAGAGGAGAAACCGAATATTTTGATCTTTTGCTTAATCACCTTAATGATAAAGATAAAGTTACCTGGGAGTATTATGAAGATGCTGGGGGAAGCTTTACAGTATCAGATCTGATGATTCTGAAAGCTCATGACAAAAATGGGTTGTCTCCGATTCAAAAGAAGGTTTTAGTAGAGAAAGTTCTTTTAGAACATCCTTATCTTGAAGTTTCAGATGAGATGATCCGGGATATTGATCCGGATGAGAAGTTTTATAAGCTTATCAAAGATAGGGCTCAGGGTAATAATGAAAAATGTGGGATACAATTGGGAGCAGCCTTTGCCCTGAGTAAATTCAAAAAGAAAGAAGATGTTGACCTTTTATATAACTTATTTAATAAAAGTATCAATCGTAATCCTTGTGGTAGTTTTATCTTTAAAAGTATAGAGCGCTTTCCTGATGAAAAATTCTTTCCTTTATTGAAAATGTATTTTGAAAAGCAGGTTAAGGATCAATTGAGCCCTAAACTCAATATTACTGAAGAAATGTTATTTTTTTTAAGGGCAGTTGCTGCTTATAAAAATAAAGAAGCATTAGAAATATTACAGTACATAGAAAAAAATAATACCTATATCAATAAAGGATATTGGCCACCTTCCAATAAAAAATATGTTTTAAAAGCAATTCACTTTCACTATGATAAAATCTACGATGAATTGCTAATTAAAATCAAAAATGAATTAAGTGAGTGTGATCAAAAGAACCTGACATATAAGTATGAATATGATGAAAGAAAAGAATGGTAGCTGCCATATTTAACTGTTAAAATTAAAAATATAAAAGGCTGTCTCTGTAGAGATAGCCTTAATTTTTTAATTATTCTTCCCTATTTTGATAAATTTCATACAGTAAAGTGTTTTGCATAGTGAAAATATTAATTCTTAAATTATTTATTTTTGTTAAATTAATTCATGGAAAATTTTCATAATAATAAAAATTATTTTTAATTATTTCTCTTTGTTTTAAAATCGTTATTATGGTTTGTTTAATGATTTATATTTTCAATTGAATTCCTTGTAAGTTATATGTCATTTTGTTGTGAAAAGTTTATACCTTCGTTTTCACATTTAACAAAATAATATTATGAAAGCAAAATTTATTTTAGCCGTAAGCGTTGCAGCATGCTCTTTCGTTTTTGGACAAAACGCCCCATCAAAAGTCGTTCCTGGTAAAAGTGGATTACATTCAGAATTTATAAGATTTGATAAAAACGGACCCGCCTTTCAGGGAAGTCCTGTTTTATATGACGAAACGTCTGAAAGACTTTCACCGGGGCAGGCTCGTAAATTAGGAATTGAAACAGATAAATTAGGCTTTGAAACCCATCGGTTTCAACAGACCGTTAATGACATTCCGGTAGAATATGGAATGATGTCTGTACAGACAAAGGATGGTAAAATTGTAGGACAATCCGGGAAATGGGTTCTTAAAGTTTCACAGGGAATAGAAAAGAAATCGAATATTTCTGAAAATATAGCCTTACAGAATGCTTTGGCTTTTGTAGGTGCAGACCAATACAAATGGCAAAATAAAGAAGACGAAGAATTTATTAAAAAAGAACTGAAAGATGATAATGCAAGTTTTGCTCCTAAGGGTGAACTTGTATATTATTCTGAACCTACAGATGAAAAGCTAAGGGACCTGAAACTTGCTTATAAGTTTGATATTTATGCTGAAAAACCATTGAGCAGACAATATGTATTTGTAGATGCCAAGAATGGAAAAGTTCTGGGAACAGATGCAATTATCCATGAAATAAATACGCCGGGAACCGCTACTACCGTGTACAGTGGAAGCAGAAATATAACTACTGATTCGTATGGCGGGAGCTACAGGCTGAGAGAAACAGGAAGAAATGGCGGAACAGCTGTGGAAACCTATAACCTGAAAAAGACAACTAACTTCGCATCAGCTGTAGATTTTACAGATACTGATAATGCATGGAATAATGTAAATACAAATAAGGATCAATATGCTACCGATGCCCATTGGGGAGCTGAAATGACCTTGGATTACTACTTTACAAAATTCGGAAGAAAGAGTATAGACAACAATCACTTTGCTATAAAGTCTTATGTTCATTACGGTAATAATATTTTCAATGCCTATTGGGATGGAGCGAGAATGCTTTACGGAGATGGAAGCTCTACAACGAACGGTGGAAAACCTTTAACTGCTATTGATGTTTGTGGCCATGAAATTACCCACGGAATGACTTCCAAAACAGCGAATCTTGTGTATCAAAGAGAACCGGGAGCACTTAATGAAGGTTTTTCTGATATTTTTGGAAACACAATAGAGCGCTGGGCCAGACCTACCCAGGCAAGCTGGACGCTTGGAGAAGATTTCAGTTATGTGATCCGTGATATGGCAAATCCTAATGCTTACCGTCAGCCAGATACCTATAAAGGAACCTATTGGAAAGATGCTTCCACTACAGGATGTGCAGTACCTTCACAAACGACCAATGATTATTGTGGCGTTCATACCAATTCAGGAGTGCTTAATTTCTGGTATTACTTATTGGTAACAGGAGGAACAGGAACCAACGATAATGGTTTTGCCTATAATGTTTCCGGAATAGGGCTGGATAAGGCAGGAGCTATTGCTTACAGAACACTGACTACTTATCTTACTTCTACTTCCACTTATGCCAATACAAGAACCTATTCTTTACAGGCAGCAGCTGACCTATATGGTGCAGGAAGTAATGAAGTAATACAGGTTACCAATGCCTGGAATGCAGTAGGAGTGGGCGGAGGAACTTCTCCGGCGGGACTTATTGCAGCAGCAGCCAACGAGTCTCCTTATGCCATCAGCCCAAATCCGGCAACAGACAGATTTACTGTAGTGTTTAACGGAAAAGCTGGTAAAGGAACTGTAGAATTGGTCAATTTAACGGGAAGAAGAGAACTTTCTGAAAAAGTTAATCTTACTGATGGTGCAAATAGAGTAGAAATACAGCTGCCATCCAATATGCTTCCTGGTGTTTATATTGTTACCGTGAACGGACAGAAAGCTGGAAATCTTATCAAAAAATAAACTTTAGTATATTTCAAGAGAAAGGCCACAGAAATTTTTCTGCGGCCTTTTTTTATATTTCATTTCAATGATCTATACCAGGTAGAAATCATTCAGTTTTTCTTCACAAAGGGTTTTTACTACTTCTATCCATCGGTCTTCATCATTCAGGCACGGAATATAGTGGAAATTTTCACCACCGCCATGCATGAATTGTTCTTTTCCTTCTTCAGAAATCTCTTCCAGAGTTTCAAGACAGTCTGAAACAAACGCAGGACAAACTACAGCAAGGTTTTTAACACCTTTTTTAGGAATTGTTTCCAGTGTTTTATCCGTATAAGGCTCAATCCATTTGTCTTTTCCTAATCTTGACTGGAAAGAAACAATGGTTTTTTCCTTTGGAAGTCCTATCTTAGCAATCACAGCCTCAGTGGTTTTATAGCATTGGTGTCTGTAGCAATAAGCATTGTGGGTGTCTACCTGGCTGTTGATACAGTTGGCATCATCTATTTTACAGGTATTGGAAGGATCCGTTTTGTACAGATGTCTTTCCGGAACCCCATGATAAGAAAACTGAAGGGCATCAAAATTCTCAGGAAGTTTTTCCTTGATACTTTCAGCCAGACAGTTGATGTAAATATCCCTGTTATAAAAAGGTTGAATATAATTGATTTTTACCTCTGGAAATTTCTTCTTTCTTACCTCTTCTGCTTTTTCAATAACAGTTTCCGTTGTACTCATCGCATATTGCGGATATAGAGGGAAAAGAACGATTTCAGAAATACCCTGATCCACAAGTTTCTGAATTCCGGTTTCAATACTGGGTTCTGCATATCTCATCCCGATTTCCACCGGAAGATCTACCAGCTTTTGAAGTTTTTTCTGAATCTTTTCAGTAATAACAATTAAAGGTGAACCTTCATCCGTCCATACTGTTTTATAGGCTTCAGCAGATTGGGCAGGTCTTGTTTTCAGGATAATACCCTGCACAAGAAGAGCACGAAAGATCCAACGGTAATCGATTACTCTTTCATCCATCAAAAATTCATCAAGATATTCCTTTACATCATTTACAGCCGTAGATCTGGGCGATCCGAGGTTAACCAGTAAAATTCCTTTTTTATTCAATTTGTTTATTTTAATGATGATACAGACTTTTCAAAATCCGTTACCAATTCTAATACTTTAGCAAAGATATTGTTTTCAACTGAGCCATCAGGCTCCAGTTTACCCTTTATTCCTTTTATTAAAAGCTGATGTTTATCATCAGTTTTCGCTCCCAATGTGTTTAAAAGCAACAACAATTCTTCATGACCTTTCTCTCCACTGGCAGAACCCGTAACAAATGCAACAGGTTTGTCAGAAAAAACATTCGTGGAAACACACCATTCTAATACATTTTTTAATCTGCTCGGAATACTGAAAATATATTCCGGGGTAGAAATAATAACCCCTGCAGAATGATCAATATATTCTCTGATCTTTACAATTTCCTCGGGAGTGTCAACATCAGTTAATGCTGTGTCAAAATGAGGAAGAACAGAAAGATCATCATACATCTGAAAATGGATATTGGGAAGCTTTTCCATTATCTGTTCCATCAGTTTCTGATTACTGGAACTCTTTGTTGCACTTCCAATAATGATCAGAATTTTTTCAGGAGCGGCCATAATGATGAATTATCCGTTTACAGCTTCCACTCTTTCTACAAGATCCGGAACGAATTGTTTTAAAATATTTTCAATTCCATTCTTCAAGGTAGCCGTAGAGCTTGGGCATCCTGAACAAGCTCCCTGTAAAAGCATTTTAGCTGTTTTGGTAGATTGATCATATTCCATTAAAGAAATTTTACCACCATCATTCTCTACAGCCGGAGCTACATATTCATTTAAAATGTCAGAAATTTTCTGCTCATCATCTGTATAATCTCTGTTGATGATTTTTTCTACCGGGTTTTCATGCTTCTGAGGTTCAATATTTGAAATTTCACCACCATTCTGAAGGTAATCAGCAATAAGAGCACGTACAGTGATCATTACCTCATGCCATTCCACAGAGTTATCTCTGGTAACTGCTACAAAATTATCAGAAATAAAAACCTCTTTAGCAAAATCAAATTCCTTAAAGATGGCAGTGGCCAAGGGAACTTCAGATGCTGCTTCTCTTGATTTTACCTCTATAAAACCTTCCATAAGCAATTTGTTGGAAACAAATTTCATTACATTTGGGTTAGGGGTCATCTCAGAATAGATCTGATACATTTCTTTTTTCTTCTGAAGATAAATTCTCGGATTGGCCAGTAATTCATCTTCAATCACATTTTTCAGACTTTCAGCTACATGTTCCCATTCAATAGTATCCTGTTTTGCTACTGCTACAAAATTAGCGGTGATAAAAACTCTTTCCACAAAAGGATAATTGAAAAGCTCCTGTGCTAAAGGGATTTCTGAAACATCTGAATTTCTGTCTAACTCCAAAGACCCTGGAATCAAGTTGTAATCTGCAACAAATTTCATCACTTTTGGGTTTTCAGTTGGTTCTATAAGTACGGTACGCATTTTTTCGTTAAATTTGAGATACAAAAATACGCATTAGAAGTTAGAAGCTGTAAACTGGAAGTTAGATTTTTGCTATCACTGTAATTTAGAAGTTAGATACTAAAAATAAATAGATAGGAAATACTGACTTTCAATAGGCTTATTTTCAAATTTTCAAATTAAAACTATGGCACTTGTAAAAGAACTTTTAGGGAAAATACCACAGATCGGAGAGAATACGTTTTTAGCTGAAACAGCTACCATTATTGGTGATGTTACCATGGGGAAAGACTGCAGTGTTTGGTATAATGCAGTGATCAGAGGTGATGTCCATTATATCAAAATGGGAGATAAGGTAAATGTTCAGGACAATGCAATGCTGCACTGTACCTATCAGAAACATCCACTGAATATTGGAAATAATGTTTCCATTGGACATAATGCTATTGTTCACGGATGTACAATTAAAGATAATGTACTGATCGGAATGGGCGCTATTGTGATGGATGCTTGCCTCGTTGAGGAAAATTCAATTGTAGGAGCAGGTTCTGTAGTTACTCAGGGAACCCATATTAAATCCGGAGAAGTCTGGGGTGGGGTTCCTGCCAAAAAGATCAAGGACATCAACGCTCAGCTATTGGAAGGTGAGGTGAACAGAATTGCAGATAACTATGTGAAATATTCATCATGGTATAAGGAGAATGTGAAAGATTACGAATTGTAGAATTCGGGATTTCAATTAACATATAAACAACAAAAGCTCTGTCTTCCGACGGAGCTTTGTATATCAAGCCTTTGTAGTGATTTGATATAGAACCTTTGCTTTATTTTTTATTGTGGATCCGGTGTAATCAATCTTGCCTCTCCCTTGATGCATTTAACTGAGGTTGGGGGCATAATCATTATACAATCAGATGTAATATTATATTTTTCGTTAAAAATCCTTGCCTTATCCGTATACTCATTGATTCTTGGCAAAATTGAAGTTTCAATTTTTTTAGGATAAGCGATATATTGCTGAGGCCCGCCGCAGGATTTTATGCCCATGGGAGCAAACGTCCAGTCGCTGGCATTCGTACAATTTTCCCCTTTGGCTTCAGCTTCAATAGAAGCTTTTAATCTATCTATCTGTGCCTGATCATACTTTTGGCTTTCTTCATCTACTGGCCGATTGGCAATATCTATAGGAAGATTGGTATCAAGGTTTTTTGTCGTATTACAGGAAACTAAAGTTAGTGTAGTACATAATACTATTACAGGAATAGGAAGGAAAATTTTTTTCACAATAGACTTTTTTCTTTTTAAGAATTTTCAAAACTTATGCCAAGGTAAGAAAATCAAATTCATTTCCGTATTTTTGACAACGATGAACAATCATTTTTTTGACTTAATAGAGTACACGAACAGAAGTGTTTTTCTAACCGGAAAAGCAGGAACAGGAAAAACAACATTTCTTAACGATTTAGTAAGACGAACAAAGAAAAAGCATATTGTAATTGCGCCTACGGGAATTGCTGCAATTAATGCGGGTGGGGTAACCATCCACTCCATGTTTGGATTACCCCTGAGAACTTTTCTGCCTACGACAGAAAGGATAGATACCAGTTTGGCTAATAATATAGCTGATTTGATGCCCCATTTCAAATACCGAAAAGATAAGCTGAAGCTTTTAAGAGAGGTTGAAATCATTATTATTGATGAGGTTTCCATGCTAAGGGCAGATGTGCTGGATATGATGGATTTTTCTTTACGATTTATCAGAAGAAATAACCAACGGTTTGGTGGGGTACAGATGCTGTTTATAGGGGATTTATTTCAGCTTCCGCCAGTGGTGAGAGATGAACATATTCTGAAAATGTATTATGATTCCCCATTCTTTTTTGACAGTCATGCTATTAAAGATATTCCGATTGTTACCATTGAACTTACAAAAGTTTACAGACAGTCTGATCAGGGATTTCTGGACATACTGAATGCTATCCGTGATGGTGATGTTGCCAATATAGATTTTAATCAGCTTAACCAGAGATATGATCCGGATTTTCATATGGGTAAGGAATCTTACGTTTATCTGTGTTCTCATAATAAAATGGCTGACGAGATCAATCAGGAGAAGCTGAAAGAAATAAAAGTAGACGCCAAAACTTATGAAGCAAAGCTGGTGGGGGATTTCAAGGAAAATCAATTTCCCAATGAACAGTTTTTGGAACTGAAAATAGGCGCTCAGATCATGTTTATCAGAAATGATATTTCCGGAGAAAAGAAGTACTTCAATGGAAAACTTGGTGAAATCATTGGACTTGATGAAGATGAAATTCGGGTTGTGCTGGATGAAAGTGAAAGAGAAATCACCGTAAAAAAAGAAACCTGGGAACAGAAAAAATATTTCCTGGATACTGATAAAACGATCAAGGAAGAAGTTTTGGGAAGTTTTGAGCAGTTTCCGATCAAATTAGCCTGGGCTGTTACTATTCATAAAAGCCAGGGGCTTACGTTTGATAAAGTGATCATTGATGCCGGAAAAAGTTTTACAGCAGGTCAGGTTTACGTAGCTTTATCACGTTGCAGAACACTGGAGGGAATTGTTTTGAAATCAAAAATTACTCCTGAAGTTATTTTTAAAGACAACAGAATTCTGCAATTTCATAGCAATACAGTTGCTAACGATCATATAGATGCTATTTTGAATCAGGAAAAGTATGATTACAGTATCAGAAAAGTTCTTCGTACGATTGATTGTCAGTGGTTTTTGAATGAAGTAGAGGAGTGGAATAAGCTTTCCTCCGTTACTAAAAATATAGATCGTGTTAAAGCTAATCAGCTGTATCTTCAGTTGAAACACGAAGCAACTAATCTTGGGAAAATCTTTGAAAAACTGGAGCGTGTTATCTTTCAAAAGGTGAATAATTTCATTGATAAGAAAGAAGAATGGACTGAAATTGAAAGTAAGTCAAAAGGAGCCGTTAATTTCTTCTTTACTGAATCCAGAAATAAAATTTTCGATCCATTAAAAGAATTTTATGCAGAAATCAAGGGTGCGAAAGGATTGAAGCAGTACAACGAAGAAGTGAAAAGCTGGCTTGAAGATATTGAAGAATATCTGAACAGTTTAAAAGATATTCATCTTCTTGAAACAAGACTTCTGGATGAAAAGAATGATAAGGAAGTCAGCATGAAAATCGCTAAAGTTCCTTCACAGGTTTTAACTTTCCAACTTTTTGAACAGGGAAAGACCATTGGAGAAATTGCATTGGAAAGAGGACTGGTAAAAGAAACGGTTATCGGTCATCTTGCTAAGTTTGCTGAACAGGGATTGCTGGATATTTCAAGAGTCATTACTTCAGATAAAATTAAGGCTTTTGAAGATGAATTTTATAAAAATCCACATGAGACTTTAACAGAGTGGAAGAATGCCTTACCAAGTCATTTTGAATTTAATGAGATCAGGATCCTGATTAATCATTACAACTATAAAAAAGAAAAGAATTCCTAGGAATTCTTTTCTTTTTTATGATTTATGCAGAGCTTTAAAGTTTAAGGGTACATTGCATTAATAGTATTGATATCCCCGGTTGTGAATCCTGTCCTATTGTAAGTGAAGTTGGTATTATTGGCTCTTTTAATAGTAGGTTGTCCGTTTTTAGAATAAGAATTTGGCCAATACATCATCACAGAATTGATATTGAAAGGTCCTATATCTGTTCCGGAAGTATATTTATTGAAATTATAAGCTTGCCCATCCTGAATATTGCCCCATTGAATGCTTACATACTGATCTCTGTCCTGACGGGAATGTTCGTGATAAAGTCCTACGGTATGCCCCATTTCATGAATGACCGATCCCACCGAAATGTACTGATCCAGAGAAACAGTCTGCTTACCACCCTGATATCCGATATGAGCCCATCCATCTGATCCGTTTGAACTTCCGAAGATAAATTCTACATAATTGGATTGGTTGGTACGCAGAACCCAGCGGGTATTTGTCTTGGAATTATATTCATTAACTGCAGTGTTGATTTTATTCACATTAATAGATCCCATATTACCTGCAATGGTATAATAAATGGTACGGTTAGGCCATCTGTACAAGCTGGCACCTCCTTTATTGGCTGTGCTTTCTTCTGTCAGCTGTTGATCGGAAAGAACAATGTCTCCCTGGAAAAAATTCATTCCATTTTTTCTTTCATAGGTAATTTCCTGACCTCCAAATTGTCCTTTTTTAAGATAGGAAACCTCCAGTGCTGCGGTTTGGGTTTCACTCGCGATTTCGTCATTATTTTTGCTACAAGAGGATAATGTGGCAGCGATTACAATGCCGATAAGGAAAGTTCTTTTTGTAAATACTTTCTGGAAAAACAAGTCATTGATTTTTTTGTTCATGATAAAGATTTTTTCAAATTGTTATACTAATATAGTGATATTTCTCTTTATTATGAATTATTTATAGTGGAATATTGAATTTTATTGAATTATGATTGATTAAAAGATAAGGTTTATATTCAATAAATGTAATAGAGTATGAATTTATATTACGTCTATGATTTAGCAGTATGCTCTGTTATTCTGGATACATGTGAATGTATTTCAGAACTGAAATCAAGAATCTAAGCTACATATGAGGTTTTTTATTCCCAGTAGGCTAACAGTATAAAATGGTATGTAAGTAATATATTTTAGTAAATTTTATCTATGACATGCAAAATTATGGTATCATTTACCTTAAATTTTCTATCAGTATTTGATTTTTCCAGTGTTATTTTTTCTGACTGATGTTTTGCTTTATTAAAGATAAAAGCCTGATTGGTCTCTAACAGAAAAGCAGTATGGTGCTGTAATCTGTCTAATTGATGAAGATTATCTACAATCCTATAGATGTTCCATGGCTGTTGATGCTCTGCCAAGTTCTTTTGAATTTAACGAGATAAGAGTTTTGATTAATCATTTTATTTATCTGAAAGAGAAATAGGCTTTAGTTTGTAAATATTTTCATTTCAAGATAATATTTTCCTTGATTAAGTTGAATGATTTTGTCTTCAATCATCCATGTGTTTTTTTTATTATCATCGTTTTCTGATTCAGATTTTGGACACCCAAATTTAGATATAACAAAATTTTTAATATTGTTATATCTTTCATTTTCGCCTTTTTTTCTTGATTCATGGTCATTGAAATTTGTTTTATTTTCATATTCTAGATTTCTATTCCAATTAAATGTAATACCCTCGATTATATTTTGGTTATTATAGCTATACAAAGTATGTAATTCGAGGAAATTATCTTCGATTGTTTTATAAATTTTGGGACCTTTAAAATCTTGATTTTTCTTTTCAGAATAATGTAACATCATAGAGTGGGTTACAGGTACAAGTGTTTTTTCATAAGATGAAATTTCCTTTAAAGACATTTTCCCTATGTTTTTGAAGATGAAATCTACTTTTTTCTCAAACTCGATTTTAGCATTTGCATAACCTACATATTCATTTTTATATTGATTGTTGAAATAAAATAATGATATTTTATTATTGTTAATTTCAATTATACCAGTTAAATTATCCTCATTTGTTGAGAACTGAACAATCTGTTTGTTGTTTTGAATTTTACTTCTGTAATTGAAATATTTTGAAAAAGGAATAATGTTTTTTGGAAGTTCTTGTACAAGAACCATTTTTTTATCTATGATTTTTCCAATATATGTTGATTCTGATTCTCTGCAAATATGATATAAACTATCATTGAAAATAAAAGAGGTTATAATGTAAAAGTCTTTCTTATCTGTTGAAAATAATATTTTCAATGCCTCAGAATCTTTATAACTATTTGAATTTTTATTTGAATTTTTATTTGAATTTTTGTAAGTACTATAATAGCTGGTCTGTGGGGCTTTTCTTAATTTTTTCGGATCGGCGAGAAGATAAATTTTTTTAGCTTTTGTAATATAATAGTCACTTTTAATTCTATTAATAATGCTTACAAATAAATCAAAATCATATTCTTTTTTTGTTTTTTTATCCCTGAACCAAGTTCTTTCACCAAATTCGCCGAAATTTAATGAGGTAACATAAAAGTCTTTATCCTGATAAATTAAATCATCCGATTTATAAGTTGTTTGTATCCAATCAAAATTTTCATCCAAATAGTATGTATCATTGTCTAAATATTTTTTATATAAAATACTATCATTTCTTTTGAATAAATCAATATAGGTAGTATTCATTTTATCGAAAATCTGTGTTTTAAATTCTATTTTTTTTGACCTGAAAATATTTAAAAATTTTGCTTCTTGGGTTGTGTAAGGATGAAGGTTTTGCCCAGCAAACATATAAAACCTGTCATCCCTTTTTAGAATAAATTCAGAAGAGCTAGGAGATTTAAAATACGTTGTGTCAGACTCAATTTTAAATTTCAACTCGATATTATCATTTTGAGAAAAAATTAAATTTGAAGTAATAATGGATATTATAATTAATATCTGCCTCATAAATTTGTGTTAATTTCAAATATAGTAAATAAAGAATTTTCTTTTAGATAAAAACTTCAAATATAAGTGTAATTCCAATAGTTTTTCCCTGAACTTATCAATAGATCCTATTAATTACAAAAAGTAACTAATGCAGTTCAGATGTTTTAAATTTGTATGGTTTAAAAAAGGAGATTTTTCTATATCACCTTTAAAAAATAACATCTCAATATGAAAAATTTTGAAATTTCTGTTTTAGACCTTGCGCCGGTAAAGCAAGGGAAAAGCATTCATGATACTTTTCAGGACAGTTTGTCCTTAGCTAATCACGCAGAAAGTTTAGGCTATAAAAGATTCTGGCTGGCGGAACATCATAATATGGAAAGTATTGCCAGTTCAGCAACCTCTGTTTTAATTGGTTTTATTGCCAATGGAACAAAAACGATCAGAGTAGGATCAGGAGGAATTATGCTTCCGAATCACAGTTCATTAATCATTGCAGAGCAATTTGGAACACTGGAATCACTTTTCCCAGGTAGAATTGATCTTGGATTGGGTAGGGCTCCCGGAACTGATGGGTTAACCGCTCAGGCATTGGGGAGAAATCCCGCGATCATCAACGAGCAGTTTCCAAGACAGATTCTGGAACTTCAAAGATACTTTTCCAAAGAAAATGCTGATGCAATGGTGCGTGCTATTCCAGGGGAAGGATTAGATATTCCGCTTTATATTTTAGGATCCAGTACAGACAGTGCATGGCTGGCTGCAGAACTGGGGCTGCCTTATGCTTTTGCTGGACATTTTGCTCCTGAACAGATGGAAATGGCTTTTAAAATTTACAGAGAACATTTTCAACCTTCAGAATATTCGGATAAACCTTATATTATTGCCTGTGTCAATGGTGTAGCAGCAGAAACCTCTGAGGAAGCACACAAAATTTCCACGACTTTGTTTCAGGCGTTTATCAATATTGTGAGAAATGACAGAAAGCCTTTTGCTCCGCCGGTAGATGATATGGATGAGATCTGGTCTCCTATGGAGAAATCAATGGTTTTACAGAAACTGAGATACACGTTTATCGGAGATCAGACTGAAATTAAGGAGAAGCTTAAAGACTTCCAGGAAAAATTTAATGTAGATGAACTGATGATCAATTCTCATATTTACGATCATCAGAAAAGATTAAGATCTTACGAGATTATCAGAGAAGCCATGAACTCTTTATCCAAAGCGTAATAAACCATTCATATAAATTGGCAGATGCTTATTTTTATGAGTATCTTTGCACACAAATAAAAAGTAAAAATGTCTGATATTAAATTAAATACTATTCCGGAGGCCATTGAAGACCTTAGAAATGGGAAAATAATCATAGTAGTAGATGATGAAGACAGAGAGAATGAAGGAGATTTTCTTTGCGCAGCAGAACTAACAACACCGGAAATTATTAATTTCATGGCACTTCACGGAAGAGGGTTAATTTGTATGCCGCTTCCTGAAAAAAGATGTGATGAACTTGGGCTTGAAGTAATGGTAAGCAGAAGCAGCGACCCTAAAGAAACTGCTTTTACCGTATCTGTTGACCTTTTAGGAAACGGAACTTCTACAGGTATTTCTGCAGGAGACAGAGCAAAAACGATTTTAGCTTTGATGGATGAAAAATCCAAACCTACAGATTTCATGAGACCTGGCCACATTTTCCCGCTTCGTGCAAGAAAAGGAGGTGTTTTGAAAAGAGCCGGACATACTGAAGCAGCCATTGATCTTACCCATTTAGCAGGTTTAAAGGAAGGTGGAGTTATCTGTGAAATCATGAACGAAGACGGTACAATGTCCCGTTTACCTGAGCTTCACGCATTTGCTCAAAAGCACGATATGAAGATTGTTTCTATTGAAGATCTTATTCACTATCAGCTTAAAAAAGGAAACCTTGTAGAAAGACTGGAAGAGAAAAAAGTAAAAACACACTATGGAGAGTTTGACTTTTATGCATTCAGGGAGACTTCTAACGATCAAATCCACTTTGCATTGACAAAAGGAGCATGGACAGTAGATGAACCGGTTTTGGTGAGAGTACAGTCTTCAGACTCTTATTTTGATGTATTGACAAGATTAAATAATGGGGAGAAACCTTTACTGGAAAAAGTTACCAACATGGTGAACGAAGCAGGAAAGGGAGCAATCATTTTCATCAACAACGTTTCAAATTCTGAAAATACATTAAGAAAACTTCAGCAGTTCCTGAATTATCAGGACGGGCAGGAGCAGCACCCTACTTTAGCATATAACTATAGAGATTATGGTATTGGAACGCAGATCTTAAAGAATTTAGGAATCAATAAGTTTAAAGTAATCACTCAAAATCCTAATATCAAACCCCAGGTTGGAGGATATGATGTAGAAGTTACTGAGTTAGTACAACTATAAAAAGAAAGAATCAATAGTGAATTTGCTTCACTTTAAATGATTTTTTACCATATGAAATAAAAGGTTTAGGATTTTTCTAAACCTTTTTTTATTTTTAAACCATGATGGAGTCTCTAAAAAAACATATCCGGGAGTATGTAGATATTTCAGATGAAAAGCTGGAAAAATATTGTAATGCTTTTATGCTTCAGAAAGTAAAGAAGAAAGAACTTTTGCTAGTGGAAGGAAGTATTTGTGATTTTGAAGGATTTGTAGTGAAAGGATGTTTTAAGGTTTTTCATACCGATCGAAATGCTGCGGAACAAATATTATATTTTGCTATTGAAAACTGGTGGATCTCAGATATAGACAGTTTTATCAACAGAATTCCATCCAAACTTACCATTCAGGCGCTTGAAGACAGTGAAATTCTTTTGATTTCAAAAAAGGATAAAGAAAAACTGTATCATGAAATGCCGGAAGTGGAAAGATTAATGAGGCTCAAGTTTCAGAGTTCAATTATCGCTTTACAACGCAGAATTATTGATAATTTGAGCAAATCTTCGGAAGAACGCTATATTGAATTTTTAATAAAATATCCCCAAACGGTTCATCGTCTTACAAATATTCAGATTGCTGCTTATCTTGGGGTGACTCCTGAATCCCTGAGCAGGCTTCGTAAAAAAATTGTGGGGAAGGCTTAGTGAAGTTTATAATTAGTTTTTTACTTAACTATCCTTAATCGTTTAGAAATAAAAGTCACAACAAAATAATATTTGTTGTGACTTCTATTTATGATTAAAATTTATCTGTATTTAAACTACAGTGTTATTTCGTCAAAATTTCTGAACCCATTCAGTAAATCCTTTACCGTCATTCTTTTTTTACCTTCTAACTGAAGCTCCATGGGAAAATAAACTCCGTCCTGAGTATAGATTTTAAATTCATTTTTAGAAATATCCAATGTTCCGGCAGATTTACCATGATTGGAAATTTCAAATTTTCCACTAAATATTTTTAATCCCTTTTCTTCTTCGCCAATTTTCAAAGTAGTGAAGGCAGCAGGGTATGGAGACATCCCAAGGATGAATTGATGTACCATTTTTGAAGGTAATTCCCAGTTGATTCTGGTATCTTCTTTAAATATTTTATAGGCATTTTTAGGATGCTCAACCTGTGGCTGAGGGGTTTCTTCGATGGTATTTTCAGCTAATCCATCCAATGTTTTTACCACTAATTTTGAACCCATTTCCATTAATCTGTCATGAAGATGGCCTGCATTTTCGTCAGGTAAAACTTCAATTTCCTCCTGAAGAAGGGTATTCCCCTCGTCAATTTTTTCATTGATAAAGAAAGTTGTTGCCCCTGTTTTTTCTTCACCATTGATGACAGCATAATTGATAGGAGCCGCTCCTCTGTAATCAGGAAGAAGAGAAGCATGAAGATTGAATGTCCCCATTTTTGGCATCTCAAAAAGAATTTTAGGCATCATTCTGAATGCTACCACAACAAAAACATCGGCATCAAGCTTTCTTAGCTCTTCTAAAAATTCATTATTTCTTAATTTTTCCGGTTGAAAAACAGGAATGTTATTTTCTGAAGCATACACTTTTACAGGGGACTGATTGATTTTCTGACCACGTCCGCTTGCTTTATCTGCAACAGTTACCACGCCTACTACCTGATGATGAGATTGATGAATAGCCTCCAAAGAAGTTTTTGCAAACTCAGGAGTACCTAAAAAAACGACTTTCAATGATTTCATACTGCAAAGATAAGTTTTTGCTTTGAGAGTGGGCAGTGTATAAGAGTTGAGAGAAGAGAAAATGTTTTTTCTAAAATTTTAAATTAAAATTTAAATCCTGCTCTTGCTTCTTTATTCTTATTACTCATGATTCAGTGCATACGTTCTGAAATTCAGCATTTTTACCTTTCCGGAGTCTAATAGAAAAATTAAGTTTTCCAGTATACTTTCTTTGGAATGATAGCTTAACTGTACAGACAATTCCTCTATAGTTGCTGATCTTTTTGCCAGTAAATTAATGATCTGTTGGGAAATATTTTTTCCAAAAATAGATTGTTTGTTCTTTTCACATACAGAGCACTGGCCGCAGTTCTTTGAATTTTTTTCTCCGAAATAAGCAAGGATAAGCTTCATTTTACAATAGTCTTTATCCTCCGAATAGAACTTCATTTCTTCCCATTTCTGGATTTTGTTTCTCTGAATATGTTCAAAAAGCTTCCAATAAGCGTTATTCACAGCTCTTTCATCACGGGGTTTCAGAAACTTTATGCTTGATAGGGCTCCGTCTATGTATTCAAGATAATTTTTCTGTTGAAGTTCTTTTAAACGTTCTTTAATCAAAGGAACACCGACCTGAATTTTATTGCTGACCTGCTGCTCACTGAACAGTATTTTATGTGTAGTAATTCCGGACATGCTACGGAGAAGAAGCTCTATGAAATAAGCATCTTTTTGGGGCAGCTGATCTATTTCATCAGATTTAATAAAAAGCTCCAGAGATGATAGGCTCTTATTGTCATTGTAATAAATGATTTCCTGGTTATGGAGGAAATTGAGAACGTTATTGATCTTGGCTTTTGATAACCTTGTGAAGTTTTGTATGCCGGCTGTATTCAGCTGGAATGTTTTCTCTGGTAATTCGAATTCTGCTACCTGGAAAATAGAGTAGAGGTAGCTGATGATTTTCAGAAATTCTGCTTTGTTCGGAGTCTGATTTTTCAGGATTTGATCAAAATTCAAAAGTTCCTGTTTGTTCCAAAGCATAAATGCAAAACTTTCTTGGCCATCTCTTCCCGCTCTTCCTATCTCCTGATAATAATTTTCAAGCGAGGCTGCAGGAGAGTAATGGAGAACAAAGCGGACATTATCTTTGTCGATACCCATTCCAAAAGCATTGGTAGAAATTAAGACCTGATTGTCACTATTGTTCCAGGTATTTTGCCTTGTATTTTTTTCTTTTGTTGTTAAACCTGCATGAAAATAATCTACATTATTCAGCTGATTTTTCTTTAAGAATTCTGCGAGGAGTTCTGCTTCCTTTCTGGTTCTTACATATACGATTCCTGAATCTGTATTGTATTTCAAAATATCTAGAACCCGCTGGAATTTATCAGAAACTTCTTCTGTGAAGATTTTAATATTATTTCTTTTAAAACTCTTCTGAAAAACAGAAGGGTTTCTTAGTTCAAGTTTGTTTTTGATCTCTTCCAGTACCTTTGGTGTTGCTGTAGCCGTTAATGCTAAACATGGAATTTCCGGATGATTATTTCTGAAGCCTTTAATATTCTGATAACTCGGACGGAAATCCTGTCCCCATTCAGAAATACAGTGTGCTTCATCAACGGCAATGAATGATAATTCAATTTCTTCAATATTTTGCAGAAACTGAAGATTGGTTAATCTTTCCGGAGATACATAAAGGAGTTTGGTAAGACCTTCTTTACAACGGTTGTAAATAGTCTCAGCATCATACTCATCAAGTTCAGAAGATAGATATTCTGCTTCTATACCACGGAATTTAAGCTGATTCACCTGATCTTTCATTAAAGCCAGCAAAGGGGAAATTACTACACAGGTTCCTTCTTTTAATAAAGCCGGAAGCTGATAGCATAATGATTTTCCGGCACCTGTTGGAAGCAGTACCAGAGTATCTTTTTCATTAATAACAGCATTGATTATTTCTTCCTGAGAATCTCTGAAGCCGGTGTAGCCCCAGAAATACTTAAGAGTATCATATTTTAGCCTTTGAAAATCCTGCGGAGAAATCATGATGTAAAAATAAGGAAAGTATCAGAACAAAAAAAGCCACGCAGTGCGTGACTTTTATATAGTGACTTAAGAAGTTTATTATTTTGCTTCGAAGTATACTCTTCTGTTGGCTCTGTTTTTCCATTCAGGGCACTTCGTAGCTGGTTCGCACTCAGGATATTTAAGATCTTTTTCACCTTTACCTACTGCGTTTAATTTACCAGACTGAACTCCGCTTTTGATCAGATAATTCTTAACGTTGTTAGCTCTTCTTTGAGATAATTTCTGGTTGTAAGCATCAGTACCTCTTGTATCTGTAGCTCCTACAACATTGTAAGCACCATTTGAAGAATTGATATAGTTTACAGCGTTATTTAAGATAGGAGTGTTTGAAGGTAGAATTCTGTCAGAATTTAAATCAAATTCAATTCCTTCCAGTTTAGTTTCTGTTTCCACTACAGGTCCTGTAGTTGTCGTAGGGCAACCATTGTTTTCAACCGGTCCTGGAACTGTTACACATTTATCGTAAAGATCAATTACACCATCAAGGTCTGTATCAAGAGCAACACCGGCACCGTCTACTCTTGCTCCTGCAGGAGTATCAAGTTGTCTGTCCCAATCGTCACATACTCCATCATTATCAGCATCTCCTTTTTTGCAAACTTCGATATCCTGATTTTTGTTAGCTAAGACATCAAGCTTGTAATAGATTTCCTGAAGTGGATCATGCCACATTAAGTGAGATTCATGTTTTCCTAATTTTACGGAAAGACCTAAAGTTGCATTGAAGAAGTTATCAGAAACCTGTGATGAATGTCTATTGACTTCACTATATGGATCACCTCCACCATCAAAGGTATCATCACCTGTCATTACATACATTAATCTTCCTTCAATATCAACTCTTCTGTTCACTTTGAATTTCAGACCTGTACCAGCCTGCATGAACATAGATCCTAATTTGAAAGGCTTTACTTCAGTCATCAATCTCTGTCCATTGATATCTTTCTGATATGCTTTGTAAGCAATAGTACCTACCCCAGCATATCCGTGAAGAGCCCATCTGTAAGGAGAATGATTATCAACTCTTCTCAAAAGATTAGAGAAGTTAATATCTCCCAATACTGAGATTGCATCATATTGGGTTCTTGCTCCTACAGCTCTTGCATCTGGGGCAGAATCTTTGGTATTGAACCATCCTTGTCTTGTTTCACCTCTGTCATACTGTAAGTTGATCCCAAATGCATGGGTAATCGCTTTATCAATACTGATATACGCTGAATATCCAAAAAGGTTCTTACCATTACCGTTTTTGATAGATGTTAAATCTGCTGATTGCATTAGTGGAACACCAACTCCCGCAGAGATAGACCAGTCATTAAATCTTTTTGATTGATTGGTGAATGGGGAAACATTGGCAGACCCTGACGAGAACGTATTAGGATACTCTCCTTTTGAAACTGCCGTTGAGTCTTGTGCGTAAATAGCAGTGGGAAGTGCCAAAGCTAATGCAACAATTGCTAAACTTAATTTCATAGTGTTATTTTTTTAGTTAAGTTATTTTAAATGATTTTTTTACGCTAAAAAGTGATTTTAGTTTTATTTTTTTCTGAATAATAGTGGCTGTATCTTGAGGATTTTGTACCTATTGTCCCTAAAATGATATAAAGGTAGGTAAAATATTTCGTAGTAGAAAAAAATAAACCGAAAAGAATGTTCTTTTCGGTTTATTCATATTGTAAGAAATTACTTTTTCTTCTTTTTAGAAACTGCTTTTTTCTTTATTGGTTTTTTTACAGGAGCATCTTCATAGTCTTTCTTTGTAATGGAATTCCATTCAGAACTTTCTATAAATTTTACTGTAACTTTTCTGTCTGCTAATCTTTCGGCATCAGAAGCGGAAGCTGGTATTGTTGCTTCTGCTGAACCTACTCCTTTTGATTTCAGTACATTATCACTTACTCCTCTGTTTTCCAAAGCTCCTACTACAGCAGCAGCTCTTTCTTTAGACAGTCTCAGGTTGTAGGCTGCGTTACCTTTAATATCAGTATGCCCTGTTAGTAAGTAGTTTCCTCCGTTCTCTTTGATAATTGACGCAGCAAGGTCTAGTTTACTGTTAGATTCTGGTCTGATAGTAGCTTTATTAAAGTTAAAGTAGATATCCTTAAGAGTTTTTTCTACTTCTACAGCGGTTTGATTATTGTCTTTTTTCACAGGACAACCATTGTTTTCAACTGGTCCTGGAACTGTTACACATTTATCGTAAAGATCAATTACACCATCAAGGTCTGTATCAAGAGCAACACCGGCACCGTCTACTCTTGCTCCTGCAGGAGTATCAAGTTGTCTGTCCCAATCGTCACATACTCCGTCATTATCTGCATCTCCTTTTTTACAAACTTCGATATCCTGATTTTTGTTAGCTAAGACATCAAGCTTGTAGTAGATTTCCTGAAGTGGATCATGCCACATTAAGTGAGATTCGTGTTTTCCTAATTTGAAAGAAAGACCTAAAGTTGCATTGAAGAAGTTATCAGAAACCTGTGAAGAACGTCTATTAACTTCACTATATGGATCACCTCCACCATCAAAGGTATCATCACCTGTCATTACATACATTAATCTTCCTTCAATATCAACTCTTCTGTTCACCTTAAATTTCAAACCAGTACCAGCCTGCATAAACATTGAGCCCAGTTTGAATGGTTTTACTTCAGTCATCAATCTTTGTCCATTAGCATCTTTCTGATATGCTTTGTAAGCAATAGTACCTACCCCAGCATATCCGTGAAGAGCCCATCTGTAAGGAGAATGGTTATCCACTCTTCTTAAAAGGTTAGAGAAGTTAATATCCCCCAAGATTGAAATTGCATCATACTGAGTTCTTGCGCCTACAGCTCTTGCATCTGGGGCAGAATCTTTGGTATTGAACCATCCTTGTCTTGTTTCACCTCTGTCATACTGTAAGTTGATCCCAAATGCATGAGTAATCGCTTTATCTATACTTACATATGCTGAATATCCAAAAAGATTTTTACCATTACCGTTTTTGATAGATGTTAAATCTGCTGATTGCATCAGTGGAACTCCAGCTCCTACTGAAATAGACCAGTCATTGAATCTTTTTGATTGGTTGGTAAATGGGGATACATTGGCAGAACCTGAAGAAAAAGTATTAGGATACTTTCCGTCTGTTGCTACTGATGAATCCTGTGCATAGCTGACGGTAGGGATCGTCAATGCTAATGCTACAATTGCTAAACTTAATTTCATCGTGTATTATTTATTTTGTTTTTGAAAAACAGGTTATTAGATTTTTCTATTTTTTAATTGGGCATCCATTGTTTTCAGCTGGTCCAGGAACTGTTACACACTTATCATATAAGTCTATAACACCGTCAAGATCCATATCTAAGGCAACACCTGCACCATCTACTCTCGCTCCAGCAGGTGTATCAAGTTGTCTATCCCAATCATCACATACTCCATCATTATCCTGATCTCCTTTTTCACAAACAACAAGATCTGTCGTTGCATTTTCTAAAACATTGGTTTTATAATAAGCTTCCTGAAGCGGATCATGCCATGCCAAATGAGAAAGATGTTTTCCTAATTTGAAAGATACCCCTAAAGATACTGTCCAAGCATTGTAAGATCTTCTGTTGTTAAGTATTGTATATCTATATCCAGACTCTGTAGGAGCCTTAGGATCGTAGCTAGAATTATTATATCCACTTCCGTCAAATGACTGCTCACCACTAATGATATACATTGTTCTGGCTTCAACATCAATAAGTGGAGATACGTTATATTTTAATCCTAACCCTGCCTGATAGAATACAGAATTAATATCAAGATCTTGTTTCACAAATAAAGGAGTCCTTTTAGGGTTATCACTCCATCTGTTTCGGTCATTGTCATGTAAAGAAGTCCTGTACCCCTGAAGTCCAATTCCTCCATAACCATGTAAAGCCCATCTGTATGGGGAATGATTATCTACTCTTCTTAATAGGTTAGAAAAGTTAATATCTCCCATTATTGCTAATTGGTCAAACTGAGTGGTTCCGGTAGCTACTCCAGCTGCTACTCCAGGTGCTCCTGGAAGTTGACCTGTTTGTTTAGTCTCACCTCTGGTGTACATAAGGCTTAAACCAAAAGTGTGAGAGATTTGTTTGTCAATGCTTATATAAGCATTATATCCCCAATTGGTTTTATCTGAACGGAGAGATTTCAGTGCAGAATGAACCATAAATGCAGAACCTCCTCCAACAGAAATCGACCAGTCTCTGAAACGTCTGGCCTTGTTGTCAAACGTCTGTACATTCGCGGAACCTGAGGAAAAGGTATTAGGATACTCAGTAGAAGTGTTTACTGTAGTACTGCTATTCTGAGCGAAAGCTGCAATTGGCAAGGTTGTAGCCAATAATAATAAACCTAATTTCATACAATATGTTTTATGTTTTAAATAAAATCTTTTAATAACACTCTTGAAAAATCCCTTTCAAAAAGATGTTTTTTATGAGGGATTTCTAATCTTTCTGATTTAAAGTTTAATTCATTATACTTAATGATGTCAATATCTATTACCCTGTCCGTGTAACCTCCTGATACTTTTGAATCATTAATTCTTCCCATTTCAGCCTCAATGTTTTTAATGCAATCAAGCAGCTGAATTGGTGAAAGATGCGTGAATATTATTGTTGCAATATTACAAAAAATATTGGAACTGGCAAATTCTACAGGATCAGACATTAAAAATTCGCTTGTCTGTGAAATGTGATTCCCAGCATCACTTATTTTTTGCAAAGCTGTCTCGATATTTTTTTTTTGCTCTCCAAGGTTACTTCCTAGTAACAAAACTACCTTTTGCTGCGACATATTAGAAAATTGATTGAATTTATGAGAAGTTTCTTTAAAAATGTTTTGGCAAATATAGTGGCTATAATCATACTTTGCGCTGTATTTTTCATCTTTTTCATTATGATGCTTGTGTTTAGTTCTATGGGAAGTGACAAGTCTGTGACGGTGAAAAAGAATTCGGTTCTTACAATTAATTTAAAGACCAATATCATAGATAGCCCTACTGAAGAGCAAATGGATCTGTTTGGGTTAGGTAACCAAAATAAAAATGTTCTTCTGTATGATGTTTTGGAAGCTATCAATAAAGCTAAAACGGATGATAATATTAAAGGGATCAGTATTGAGACAGATGACCTGAATGCAGGGCTAACTCAAATTGATGATCTTAGAAATGCTATTGAAGATTTCAAAAAAAGCGGAAAATTTGTATACGCTTATGGAAACGGAGTTTCACAGTCTGCTTATTATCTTGGGTCAGTAGCTGATCAGTACTATCTTCATCCTGCCGGAGGGATTGAATTAAAAGGACTTTCTACTGAGGTTACGTTCTTTAAAGATTTTGCAGATAAATATGGTATAGGGATTGAAGTCATCCGTCATGGTAAGTTTAAGTCTGCGGTAGAACCGTTTTTAAGAAATGATATTTCGCCGGAAAATAAAGAACAGCTAAGTACTCTGCTGAATGACCTTTGGAAAAATACTTCCTATAAAATGGCTGCCTCTAGAAAAATAGATACAGCTCAGTTCAGAACTGTTGTTGACAGTTTATATGGAATGATTCCTGAACAGGGATTAAAATATAAACTGGCAGATAAGCTTATCCAGAAGTCAGAATATGAGGATTTGCTTAAAACTAAATTAAATGTAAAAGATAAAGAAAAGCTGAATAAGATTTCTTTAACGAACTATATCAGTTCTTTTGCTGATGAAGATCAGTCAGGGGAAAAGGTAGCAGTATTATATGCATCAGGTTCTATTAATAATGGAGATGAGTATAACGATATTCATTCTGAAAAATATGTTAAATACATTAAAAAGCTTCAGGAGGATGATAAGGTAAAAGCTGTAGTGTTCAGAATCAATTCTCCGGGAGGGAGTGCGAATGCTTCTGACGAAATTTTATTTGAATTACAGCAATTGAAAAAGATAAAGCCACTGATCGTTTCTTTTGGAGATTATGCCGCTTCTGGTGGTTATTATGTAGCGATGGCTGCCGATAAAATTTATTCTGAGCCTAATACGCTTACAGGTTCTATCGGAGTATTCGGAGTATTGCCTTATTATAAAGATATCGCAAACAAAAATGGAATCCGTGCTGACGTTGTTGCGACCAATGCCAATTCTATGTACTATTCAGGATTAAATGGAGTAACCCCTTATGGAGTAAACATGATGACGAAAAGTGTAGAGGGAACTTATAAAAGATTTGTACACTTCGTGACTCAGAACAGAAAGAAAACATTCGAGCAGATTGACAATGTAGGTGGTGGTAGAGTATGGAGTGGTGTTCGTGCTAAAGAAATCGGTTTAGTAGATGAATTGGGAACTCTTAATGATGCTGTAAAGTTTGCAGCGCAGAAAGCAGGAGTGAAGTCTTACTATGTGGAATCCTATCCTAAGAGAATAACTCCATTTGAACAGATTTTCAAAGATCTTAATGAAGAAGATGTTTCTGCAAGAATTATTAAAAATAAAATAGGGAAATCCAATTATGAGATTTTACAGCAGATTACAGATAAGAAATTACAGTCTGAAGTAAAAATGGAAATGCCTTATCAGATTAGAATAACAACTAACTAAATTATATTGTACACAAAAATCCCGGATCTGAATTTCAGATCCGGGATTTTATTTTTTATCAGCGTTACATTAGCTTTTCTTTGTGGCCATTCCGTAAATCCAGAGGACAATTAAAGCTCCTCCGATGGCAAGAATCCAGCTTCTCGGATTCCAGAATGAAGTAACATCTCCCCAGTGTAGAATGTAAACTCCTATAGCTCCTCCTACAAATGCGCCTATAATTCCGAGGATAATAGTGATTAACCAGCCTCCTCCCTGAGTTCCGGGCATGATCATTTTAGCGATTGCACCTGCAATAAGACCGAATAAGATCCATGTTATAATTCCCATAGTTGCAAATTTTTTAATGATTAATATTTAAAATAGATTTGTTTACTAAATGTAAGGGAAAACATGATGAAAATCATCTTTTCTTGAAGAATGAGTCTACAAATTCCGTACCATTGAAAAGTTGCAGATCTTGCATTTTTTCACCTACCCCTATATATTTTACCGGAATCTGGAATTGATCTGAGATGCCGATAACAACCCCTCCTTTTGCTGTTCCGTCTAGTTTTGTTACAGCTAAAGCATTCACTTCAGTAGCTGCTGTAAACTGTTTTGCCTGCTCGAATGCATTTTGTCCTGTAGAACCGTCAAGCACCAATAGAATTTCATGCGGAGCATCAGGAATTACCTTTTGCATTACTCTTTTGATCTTGGAAAGTTCATTCATAAGATTGATCTTATTATGAAGTCTTCCTGCAGTATCAATGATGACAACATCTGCATTTTGAGCTACAGCACTTTGTACTGTATCAAACGCTACTGAAGCCGGATCGGAACCCATTTCCTGTTTTACAATAGGAACACCCACTCTTTCACTCCAGATGATAAGCTGGTCAACGGCTGCCGCTCTAAAGGTGTCTGCTGCTCCAAGAACTACTTTTTTACCTTCAGATTTGAACTGGTGGGCCAGTTTTCCAATCGTTGTTGTTTTTCCAACCCCATTTACACCTACCACCATAATGACATATGGTTTTTTTGAAGTATCAATATTTCCTGTTCCAGCATGAGGGTTTTCAAGCAATAGTCCTGAAATTTCCTCACGAAGAATATTATCCAGTTCACCTACTCCAACATATTTGTCGCGGGCAACACGCTCTTCAATTCTTTCTATGATTTTGATGGTTGTAGAGGCGCCTACATCAGATGCAATCAGTATTTCTTCCAGATTATCCAGAACTTCATCATCTACTTTGCTTTTACCGACTACGGCCTTCGTCATTTTTTCAAAGAACCCCTGGCTGGATTTTTCCAATCCTTTATCCAGAGTTTCTTTTTCTTCTTTTTTGAAAATATTTTTAAACCAACTCATAGTTTTAGTTTATTCTTATCTTTTGTTTTTAATCACTGCTGTGGCTTCCACTTCTATCAGTACATCATTCCTGAAAAGTTGGGTTACCTCTACAAGGCTGCTTACGGGAGGGTTCTGAATATTAATATACTCATCCCTTACTTTTCTGAAATATGGGGTTTGTGATATGTCTGTAACGAAAATACCCAGCTTGATAATGTCTTTGCCTGTACCTCCATACTCCTTCAGAATGTTTTCAATGTTTTTGAAAATCTGCTGAGTCTGTTCTTCTACATTGTTTCCCACCAGATTTCCTTTTGAATCCAACGGAACCTGACCAGATAATAAAATCATTTTGGAAGTGCCACAATCAATGCTTACTGATTGTGATAATCCCGGAATGCTGAAAACTTCAGGAGAACTTTTATATTCTAATGGGTTCATCGTTTTCTGACTGAATGAAAGTTGAAAAATAACTGTACTTATCAGAACAAGAAACTTCGTCATATTTCACTGATTAATAATCTGGTGAACAAAGATAACAAAAAAACTACCCAAATTATGAGTAGTTTTTTATATTGTAAATAAAGTATTGATTATTTTTTCAAAAAACCATCTACTTCATCAGCATTCATTACTTTTTCTTCGAAAACGTAAGCCCCTGATTTAGGAGACTTTACCATTTTCACCACTTTAGTCATTTTTTTAGATTGACCGCTTTGTAGGGTTGCTACTACTTTCTTTGCCATGGTAAGTTATTATTTAAAAATTACTTAATTTCTTTGTGAAGGGTAGATCTCTTAAGAACAGGATTGTATTTTTTCAATTCCAATCTCTCTGTAGTGTTCTTTTTATTTTTTGTAGAAATGTATCTAGACATTCCTGGCATACCACTTTCTTTGTGCTCTGTACATTCAAGGATTACTTGAACTCTGTTTCCTTTTTTTGCCATGATTTATTAATTCTTTTTAATCAATCCGTTTCTAGTAGCTCTTTCAATAGCTTCCTCGATTCCAATCTTGTTAATCACTCTCAATCCATGAGCTGATACTTTCAGTGTAACGTGCTTATCCTGCTCCGGAAGGTAAAACTTCTTCTCTAATAAGTTAATTTCAAAACGACGCTTCGTTTTGTTATTAGCGTGAGAAACGTTGTTACCAACCATTGCACGCTTTCCTGTTATTTGGCAAATTCTTGACATATCTCGATGTTCTTATTTGTATAATATTTGAGAGTGCAAAATAACGAAGAATTTTTTAGATAGACAAATCTTTTAGAAAATATTTGATAAATAAGTGACTGATTATAAATATTGATTTTTTAAAATACCCGAATTTCTGGGATACCGCAGGAAATCAGTGCTGATATATTTCATACAGGCTTTTTTTAATCAGAGAAAATTAATATCCTATCTTTGTTTTTAATTAATCTAAATAAAAACAAGTATGAAGAGAATTTATATTCTATTGTCTATGCTGCCTGTGGGACTATGTGCACAGAATTTTACGGAGATTCAGACCGGGATAAATAATTTTTATTTCTCTGCTTCCGATATTGCTGATGTGGATAATAACGGAACTCTGGATATTGCAGTCAATGGAGCCATAGATTCAGATGGAGACGGGAATCCCGATGCTACTTATAATGAAGTGTATCAAAATACCGGAACCACTTTTCAGCCCTACACGGACCTGGGTGGAGATGTAACACATTTGGGAGATATCAAATTCATTGATTATAATAATGATGGATTGATGGATATTATTTCCACAGGGTTGAGTTATATGGATATTGTAAACTACAAGCATTATCGTTTTAAGAACACTGGAGTAGGCTTTACAAGAGAAGAAGAGCTCCCGGGGAAAATATACGGATCTATGGAAGTTTTTGATTTTAATCATGACGGAAAACAGGACTATGCTATTAATGGTACTCAATATGCTCACGGCGGAGGTTTCAGGAATACCCTGGATCTCTATAAGAATACGGGACAGGGATTTGATCTGATTGAAAACTGGGCAGATGGAACTCAGAACGGAAGCTTTAAGGTTGTGGATCTTAATAATGATCATCTCTTGGATCTTATTATCATAGGGTCAGATATTAATGGTGATCCGGTTTCCAAAGTATATATGAATCAGAACGGAACATTGGTGAATACACAGGCTCTTGATTCACTGATTTCAGGTAAAATCGAAACAGCCGATTTTAACGCTGACGGTTATCAGGATGTAGTTGTTATAGGTAAGGATGCTAATGATGATGTTTACTTTGCTGTTCTGATGAATGACGGAACCGGCAATCTGGTAACCCAGCAGATTCCATCAGAAGTTTCTGAGGCTTCAATAAGTGTTGGAGATCTGAATAATGACGGGTATTATGACTTTATTGTTGCTGGAGATATCAATTATAATGCGGTTGTAAAGACTTATTTATATAACTCAACAAGCCAGTCATTTGATGAAGGAACTGTTACAGGCTTACACAGCTTGGGAGGTCCGGGAATGATACAATTGTTTGATTTTAATAATGATCAGCATCTGGATATCCTGTTAAGTGGATTTGATTGGGCGAACCCTGATATTCCATCACTCACAAAGGTTTTTAAAAATAATGCTACAGAGCAGAATGCAAAACCAACTGCACCTACTCAGCTTAACCTGACTAAAAATGGCAACCGATTCAATTTTACTTGGAGTGGGGCAACGGATGACAAAACGCCGGCAAATGCTTTACGATATGAAATTAAAGTAGGATCTACACAAGGTGGGCATGATATTGCCAAATATATCGTCACTACGCCTTCATGGTTCCTGGATCTTGATCCATCTGTTCAGAATGTATACTGGAATGTAAGATCAATTGATGCTTCAAAGGTGTATTCTGATGTCTCTACACAAGGAACATTGTCAACCAAAGAGAATACGATAAATCGTGAAAAAGACTTTGTTATTTATCCAAACCCTACTTCTGATAAAGTTTATATTAAAGGTGAGAAGATTTCAGAAGCTGAAATGTACTCAATGGAAGGAAGAAAGGTGAATGTGATTTTAAACAGAGACCAATCTATTGATGTTTCTCATCTCCCTAAAGGTGTATATCTATTAAAACTGAAGATAAAAAACGAAATAACCACCAAAAAACTTACAATTAAATAACTGAATCATTCATTCTATCTTGAGAGAAGCCAGACGTCCAGCTGGCTTCTCTTTTTTTATTATGGCAATTTGCTGGAGGATTGGTTTCAGGAAATGTTTTTAAATGTTTATCGCAGATCTCGTGGATTACACAGATGTTTGTATTTTATTTCCCACGGACTTCACAGATTTGCACAGATGTTTGTGGGTATTGATGTAGAAATTAGTGGTATTTGTCTTTAAATAAAAAAAATCTGCGTTATCAGCTTAATCAGCGAGAGCTTAATAGCTCCCAGATCTTGCAGATAACGCAGATTATATGGTAAGGATAAAGATCAGTGTGACTGATATTTAAACACTATACTTTCTTTATTTTTGCCTGAAACCTTTTAATCAGATAATAAAATAATAAAAATCCTAAAGCGAACATTGAAAATCTCGAAAGAAGATCTCCTGCCCTTGAATAGAAGGTCATCCCATCATAAAGGTTAACTTTTGAAAATAATGCGGTTTGGTCTCCATAGAAAGTATCAGCTACCACTTCACCTTTTGCATCAATGTGCGCTGAAATTCCACTGTTGGCAGCACGGGCAATTTCTCTTCTGGTTTCAATGGCTCTCAGCCTGGCATAGGATAAAAGCTGTCTGTGCCCTTCAGTAACGCCCCACCATGAGTCATTGGTCATAATTCCAAGGAAGTTAGCTCCCTTTTTTACATAATCAGTAACAAACTCTCCATAAATACTTTCGTAGCAGATAATGGGTGCCATTTTACCTTTATTGTAAGGGTTGGAAAAGGCCATTCTTTCTTTGTCTGTCCCTAAAGAAGCCACTGTTCCTCCTAAGTTCAGCATGGCATCTCCTAAAAGAGGTTTTAAAATATTCATATAAGGAAAGATCTCAACGCCAGGAACCAGTTTTCCTTTGTGATAGACCTGGGTCTTTTGTTGCGGAGCAAGCTGAATAGCGGTGTTGTAACTTGCTGCCCAAACTCCCTGATTAATTTCATAGGCTTCTTTGGGGCGCGTTGCAGGGTCAAAAAATAAACGGTGGGAAGAGATTCCTGTGGCAAAAACAGATCCCGGATGTTTAGATAAAAACTCTTTGACATTGTTTAAAAGCAAACTTTTTTCAATACCGGTTTCAGAAATGGAGCCTCTGCCAGGAAGAGCAGTTTCCGGAGCAATATAGTAATCTATTTTTGTGGTTGAATTTTTTTCTGCCAAAGCCAAAAGATCCTGTTCAATCGTTAAACTGTCTTTGGAATATTTTTCAGCATAAGGATCAAGATCGGGTTGAAGCATCAGTACATTCACCTGTCCGGATGGTTTTTCATTAAAACCGTTATATTTAATGATGGAAATGATCATCGGAATAGCGATTAAAGCGGCTATAATTGACGAGTTTTTAATCAGGTCTTTTCTCTTTCTTCCTGCTTCCCAGGTTCTGATGGTATAGAAAATAAGAACGTTGATTAATAAGATCCAGAAACTTCCACCGGTAGCTCCTAAGGTATCATACCATTGAATCAGTTTTGGATAATCTGAAAATACATTTCCTAAATTCAGCCATGGCCAGGTAAGTTCCCATCCTAAATGAAATTTTTCAAAACTCATCCAGATAGCAATCAAAAATCCTAATCCCCAGTAGGTTCCCTGGGCATTTTTATACCAATGGTAGCATTGAAAAACCAAAGAATATAAAAGTGAATTTACCAGAACAGGGAAGACAACAGCCATCATAGAGTGGCTTCCATCAGGATTCTTAGAACCATACAGCCAGCCTGTGGTGACAATATTCCAGATGATAAAACAAAGATAGGACAGTCCGAAGATAATCCAGCTTTTTCTTTTATAGTCTGAAAATTTTGAAATTCCATGTTCCATCATCAGAAGAGGAACGAGGGCGAAAAATATAAAAAACGGGACTCCATAAGTAGGCCAAGAGACCGACAGCAGCATTGCTGAAATAAGTGTTAGCAGAACGTATTTCATTAAATTATTTTAATATACAAATTTAATGTTTTTGAAATGAATATATTAGCATCCGATGTTAAAGAAAATATATAAAATTGTTATTGCTCCTTACACGCTGCTTCTGCTTTACCTGATGTTTCTCGGAATGGGAAGGTTTCAGTATGAAGATAACCTGATTACGGTGGAACCCGTGTTTTCTACCATTAAATTTATTCAGGGTGCTATGAGCTGGAAAGATATTGTCATTATTGTGATCGGTAATATTGTGATGTTTATTCCCTTTGGTTTTCTGGGATGGGTCTTCCCTAAGCTCATGGATCTTAAATCCCTCGTTTTAAATTTTATTCCGGCTATTACCATTGTGGAAGCTCTTCAGTATTTTACAAGAATGGGAATATTTGAAGTAGACGATATCCTCCTCAATACATTTGGGGTTTATTTAGGGTGGTTATTTCGCAGATATCTTGAAAAAAGATTTAGCTGTTGAGTTCTTTTGCTCTTTTTTCAGCATTTAAAATTCCTTGCTGTAAAATTTCCTTGAAACTGTTTTCTTCAAAAGTTTTTAAAGCAGCTTCTGTAGTTCCGCCTTTGGATGCCACATCTTTGATAAGTTCATCAAGGTTCTTCTCAGAATTATTAATGAGATGATAGGCTCCCAGCATGGTTTGTTTTACAAATAATTTGGACAGATTTTCTTCAATTCCCATTTCAACTCCTGCTTTAATCATAGCATCAATAATATAATAGAAATAAGCAGGTCCGCTTCCGGAAAGCGCCGTAACACCATCCAGAAGATTTTCTTCTTCTAAATAAACTGATCTTCCGGTACTGTTCAGTAATCTTTCGATGTTGATAAGCTGACTGAAAGAAATACCGTCTGCAGCAGTATAGCCTGTGATTCCCATTCCTAAAAGGGTAGGGGAATTGGGCATTGCTCTTACAACCAGCGGATGTTTCAGTGACTTTTGAATTTTCTCAATATTAATTCCGGCCATAATAGATAAAACCATTTGATTTTCCTTTAATGTAAACCTGAAATTCTGAGCAACCGTTTGAAAATCCTGTGGTTTTACGGCAATAATAATCAGATCAGCATCAAGTTCTGTGACTTCGTCAAAGGTGGAAGTTTTGGATTTGGGAAATTCTTCCGCTATTTTTGAGATTTTAGTCTGGCTTCGTGTAATCAGGTGAAGGTTTTCCGGTTTAATAAGTTCATATTTCAAAAATGATTTTGAAAATGACAGTCCCATATTTCCGGCGCCCAAAATAGCTATTTTCATATTGTGTTGATTTTAAAACGAAAATAATGTTTTTTATTGGGATGAGGAAGAGAAAAGGGAGTTAGAAGATGAAAGATGGAAGATGGAAGCGGAGGTTGTTGTAAGGCTGAGTTTGCTGGATTGCTTTTTTATGAATTTGAAATAGATCAGAAATATCGGGTGATTAAACGCCTTAAGAGCTTACGGACTCATGCTTCCACATAAAAAGAGCTGGCATTTGCCAGCCCTTTTTTATTCTGTAGGAAATTCAGGTCGTCTCATTTTATATTTTGTTCCTGAAAGGGCTTCCAGGAAGGAAATTAAAGCTTTTTTCTCTTCTTTTGTAAGTTTTAAAGGTTTTAGCAGAGGGTCTGTTACAGGATAAAGTGGATCATTCTGTTTGGTTTCAGGAGAAGGATCTATCATGTGCATTCCGCTATTGTACATATTGACTACACCTTCCAGGTCTCCGAATAATCCGTTGTGCATCCATGGCTGGGTAAGCATGAGATCTCTTAATTGTGGTGTTTTGAATTTTCCTGCATCTTCAGTTTTCTTGGTAATGTTATATAATCCCAGGTCTTCATATTTTCTTTTATAGTAGGTAAGGCCGATATTATGAAAAGATTCGTCTGTAAGATACTGACCGCTGTGACAATTCATACATCGTGCTTTTGTTCTGAAAACATGCATTCCATAGATCTCTTCATCAGATAAGGCATTGTATTTTCCTTCCAGAAATTTATCAAAGCGGCTTGGCTGGCTTTTGATGGTTTTCTGAAAATCAGCGATGGCTTTTACAATTCTTTCATAGGTTACTTTTTCATCTCCATAAGCATTCTTGAAAAGAAGTTTATATCCTTTCAATGCCTGTATTTTTGCTGGCAATGTTTTTACATCCATCGCCATTTCGTGATGAGCTCCAAGAGGACCGGCAGCCTGTTCTTCAAGTGTTTTTGCTCTTCCATCCCAGAAGAATAGGTTTCTTTCTGCAATATTGTAAAGAGACATTGTATTTCTGTTTCCCTGAAGATGGTTATTACCTAAAGCTACATGTCTTCGGTCTGACCAACCCATTTCAGGGTCATGGCATGAACTGCATGAGATCTGATTGGATTGAGATAATTTAGGATCAAAGAATAACATTTTTCCAAGGATAATATTGGGTTTATCCTGTTCCGCAAAAAATGTAGAATCTGTTTTAATGGGTGAGAATTCCTGCCATTTTACTCCATAATCAATATTGGGTTTTGGCCAGTCTGAGATTGCTTTTTTATAGCTTTTAACAATATCTTCAATGGTAGGATCCTGAACTTCCATTAAGTTTTGATTTACCTTTGGTGTAAAGCTTAATAGTATCATACTTACTCCACCTAATCCCCAATATATTAGTTTTTTCATCTCTAAAACGTTATCCCTATACTTGCACCTGCAAAATTATTGTTTTTTTTCTGAATCTTCTGAGACTGATACTGTACTCCTATAAAGAAAACAGGAAGTTTTTTAAGTTTAAAATCATATCGTGCAGAAGCTCCGAAAGTTGTTATATCACTGGCCTGGAAAATATGATCTTCCAGCATCCAGGAATCTACAGATGAATATCCGGAAGGAGTTAAAGCATTTACTGTTTTTCCAACCACTCTTTGAGAGAAATATGGCTGAAAGGTAAGTATTTGATTATCTTTGATCTGTTGTTTGTAATCAGCATTGATTCCAAAGTAGCAATACGCAAACTTTTGCCCGGCAGCAGGATAGAGTCTTCTTTCTTTGATTTCTTCGTATGCGAAAAACGGAGTTGCAGTAATAGAGAAGGTTTCCTTATTATACTGATAAAATCCTTTTACAGCTGTGGTGTAGTCTTCCTTACGATACGATTTTCTTTTATAGATCTGCTGTAAACTTGCTGTATTCAGTGAGTATCCGTATTCATAGCCTGTTTTTACAGAAGAACTGAAGCTGGCTGAAAATCCGAAACGGTTTTTCTCATTAATACTGAAAAATTTTGCACCTTCCACTTCAAGTGTTTTATTTTCAAGATCGGAAAGATCATAAAATAAGTTGGATGATGGGCTGTTGACATAACTTTTAATATTATTCGATTTTCCTAAAACAGCCTGAAGGTAAAAATCTTTTCCTTGTTTGTTCAGGATCTGCAAACCTCCTTTATAGGCAAATTCCTCAAAAGTAACATTAGGATTGGCTGTTCCGTTAAAAAGATAGTTTGAAAATCCGAAACCAGTCATCTGGTATACAAAAGGTCTTCCTAATAAACTTTGGAAAGTAAGAGAGCTGTTTTGGGTATATTTACTGAATTCACCGAATATCCCTACTTCATATTCCCTGAACATTTTGTAGTTCACCCCTGCTTTGATATTGAGATCAGAGGTTGTACTCTTCAGTCGCGGGTCTTTAGCACGGAATCCCATTTGAGCAACATAACCTATCTGAGCTGCAATGCTCCATTTGTTCCATTTCTGTAGATATCCGCCAGAAAACTGATAACGTTCCATATTCAGTTTGCCACCTGCAGAATCTACGGTGGTATAAGGAGCTACACGATCATAATCCAATGATTCATTCCATCTTACAAGTTCTGTTTTCAGGTTTTGATAGCTGGCATTTCCCCATACATAACGATTGGGTTTTAGCTTTTGAAATGATTTAGCTTCGACGGTTAAACCTTGGTCTCCGTTTCCCAATTGCTGACGGTAAACTTTCTTATCATGGTTATGGTATCCAACCCTGAATTCTGAAAACGAATTAGGACTGTATGCTGACATTGAAGCCGGATTATTGAAAAAATTATCTTTAAAACTTCTTTCCGTATCATATTGATTATTGATGGTCTTAAAGAGGCTGATGCTGTCCTGTGCTTTCACAGAAAGAAAACACAGGTTGACCAGTAACAGAAAGAAAGTTGTTTTTCTATTTAGCATAATGTATTGAAAAGTGTAACATTATTTTGGATGAACAATACCATTTTTTAAACTTGCTTCGGAATCTCTGATGAAGTCATTGGAAGAGTTGTTGGTATCCATATACAGATTGCTATTTGCTCCCATTGTTCCAATTATTTTACGTCTTACGGTTTTTCCGAAACGGTTTGGATCACTGTCTATACTCCCTACAGAAGTCCATCCTGCATCAATGCTTGGAGAAGTCAGAAGATGTACAAATTTTGTAGGAACACTGTTGTTAACCCCATCTATAATCCATGAATTTGGAATGGAATACGCGTTTCTTGTCATAACAGTTCCTGCTGAAGAGATATAGCTGTAATCGTATTTGTTTTTTTGCAGGAAGGTATTCTTTGTTTCACCAGCTGGAAAACGGGCAATCACAAAACTTTCAAAACCTCTGTTATGGATAGTAAACATATTGTTTGCTGCAGTATAGGCCAAATCTGCATTGGGTACATCCGGATTATCTACCTGCCCCAGTGCCGGAACTGATGATGGAAATTCAAAGTCGGCATTATGCAAATCAAAAGCTGTACTTGTCTGTGCCTTATGATTGATGGCATTATCTGCTACCACAATAAAATCACCAGGTTTTACAGGATATTTTTTAATTTTTCCTTCCGGATCGGTAGGTAGAATCAGAACTCCTTTTACCGGAAAATATTTGGTGACATCATATGGGGTAGGGTTATCATCTTCAGTGGTCATGAACCTTGAGTTGGCGATGATCAGGTTATCCGCATAAAGAACCTTGTTCGTATTGTTTACAATTTTAAAATAGCGGCTTGAGTTATAATTTTTACCATCCGGAGTTTTTATTCCTGTAAAAAATATTTCTTCAATGATAAAATCTTCATGGAATGTTTTGAAGAATAAAGGAATTTTAACATCGTTGATTAAAGTGACGACATCAGCATTAGCTGTTCCGGCAACATCAATGGTTTGGAGCTGATTGTTGACAACCTTACCATTTACGGTGATTTTATAAGAACCATGAGGCAGCTCTAGGGAAATAACATTTGCGTTTTGGCTTGTTCTTTTGGTGGTGGCTCCAGTATTTACTTCTATAGCTTCAATATCCAGTTTTTCATAGATAGAAATATTTTCACCAGTAAAAGACAGGGTAAGTACACCATTTTGTCCTGCAGCCTGTACTCCGAATTCATCATCTGTACATGATGTTACTGTAAATGCAGTCCCCATCATGGCTACAAAACTTAATAGTAAAAATCTTTTTTTCATGTTACTTATTTTTTTATATTTTAAAAATTGTAGTTTAATTCCATTCCGAAATAAGGTGTATTCATCCTTTTTCGGTACACCTTTACATTGTTGAATGTGTAGGGTGCGCTGTAGTTGAAAAGCCTGTTTACAAATAAGGAAGCACGAAGAGCTTTGTAAATACTTTTGGTAATCTTTATATTTCCTGTCATAGTAAAAGTATAGAGCTTGTCAAGATTATCAGAGACAGAAACATTTCTTATCAGCCATTGCTTGTAGGTATCAGTTTTGTCGGCTTCCGTGAAAGGATGTATGACACCATCCATTCCATAATAGGAAACAGGCTCTGCAATTCTTCTGTCATTTCTGCTATAATCATACAGGCTTCCCTGTACAGAAGCTGAAACAATCAGATCCAGACTTGGAAGATAAGTGTCAATGAGTAGGTTATAATTTATATTTGAATTAACATATCCGTTATCATTTTTATAAATTCCGTAATAAGGGAATATTTCTGAACCGATGGTTGCTGTAGGTTTAAAGATAATAGGAGTAGAGTTTCTGTACTGAGACTTAAACCATGCTCCGGTAAAGGTAAATCTTGTATTAATTGCTTTGATCCTTGGAGAGGTATATCCAAATTCAATCCCTTGTTTCAATGTCTCACTTCCGTTTTCCGTAGTAGAATAAGCTCCGAAAATATTTTTAACTTCATAAGGAACATTTGTTAAATCCGGTCCGTTGGGTGTCCATTGGGTTATATCTACTTTTGTGGCATCATATTGTTTATAAGAGTGGATAGCTGTCTGGTCCATACTACGGAATCCATTGGTCATGTTTTCTTTAAAATAGGTCATAAAGAATTCATGATTCCTGTACGAAAGGTCTAAACGAATTTCTTTCTTGATGCTTTTTGCAGCTTGTAACTCTTTATTTTCCTTTGACTGCACGTACGTCATAAAGTTTACATACCGGTATTGTGCATCATTATGATAATAATTCAGTTGGGTATAATCCCAATATTCGTTATTTGGATACAGCATCAATAGGGTTGGCTGCTTATAGAAAAGACCGTATCCTAAGGTGACATCTGTTTTTAAAGGATAATCATTGATAATAAGATGGGGCAGGCTGTATTGGAAATTTAACCTTGGCTCTGCAAAGACTTTTTTACTGATTGCATAAGAGTTGTCTATTCCCAGGTTTTTTGATAATCTTAAACCAGCATATAGAGTGAATTTATGCTGATTGATAGCATAGCTCATCTGATCCCCTACAAAAGCAGCCAACAGGCTTGAGGCTGGGATAGCATTGTATGGTCTTGGTCTTGCAATTCCTGTACTGGCAGACGGAGGTGTTTTCATGTCATATTGAAGCCCCCGGCCATTATTCTTAGAATATTTCCAGTCAAGTCCGGCTTCGTATTGGTGAGTAATTCCGAAGGTTTTCTTTGTACCGTTTGCCTGTAAGAAAGCGGTGATGTCCAAAGGTTTTCCTTCTGTAGAGAATTCCGCAATATAGCGCAGATCCGGATAATAGCCCACATTTTCTCCCTGTTCTGTAGCAAGGGAGAAAGATCTTGGTCCTGATAATTGAATTAGCTTTACCTGTTCTATTTTTTCAAATCCCTGGCGAATGGCTGTATTTAACGTTAATCTGTTGAAAAACGAACTCTTCTCCAGCTGATAGATGAAATTATTGGTGAAACTGATTCTTTTATTATTGGATTCATACTTATCTGTTGGTGGATATCCGTTGTCCGGATCATATTTTTTACTGTCAATGTTAGTAGAAAAATCAATAGTAGATTTCCATTCTAAAGGTTTTGACCATAGTGTTGATACTTTCTTCGAACGGACAGATGCTGTAATACGCTGGTAGGTTTCAAAATCATCGGTGGGATTTGATTTTGAATCAAGGAAATCTGCACTGGCACTCATTTGCCACTTATCATTAATCTTAAAGCCTTTACTCAGGTAATATTGCTTACTGAATCCATCCGCTTTAAATCTTGCCTGAAGTGGAGCTGCTTTTATCCTGCGTTCAATTTTGATCAATCCGGAAGTAAGATCTCCATACGCTGCAGAGGGAATACCCCGGATTACTTCAACTTTTTCAATATCATTGGTGGAAATGGTTCTCATATCAACGCCGGAAGTTGCCGTTTCCCTATATCTTGGGCCTTCAGAAAACTGCCTGTTATCTACTGAAACCTGCATATCTGCGTTGGAATTGATGATGTTATCATCAACCATAAACTGAACGCCGAGGGATGAGGTATTGTATTTATCACCGATGTAATCTCCTGTATTTTCGCGAAGTGTAGCTTTATTCGTTAAGTTTAGGACCGGTACTTTTGAAAGCCCACCAGGAAGAAGTTCCATTAAATCGGTAAAACTTGAAGGCTGTAAATGCTGCATAGCCTGTCTGTCAATAACAGACTTGGTTGTTAGGCCCTTTCCTTCTTTTGAAAATACAATTACTTCTTCCAGCTTATTAATGGGCTGAAGTGTAATGATCATATTTTGTGATGAAGCAAGATCAATATTCAGTTCTTTTTCCTGAAAGTTAGGATGAACAATTTTTACATGATATTTGCCATTAGAGACCGAGATATCGGTATGACCATTTTTGTCAGTTGTTAAGGAAGTTTGATTGATGGTAACAGAAGCACCTCCTAATTCTTTATTGTTTTCATCAAAAACAGTGATGTTCAATTGGGAACTTTCATTTTGGGCCTGTATCCAATGGGTACTGAAAATGAAAAAGAAAACAAAAGATAAAGATCTAATCATTTTTTATTTATTCTAAATAAGCAGACCGCAAAATTATAAAATATAATAATGCCGGCCAATGATTATTTAGAATAAATTTAAATAAGAATACAAAATTCCGGAAAATACCCGGAATTCTGTTATATAATCTGATGTGAATGTTATATAATATTCACTTCCCGTTCAAGTTCAATTCCAAATTTATCCTTTACAGAATTGATAATTTCAGTAGAGAAATCAAAAATCTCTTTACCTGTTGCATCACCTGTTGCATTAATGATAACCAAAGATTGAAGTTTGTGTGAAGCTACATTTCCGATTTGCTTACCTTTCCATCCGCATTGTTCAATCAGCCATCCTGCAGGGACTTTAACCACATTTCCGTTAGGGTATCCCTGAATATTGTCAAATTTACTTTTTAACGTTTCAAATTGAACTAAAGGAATTGTAGGATTTTTAAAAAAGCTTCCGGCATTTCCGATGATCTTAGGATCCGGTAATTTACTTTGCCTGATAGTAATGACTGCTTTGGATACATCCTGAATAGAAGGGTTTTCAATACCCATTTTTTCAAGTTCGGATGTAATGGCTCCATATTCTGTTTTGATGCGATGATCCTTTTTAGTCAGTTTAAAAGTGACTTCCAAAATAATATATCTTCCTTTTCCTTCCTGTTTGAAGATAGAGTCTCTGTAACCAAATCTGCATTCTTCAAGATTGAAATTTTTAAGCTCAAGATTCTCAAGATCCAGTACCTGACAGTTTACAAATACGTCCTTTATTTCCATTCCGTAAGCTCCGATATTCTGCATAGGAGAAGTTCCTACATTCCCCGGAATTAAAGAAAGGTTTTCCAATCCGCCGTAATTTTTATTCAGACAGTACATCACAAATTCATGCCAGTTTTCGCCTGCTTTCGCGGTAACCAGAATTTCGTTTTCATTAAGATCTTCTTCTGAAATTCCTTTTAGGTTAAGTTGAATGGCAAGACCATCAAAATCTTTTGTCAACAGTATATTACTTCCTCCTCCCAACAATAGAAGAGGTAAAGATTTTTCTTTTGAAAAAGTAAGGGCATCTTTTAATTCTTCGATGTTGTTACTTTCAACAAAGTATTTTGCTTTGGCAGCAACGCCAAAGGTGTTATAAGGCTGTAAGGAAAAATTTTCTTGCATGTTTTATTTGTATTCTTTCGGAAGAATTTTGTCTAGTTGTTCTTTAAGTTGTTGAAACTGTTTGTAATGAATGGTGTCAACAAATGAATTGATGTAGATATGAGCTTTTTTCGGAGTACGGATCTGGAAAGCTTCATCTGTTCTGTCTACCGATTGTTGGCTTGGAGAACTTTTTATATAATCAAGATCTTCAACTCTGATGGATGAGGAGAGTTGCTTCCAGGTATCGGAACTGATGGCCGAGGCCCATGCCTTATGCATTTTATTGGAGGTGGTTCCTTTTTCTGCAGTGATTGAATCCTTAGTGACTTTTATGATTCTGTAATATCCATTGCTTCCCCCTATATTGGATAGTCCGATGAAGGTAATTTCGCGCGGATTTTTACTGATTGCAGATTTTTCTGATTTCTGCTGGTCACAGGAAAAAAATGCCGACAGCAAAAAAATCGAAAACAGTATTTTCAGATATATATTTTTTGTTGTCGGCATGATATGATTTTATAGGCTAAACTCTTCTCTGTATTGCTTTAAAGCATTTTTCAGAATTTCAGCACTTCTCTTAAGATCTTCTTCTTTCAGTACGTAAGCAATTCTTACCTGCTTTTTACCTAATTCAGGATCACTGTAGAATCCTCCTGCAGGAGCTACCATAATAGTTTCCTTGTTGTGGGAGTAGGATTCAAGCAGCCATTGTGCAAATTTCTCAGTATCATCTACAGGAAGTTCTGCAACACAGTAGAATGCACCTCTTGGTTTAGGGCAGATGACCCCTGGAATAGCATTTAAAAGATCTACTAAAATATTTCTTCTGTGAGTATATTCTTCTCTTACGGCTCTGATATAAGCTCCGTCATTCTGGTGAGCTGCAGTTGCTGCAATCTGTCCCAAAAGAACAGGACTTAGTCTTGCCTGTGCAAAAAGCATTGCTGCATTACGGATTTTCTGAGAGCGGGTTACCATACATCCGATTCTTACTCCACACATAGAATAACGCTTGGATTCTGAATCGATAACGATGCAGTTTTCTTTCAGTTCAGGGAAATCAAGAATAGATACCTGTTGTTTTCCGTCATATACATATTCTCTGTAAACCTCATCAGAGATGATTACAATATCATATTTTAAAGCAATATCAGCAAGTTTCTGAAGTTCTTCACGAGTATAAAGATATCCTGTAGGGTTACCTGGGTTACAAATGATGATTGCTCTTGTTTTTTCGGTGATCTTTTTTTCAAATTCTTCAATTGGAGGCAGAGCAAAACCAGTATCTATGGTAGATGAAACTGCGACTACATTCACATCAAATGTGCTGGTGAAGCCATTATAGTTAGCATAATAAGGCTCAGGGATGATTACTTCATCTCCATCGTCACACAAAGTTGAAATGGCAAAGTTTAGTGCTTCAGAGCCTCCATTGGTAACAATAAAGTTATCAGGGGTAAGGTCTGAAAAACCTAAAGAATGATAATATTCTGTAAGGGCTTTTCTGTAATCCAGGTTACCTTCAGAAAGTGCATATTCCAATACTTTAAGATCGATGTTTTTTAAAGCATTTAATGCTGTTTCCGGAGTTTCAATATCAGGCTGCCCGATATTAAGGTGATATACTTTTATTCCTTTTTGTTTTGCTTGTAACGCAAAGGGAACCAGTTTTCTTACCGGCGATGGTGGCATATGCAGTGCTCTGTTTGAAATATTCGGCATTGTTCAAAAATTTGTATGACAAAAATAGGATTTAATTTCCCAATAATAAAATTAAGAACAGGAAGAAACGGCTTATTATGCACTTGCGGAGTAGATTATTTTAACGGTTTTAATGTGAATGTTGAGATTATTTCATGTAATTGTTAAATATTTATTAAAAATAAGTTTTTTATGTTGATATTTTTCTTAATTTTCAATTTAAATATAAAAAAAATGACAATAAGTTTATTTTCTAGAGTACTTCCCGCAGTTGCTCTTCTCTCAGCCGTCTCTATTACGGCTCAAAATTTTCAAACGATGCCTATTGCATCTGGATTTACAGCTGATGTAATTGCTAATGGAATAGGATCGGCATCCGTTTCTACAACGTCTGATGTAGACGGGGTATCTTTTGCTTTTGTGGCGAAAGATTTTAAACTGACCTCTACCAGTACTCCTCTCACGTATGGTCTTCCTGCAGATGGAATCATCAATTCAGTTGTAGCCTCTACTCCCGGCCTTTCTTATCAATTGGGAGATTTAAGTGCTAATAACTCTTTAAAACTAGCTTCAAGCGGAGAGAGCGGAACTTTGGTATTTACGACTCCAAAAGCTGCTGTTAAACTGTATATGCTTGCCACAAGTGGTAGTGGAACATCAGTCGTAAGTGCTACAGTGACTTTCACAGATAATACAACTCAAATATTCTCTAATGTCAGTCTTTCAGACTGGTACAGTGGTTCTAATTTTGCCATTCAGGGAATTGGAAGAATTAACAGGGATAACAATATCTTAGATCCTAGTAGTAACAACCCAAGACTGTATCAATCCGTTTTGAATATTGATGCAGCTAATCAGGCTAAGCCAATACAGAGTATTACCGTTACCAAAAGTTCAGGATCCGGTATTCCTAACATATTTGCTTTCTCTGCAGATGCTTTTTCAGATTGTATGGCACCTGTTACAGATGCAGCAACAGGAGTAACTTCAAATTCAGCGCAAATATCATGGACAGTGCCTGCGAGCAATCAGACTACGGGTTATGATATTTATTATAGCACAAGTTCAACCGTACCTGCGAGTAACGCCAACCCTAATCATTCCAATGTGACAGGAACTTCTTATACTTTGAATAACTTATCTCCAAGTACAGTTTATTATTACTGGGTAAGAGCCAATTGCAGTACGGCAACAAGTAAAAGTTCATGGTCTCTTGTTAAATCATTTACAACACAGTGTGGTGCGTTAGTGCCTGCCTATACTAATAATTTTAGTAGTTTTCCGGGATTATGCTGGGCTAATAATTTAGTAGGAGGAGATCCGGCTACTGGGCCATCAGGTACAGGTTCTTTTTATTGGGGATCACGTAGTTTTTTAAATAATTCAGCTAATGGACCTTCAGCACATATGAATTTATTTTCTTCGGATAGAACAGGGTGGCTGAAAACGGGAGCCTTTAACCTGTCAGCAGGAGGATATAAAGTGAAATTTAATTACGGGATCACTACCTATTCAGGTACTGCTTCTTCTTCAATGGATAGTGATGATGTTGTTCATTTCCTGGTTTCCAATGATGGTGGAACTACATGGGTAATTCTGCAAACCTGGGATTCAAGTAATTCTCCATCTAACACATCAAATGAATATACCTTCGATCTGGCTAACTTTACGAATGCAAATACTATATTTGCTTTTTATGGAAGTACAGGACCGCTAGACGAAGACCTGGATTATAATTTCTATGTGAAGAATTTTACCATTGAAAATGCTCAGCTAAGTACCTCGGAAGTAAACCGTCAGGAGAAAAAAGTATCCGTTCATCCGAATCCTTTTAAAGATATTCTGTATATATCAGATACAAGAGATATTAAGTCTGTAACTGTAACCGATACTACAGGAAGAACTGTGAAAACAATGGAAGGTTCTGCGAAAGAACTTGATCTGAGCAAATTAAATTCGGGGCTGTATTTTGTGATTCTTCACTTTAAGGATGGATCTCATTCTACTGTAAAAGCAATCAAGAAATAATTTTTTAGTGTAAATAAAGTTGGGCGGCAGTACATTTTTGTACTGCTGCTTTTTTTAAGGTAAGAAAGTCCTCAAAATCTTAAAATCATATAATCATATAATCCATTTATACTGATTTATGATATTTTCAGCCATTATATGTTGAATGGTAACTTACAGTCTCCTTCTTCCTTCTTCCAGTCTAATAATCAATAATATTTCTTAATTTAAACCTCTAAAACTTTCTGAAAATGCAAATCATATCAAACTCACTGGAAGACTATCTTTCAAAGATTCCGGAAGAAAGACAGGAGCCGTTTAAAAAACTTTTTGATATTATCAAAAACAACCTGCCAAAAGGTTTTGAAGAAGCTACCAATTATGGAATGCTAGGGTGGGTGGTTCCACTGGAAACCTATCCTGCGGGCTATCATTGTACACCTAGTACACCTTTACCATTTATTAACCTGGCTTCACAAAAGAATTTCATTGCCTTGTATCATATGGGATTATATTCCAGACCGGACCTTCTGGATTGGTTTGTAGCCGAATATCCTAAACATTCCAGAAAAAAACTGGATATGGGAAAATCCTGTGTACGTTTCAAAAAACCTGAAGATATCCCTTTTGAATTAATCGCAGAATTAAGCAAAAAAATGACTGTGAAAGACTGGATCAATATCTATGAATCTCAGTATAAGAAATAACAAAAGCCCTGAATCATATAGTTTTCAGGGCTTTTTTTAAGCAGAAAGCGAGAAGCGGGATGCTGGAAGTTCCTGTTGTATCTTTGATAGTTTATCGTTTATTATTAAAAATATTTCAAGGTTTAAAAGGCTAATTAATGGCATTCAGTTATTTTTCAGCGAGTATAAACTTCCTTCTTCCAACTTTTAACTTCCTTTCTTTTAGAACTCAATATCCCAGATTCCGGCTTTTCGCTCAAGTTCTATTAAAGCGGAAGCGTTTTCTGCTAAAAGCTGGAAATAATTCTGACGAAGCTCGTTAAATGTCCTTTGGGCATTGAGAACTTCTAAAATAGAGCTTTCTCCCCGCTGATAACTGTAAGTAATGCCTTTCAGTATGTTTTCCGCTTCTTTTAATATTCCATTGTCAAACTGCTGGAGTTGCTTTTGTACAGAAGTATATTGCTGATAAGCCTGAGTAACTTCCATTCGGATATTGTTTTCAATCTGTCTGTATTCCGTTTCTGCCTGTGAATAGCCTATTTCTGCAATTTTTAAATCAGCATTCCGGTGATTGGAAAATTTCAAAGGAACACTGATTCCAAATTTTACCGTATTAACAGCAGGAGAGGGTGCAATTTCATTATTGGCAACAGTATTGTGTCCGGCACCGGCACTTAATCCTAAATCTATGATACGGTTGGCTTTTTCAAGTTTAACACGGCTTGCAGCAGTATTAATATTTTGTTTTGAAGCCAGAAGGTCTGCTCTTTCATTAAAAGCTTGTGTGATAAGGTCATTCAATATGAAGTTTCTGTTGAATGTATTAAGATTTCCACTTACATCTTTCCCGGTACAGTCACTTCCTATAAAATCGGATAGAGCTGTAACAGATTGTTGTTGGGCTCCTTCAAGCTGATAAACTTCATTCAATAAAGAAGAAGCTTCCAGTCGGGTCTGTTGTGATGTCACTTTGGATATATCACCCAATCTGTATCGGATACTGTCGGATTTTGCTAATGTAAGCATGCTCTGATAGGATTCTTTCTGCACATTCAGTAATGCCTTTGCTTTTAATGCTTCAATGTATCCTAAAGTAGCATCAGCAAACAGATTTCTTACATAATCCTGTAGCTGTAACCTGGAATATTCAGCTTCATTCTTTGCTATTTCTATTCTGGCTTTTCTTTTGCCACCCAGCTCAAGGGTCCAGCTGACAGCTCCTCCTACGGTATATCCCATATCTTTAGATACCCCATTGTTGGAGGTTTCCATTTCAATCTGAGGGTCCGGGAAAATTCCTGCGGTGAGGATAGAGGCTTCAGCCATGCTGACATTATATTTCTGTGCGGCTAGGCCAAGGTTTTTATCCTTTACATATTTCAGATATTCATTAAAATAGATAGGCTCTTGTTCTGTTTGGGCCTTGATGAATATGCCGGTAACGGTACAGAATAATATGATTAAAAAATTAAATTTCATGAGAGGTTGTATTTTGTTTGTCAAAGCGATATTCAGCTAAATAATAAATGGTAGGAAGTACAAATAGGGTAAGGAATGTGGAAAACATTAATCCATATACAATCACAGTAGCCAAAGGTCTTTGTACATCTGATCCGATTCCTGTTGCCAGAGAAGCGGGTAATAATCCTATGATGGCTACAGAAGCGGTCATCAGTACAGGCCTGAAACGGTCCTTCGCTCCCTGAATAACGGATGCTTTAAGCGGAATTCCACTTTTTCTTAGGGTATTGATATGAGAAACCATAATCACTCCATTCTGAATAGCCACTCCGAATAAAGCAATGAAACCTACAGCAGAAGAAACGTTGAGTGACATTCCCCTGATATTCAAGGCAAGCATTCCTCCAAATAAAGCAAGCGGAATAATACTCATTAAAATCAATGCCTGTCTGAATGTTCCAAATGCACCATACAGTAATAGGAACATCACTGCTAATGCTAATGGTACAATAACCGCCAGCCTTGAATAGGCTCTGTTCTTGTTTTCAAACTGCCCACCCCATTTGATCTGATATTTTTCATGATCGTAGCGAATGTTCTTTTCAATGCTCTTTTGTGCTTCGTTGAGAAATGAAGTAAGATCACGTCCCCGAAGGTTCAGTTTTACAGTAAGATGTCTTTTGTTCATTTCTCTTGTAATGGTACTTTCTCCGGTACTCAGTTTTACTGAGGCAATCTGTGAAAGCGGAATTTTTGCTCCTGAAGAAGAAGCCAGCATCAGATTTCCGATTTTTTCAGGAGTATTACGGCTGTCTTCCACATAGCGGCAGGATATATCATATACTTTGTTACCAATGAAAATTTGGGAGACAGCTTTTCCTCCAAGGGCTGTTTCAATAAGATCAGTAACATCAGAAACATTCAAACCATATTGGGCAATTTTATTTCTGTCGGCCACAATCTGCAATTGAGGAAGAGGAGGTTCCTGATCAATGGCAAGATCTGCGGAGCCGGGAACGGTTTTTAAGAGGGAAAGAATATTTTCTGCCACCTGTCGGGTTCCAGCGAAGTCATCACCATATATTTTTACCACCAGTTCACTGTGCGCTCCTGATATTTTATCCATAACACCATCAATCATTGGTTGGGAAAAACCTACGGTAAAGCCCGGCATTTCTTTATAATCTTCTGCCAGTTCTCTGATGAGGTCTGCTTTTGTTTTTCCTGATGTCCATTCCTTGTAGGGTTTTATTCCTACAGATACTTCAAAGTGAGAAGCCGTCCATGGATCTGTGCCATCATCATTACGGCCTGCCTGAACCATAATGTAAGTAACTTCTGAGTGTTTCATTGTTCTCAGACGGAGAGAATCACTCATTTCCTGAGCTTTTTTCAAGGAAATTCCAGGTGGAAGCTGTACCTGAAGCCAGATAGAACCTTCATCAAGTTCAGGTAAGAAATCTTTCCCTACGCTGTAGGAGAGAATTCCGGAACCAAGCAATACGATTCCTGCAGGAATAAAGATCTTTTTCGGAGCAGACATGATTTTATCTATTCCTTTTCCATAAGCGTTACTTACTTTTTCAAGCCATCGGTTATGATAGAGTTTTCGGGGCTTTCTGTAAATCATATAAGCCAATCCGGGAATCAGTAATAAAGCAACGGCTAATGCACCTAATAATGCATATCCTACTGTAAATGCCATGGGAGTAAATAATTTTTTTTCCACTCTTTCAAATGCGAATAAAGGCAGATAAGCCGTAATGATGATAATTCCTGAAAAGAATATCGGTTTCGCAATTTCAGTGGCCTTTTGAATGATTGTTTTTTCGTCCAGTTCCTTTTCTGGATGGTCTTCTCTTTGTCTTAAAATAGCTTCCAGCATTACGATGGAACCGTCTACAATAATTCCGAAATCTATGGCTCCCAATGACAGAAGGTTGGCAGGAATATTGGTGAAATGCATTAAAATAAAAGCAATAAGAAGTGAAAAAGGAATGGTAATCGCTGTAAGAAGAGCACCCCGCCAGCTTCCAAGGAATACAATTAATATAATAATCACCAATACAATTCCTTCCGTTAAAGTATGGGAAACTGTAGTAAGAGTAGTCTTTACCAGGTCCGTTCTATCCAGATAGGTATGGATTTTTACTCCAGCCGGAAGAATATTTTTGTTGAGTTCATCTACTGCTTCATGAACACCTGTTAACACTTGTGACGGATTTTGTCCTTTCAATAACAAGACGATTCCACCTACACTTTCATTGTAGTTTCTGTTTCGGTCGGTAAAACCGAGAATTCCTTTGCGTTCCAGATTTCCGTATTTTAATGTTCCGATATCATTTAAAAAGACAGGAACTCCTTTTTCTGTTTTTACAACGGTCTTTCCAAGGTCATCAAGATTTTTAATCAATCCGATCCCACGGACTACATAGGCCAGATCTCCACGGGGAAGCATACTTCCCCCTGCACTGGCGTTATTTTTACTGATGGTTTCAATGATTTCCGAAAGAGAAAGACCATATTGCTCCAGTTTGTTGGGATCTAATTCTATCTGAAACTGAGTGGTTATTCCTCCAAAATTGGTCACATCCGCAATTCCTGAAACCTGTTTTATTCTCGGAATGATTACGAAATTCTGAAGATCAGTAAGTTCTCTTAAACTGTGATTATCACTTTCAATAACATAGCGATAGATTTCTCCCACAGGCGAAGTCAGTGGATCCAGTCCCGGCTGGGCACCATAAGGCAGTGAAACCTCAGCCAGCCTTTCCTGAATACGCTGTCTTGCCCAATAATCATCAATTCCGTCATCAAATACAATGGTAATCATGGAAAGTCCAAAAGTACTTTTGCTTCGCATAACATGCATTCCCGGAATTCCGTTAAGGGCTCTTTCCAGCGGAATAGTGATTTGCTGTTCTACTTCTTCAGCTGCGAGTCCCTGTACCTGGGTGACAACCTGTGAAGTGGTATCTGCAATGTCCGGATAAGCTTCAACGGAAAGTTTAGTCCAGGAATAGTATCCAAAAAATCCTAATAATATAAAGAGGGCTAGTATAAGCCATTTTTTCTGTATGGAAACTGTTAATAACTTTTTCATAATCTAACTTTATGGGAAACTTCAATTTCCTCATTTTACATTTATTTTACATCCAGCAGATAAATTCCTCCTGTCGTCATGATCTCATCTCCGGATGTAAGTCCTGAAGTAATCTTTACTGTTTTTTCAGAAGCTTCAGCAGTGGTTACATTGCGTTTCACAAATTGGTTTTTTCCTCTTTTAATCCAGACATATTGATTGTCGTCTTTTTGCATCAGCGAAGAGGTTGGGATAATAATTGTGTTTTCAGAATCGGTGGAGTAGGTAATGGTAGCAAACATGCCGGGTTTTAATGTTCTGTCAGGATTATCACATTGTATTAAAACCTTAATACTTCTTGTTGCTTCATCTACCCAATCATTGATATGATATACTTTTCCGGCAATGGCCCTGTCCGGATAAGTATTGACTTTTACAGCTACCTGATCTCCGTTTTTAATGAACCGAAGATCTTTTTCTTTCACTTCTCCGGAGATCCAGACTTTGGAAAGTTCAGCAACAACCATTACAGGGTCTGCATCTTCACGGAGATACTGTCCGGTAACTATTTTGTTGGAAATAACTTCTCCGGCAATAGGGGCTCTTACAATTAAACCTCCGGAACCCTTACTCTGGCTGTTGTAAATCTTTAATGCAGTAGATGCATTTGATAAGGAGATCTTTTTATTCCTAAACTCAGTTTCAGATTCTTCCAGTTCCTTTTGTATTCCCACACCATGTTTTACAAGATCCTGCTGGCGTTTGTATTTTTTTTCGGCCAACCCAGCTTCATTCAAAGCATCGGAATATTCTTTCTGTATATCCAGATAGCCAGAGGAAAGGACTTCAAAAAGAGGGCTTCCGGCATTTACCTTTTGTCCAATATTGACAAATGCCTTTGTAATTCTTCCTGAAAAAGGACTGGCTATTTCGGCGTAATTGTTAGGAATAGCTTCTATGGTTCCTACAGAAGTAATGTCATGATTGTATTCCTGATCACTGACGGTGATGGTTTTAATTTTCTTTAAAACAGGGTTGTTTTCAGGAATGGTAACCTGATTGTCTTTCAGAGTGATTTCCTGTTCTGAGACTTGTTGAGGCACATTGTCCTTGCAGGAGAATGCAAAAAGGGTAATAACGCTTAAGGTGATTCTTTTCATGATCTTAATAAAATTGGGTACTGTTGCTGATTTTGGGTTTTGTACTGCTCTTTTTCTTAATAGCCAGTTTCTTACTTCTGGCTTCCTTTTGAGTAGATAAAGTGGGTCGTAGAAATATATTTGTGGAAACAATGAAAAAGACGGTAATGAGTGCTTCTTTAGGGTATCCCAGCGCACATAATGCTCCTATTGCAGCGGAACACCATAAAGTAGCGGCAGTATTTAACCCCCGAACGGTAAGGCCGTCTTTCATAATAACACCGCCACCAAGGAATCCGATCCCGCTAACAATATAAGAGGTGATTCTTCCGGCTGCATCACCTCCGATTCTGATGGCGATTAAGACGAATGCTGCGGAGCCTATACAAACTAAAGTATTGGTGCGAAGGCCTGCATTTTTTTTACGCCACTGTCTTTCGAAGCCTATGCCGGCGCCTAAACAGGATGCAGTTAATAAGCGAAGGGTAAATTCAAATGTATTCATAACTTTTCCTTTTTTATAAAGCTTGAAAGCTGTACGGGAAAAGTGAGTACAACTAAAGCTTTTAAGATTGATAATTACTGTAGGGATCTGCGTCCATGTGCTTTATTTTTTACAGTGCAAAAGTAGTAAGGCTGGCTTTTTTTAGCCGTTAGAAAAGCTTTAGAATGCTATTAGAATTGTATTAGAAAAAATGGTGATGAGACTTTTTAGTAAAAAATATATACTTGATAGTATGATTTGATACTATGCATAGATTTATTAATGGTTACAGATGAGAATTAAAGTCATAATCTGTAACCATTTTTTAAGCTGAAATTTCAATACATTTGGCAAAAATCTAGCTTTGTGGTATAATAATATTAATTATTACAGAATAAAGCTTGCTTTATCTTCCGGTTTCAAACCATGGTTGTCTTTAATAAATTATAAATTTTAGAAATGAAAAATTCAAACTTAGCGATTCCTGCTACATTGCTAGCCATTATCTGTGTACAGGGTGGAGCATCAATTGCCAAGCAGCTTTTCCCGGCAATCGGAGCTATTGGAACCGTTACTTTAAGGATTGTACTTTCTGCTATTATACTTACCATTATCAATCGTCCCAAATTTTTACAGTTTACCCCACAAAAATGGAAGTATTGTGCAATGTATGGAGTGGGATTGGCAGCCATGAATCTTATTTTTTATATGGCTATCCAGAGGATTCCTTTGGGTCTGGCTGTAACTGTGGAATTTGCAGGGCCATTATTTCTTGCGTTGGCATTATCCCGTAAACTATTGGATGTAGTTTGGGCGCTATTGGCCTGTGTGGGAATATTGCTTATTGTGCCGTGGAAGAGCGATCATATTGATTTACTAGGTCTTGGATTAGCTTTCCTGGCAGGGATATTCTGGGCGCTCTATATTGTAATGGGCGGAAAAGTTTCTAAAATAATGGATGGAAAAGATGCTGTAACCACCGGAATGTTATTTGCCAGTTTGGTAATTATTCCATTTACGATTTGGGATGGGGCTGTTTTCAATATTACACCAACTATTTTTGTAAAAGGATTGGGAGTCGCAATTCTGTCGAGTGCCTTACCGTTTTCTCTGGAGATGATGGCTTTAAAAAAGCTTCCGGCAAAAACTTTCAGTATTCTGATGAGCCTGGAACCCGCATTTGCAGCTCTTTCCGGATTAGTATTTCTTGCAGAAGAACTCTCTTTTTTACAATGGATTTCTATTGGATGTGTAATTGCAGCAAGTATTGGAACTACTATCTTCAGCAAAATTTCTCATGAATAATTTTTTAAACCATTAAGAAGCCTTAGGGCTTTAAGGAAAGTTAAGTTTCAAGTAAACTTGAATGAAGCAGTGTGCTTCATTTCAAGGTTGGTATAAAAAGAAAATCAGAGATTTTATAAACTTATGTGTACTTATTATATATGCCGCTTGTCACTTAAAATCCCTTAAGTGTTTATAATTTTTGTGTCTTTTGACTTCGTCGAATCTTCGATTTGTGGTTAAAGAATATTTGCCACGTAAAAAATCTAAACCGTTTCAATATCAAATATCACTGTAAAAACAGTTTCATTATTTTCAGAGGCTACTTTGATGATTGCATGGTGCAGATGAATAATTTTCTCCGTTAAGAAAAGCCCGATTCCGTATCCTTTTTCATGTCTGGAGGTATCACTTCTGTAAAAAGGTTCAAAAATATGAAGTAAGTCTTTCTGTAAAATGGCAATTCCTGTATTGATAAAACTGATGATAAGCTTTTCATTGTTTGCTTTAACATCAATCATACAGGTATGAACCGGAGAATATTTACAGGCATTATCGATAAGGTTATTAAAGGCAACCTGCAATAAATATTCATTTCCCTGTATAACAAGTTGATGTTCTTCTATTGTGTTGTCAATATTCAAAGAAACTTTGTATTCTTGATTTTCCTTTATTATTTTCGAATAAGATTCCAGTAAAATTTCATCCAATCGGACTTCTGAAAAACTGATTTCATTAGGATCATAGCTTGCTTTGGCAAGATCCATCAGGCTGTTGGATAACTTCACCATATTACGGGCATCATCCAGAGCATATTGAATAGTTTGCTGATATTCCTCCCGGGTTTGTTCCTTTTCAGAAGAGAACTCCAATTCTGTAATAATTGCGGATAGAGGAGTACGAAGTTCATGTGAAATATTGGAAACAAAATGTTTTTGAGCATCAAACGAATTTTCCAGGCGTTCAAGCATTCCGTTAAAATTTTGAGCAAGTTCATTCAGTTCGTCTTTTTCACTAGTAGTTTTTAATCGAAGCTGTAATTTGCCTGCGGTAATATTTTTAATCTGGCTCACCATTTCACTGAGGGGATTCAGCGCTTTTTTTGAAAGAAATATTCCTGCCAGATACACCAAAATTAAAATACTGATAAAAGCAATGATACTGATGGTAAGAAGATGATTGATAGATTTGTAACCATATTGATCGTACCCGGCAGCAGTTACCAGATATTCCTTTCCATTATGAGAGTAAACTGTTCCTATGGCTTGAAGATCACCAATGAAAAAACTGATTTCCTTCTTTTTAAAAATATTGGAAAGCATTTTTGGATCCTCCTTAACAAAATCTACCTTTGAATCATCATGATATACCAGATTGAATTCCGGATCATAGATAGCCACCTGAACTTCATTAATAGTTTTTGTGTTATTCTTGTAAACCCGGTGCATTTCCTTTTCGCTCAATGTACTTTGAAAGAAAAGATTGGCTTTTGCTACTGCTTCGTTGTTGAGCTGGGCATAAAATGAAACTTCTCTGGCTTCACTAGAAGAATAATATACTGCAATACCATAAAATATCATCAGCATGGCTGTGACAATGGTAAAGAGTAGGGTAAGCCGGGTCCTGATTTTCATTTCTTAGCTCTTATTGCTGGTGTTCTTCGTATCCTTTTTTTAAAATAAAGCCCATACCTGCTTTGGTATGAATCAGTTTATGTTCAAAATCCCTGTCAATTTTTTTCCGGATATAGTTGATGTAGACATCAATAAAATTGGTTCCTGTATCAAAATGAGTTTCCCATACATTTTCAGCGATCTCTGAGCGGGAAAGGACCCTTTCCGGATTTTCCAGCATGTATTTCATAAGGTTAAATTCTTTAGGGGTAAGTTTGATAGCGATGCCGTTTCTGCTTATGGATTTCAATTTGAGATCCATTTCAATATTTTCATACCTTAAAAGCTGTTCTGTGGGAGTGTGCATCGAGAATCTTTTCATTAAAACTTTAACTCTTGCAATCAGTTCGCGCATTTCAAAAGGTTTGGTAAGGTAATCATCTGCCCCGGAATCAAAACCTTCCAGCTTATCATCTGTAGTTCCCAATGCAGTCAGCATAATGACCGGAATCTGTGGTTTTAGATTTTTTATTTCCTTGCAAAAATCCAGTCCATTTTTCAAAGGCACAATAATATCCGTAATGATGAGGTTGAAATCCTGAGTAGAAGCCAGTTCTGTAGCCTTTTCACCATCATAGGCAAAGCTTACATCCATATCCTCTTCAAGAAGTCCTCTTCCAATAAGGCGGGAAAGTCTTTTATCATCTTCAACAAGTAAAATATGAGGCATAAAAGTAGCAAAAGGGTTTGGTTACTATGAAAGTTACTCGGTCTGTTCCACAAATGTAATGATTTCTATTTTGTAATTTTGACGTAAATAACAATCAGAATATCAGAAATTAAAATGATTTTCAATAAAAAAATAAAAAAAGGAATTGCTGGCGGACTTCTATCTCTTTTAATCTTGCTGTTAGTGCAATGTAATTCCTATCCCGGAACAAGCCAGCTTCAAAACGGAGATTTGCTTTTTGTAACAGCAAAAGAAAGCGGGCTTTCAGGAGCCATTAATAATGTTACTCAAAAGCAGAAGATAGCTTCCTTTGATCATATCGGCATTCTCGAAAAAGAAGGAAAGAAATTGTTTGTTTTGCATGCAGCTCCAAAAGGCGGTTCACAAAAGCAAAGTTTAAATGATTTTGTGAAGGATCAGAAAAAAGATCAGCAAAATATTGTGGTATACCGTCTCAAGGCTGAATATCAGAAATCAATTTCTGTGGCTATTGAGCATGCACATTCTATGCTGGGGAAGCCTTATAATTTCAATTATATTTTGGATGAAAATTCTTATTACTGTTCAGATTTTGTAGAAAGAGCTTTTCGGGATGATCATATTTTTAAATTAGAACCTATGACGTTCATGGATCCGAAGACAGGAAAGGTCAATAGATTCTGGGAAGAATTTTACACTAAGAAAAAACTGAAGGTTCCTGAAGGAGAACCTGGTTGTAATCCCAATGGATTGGCCGGATCAGAAAAGTTAGAAAGGGTAGGAGAACTTTGAAGCTGGAAGCAGGAAGAGGGAGGCTGGAAGTTATTATTGAACAAATATTTTATGAAATTTAGAACTAACAAATTGACTTTAAGATGAATAGATTTACTTGTATTGATTTTTAAAATACAGTGACTTCCATCCTCCAGCTTCAAACTTCCTGACTTATTTAATTAAATGTTAAATTTAAAAAAATATTAGTCTACTTATTTGGTAGACTAATATTTTTTTATACTTTTGTGACAGATTTAAATGCAGAACAAAATATGATCTGAGAATGTTTAATTAAAAAATATTTAGCAATGATTACACCTAACCCTAGTCTGCAGGTTTTTCAAAATAAACTGAACCTGCCTAAAAAAGAATTATTATTGGAAATTGAGTTGAATGGCAAAATGAAATTTGAGCATTTAATGAATACAATCTATAATCAAATGGGGATCTGTCATAGAGTGTTGTCAGCAAATGTGGAATATGTGAACGGAAATAGTTTTGGTTCGGTACAATTATATATTAATGTCAATTCAGAGGATTATCAGAAACTGGAAGTCTATCTGAATAAAAATAAACTTTTGAATACGACGGTGGAGTATCTCTGCCGGAAGTATTCTTAGGGGAGATTCATATAGTTTTAATTACTCAAAGTGTCAGGTTTTTACCGGGCACTTTTTCTTTTTATGATCTCGCAGCCAAATAGATTATGCAGGTATTCTAACATGAAAAAATAAAATAAAAAGTTAGTAGATTTTAGAGAATCCTTTCAATTTTGACAATAGTTCCAATTGAAGGTGTGAACATTCCCGGGGTGTCAAAAATTCTCTGAATTTTTGATGGGGTGGTTAAAAAAAGCGTTCAGATCTCTCTGAACGCTCTATAGTAATAAAAATAAGTTTAGATTCTCTCAATATCAGCACCAATTGCTTTCAGTCTTCCATCGATGTTCTCATATCCTCTGTCGATTTGCTCGATGTTGTGGATAATAGATTTTCCTTCTGCAGAAAGGGCTGCAATAAGAAGGGCGTTTCCGGCTCTGATATCCGGGGAAACCATGGTTGTTCCTCTTAACGGAGCTTCCTGGTTTAATCCGATTACAGTTGCTCTGTGTGGATCACATAAAATGATCTGAGCTCCCATGTCGATTAATTTATCCACAAAGAATAATCTGGATTCAAACATTTTCTGATGAACCAGAATACTTCCTTTTGCCTGAGTTGCTACTACCAGAATAATAGAGAGTAAGTCAGGAGTGAATCCCGGCCATGGTGCATCAGAGATCGTAAGGATAGATCCGTCAATAAATTTTTGAATTTTATAATGCTCCTGAGCAGGAATGTAAATATCATCACCACTTTGCTCAAGCTGAATTCCCAGTTTTCTGAATGTATTAGGAATCACTCCCAATTGATTCCAGTTTACATTTTTGATGGTGATTTCAGATTTAGTCATGGCAGCAAGGCCAATCCATGATCCGATTTCTACCATGTCCGGAAGCATCGTGTGTTCGGTACCTTTTAAATATTCTACCCCTTCAATGGTAAGAAGGTTAGAACCGATCCCTGAAATATTAGCTCCCATCCTGTTCAGCATTTTACATAATTGCTGAAGATAAGGTTCGCAGGCAGCGTTATAAATTCTTGTTTTTCCTTTTGCTAAAGCGGCAGCCATCACAATATTAGCAGTACCGGTTACAGAAGCTTCTTCTAATAAGATGAATTTCCCTCTAAGCTCTTTCGCTTTTAAAGAATAGAAATATTCCTCTTCATCATAATGAAATTCAGCCCCAAGTTCAACCAGCCCCTGGAAGTGAGTATCCAATCTTCTTCTTCCGATCTTGTCTCCTCCCGGAGTTGGCATATAAGCTTCTCCGTAACGGGCAAGCATCGGTCCCATCAGCATGATGGATCCACGTAATTTGGCGCCGTCTTTTTTAAATTCATTGGACTTTATATAGTCGAAGTTTACTTTATCAGCTTTGAAGGTGTAATCTCCATGTCCGTTTTTAGTAACCTTTACACCGAAGTCTCCCAGAATTTCAATCAGCCTGTTGACATCGTGGATATCCGGAATATTTTTAATCCTTACTTCCTCGTCAGTCAGCAGTACTGCACACAGAATTTGTAGAGCCTCATTTTTGGCTCCTTGTGGAGTTATTTCACCCTGCAGTCTTTTCCCTCCTCTTATTTGAAATGTTCCACTCATTATTTTCTGTTTTTATGATTGTTATTATGCCTCCTTTTATTAGGCTGGTTATTATTATTTTTATTATTGTTGCTGTTTCGGTTGTTATTGTTATTATTTCGGTTGTTGTTATTACTGGTGTAGTAGATTTTACTTTTTTCAAGAGAATCTATTCCGGTAAGATCCAACCTGTTTTCAGACAGTTCTTTCAGGTGGCGGAAAATAACATCATCCGTCACATGTTCTTTATTATAGACATTATAAGACTTCTTCATATTGTTGGCAATCACTTCAATAAGGGCTTCTTTTTCATCACCCGTTTCCAGTTCTATTGCTTTTTCTATCAATTGAAGAATACTTTTTCCGTAAAACTTAAAGTCACCTTGAAGTTTCGGATATTCCATTCTTTTAGGTTTTTCTGCCAATTGTTCCATGGTTGGGAACGGATAAGGAGATTCTACATCCAGATCATGATTAGCAAGAATAAAAAGATGGTCCCAAAGTTTATGTTTATAATTTTCCTCGTCACGCAGTTGTGGGTTTCTCTGACCCATAAAATCGATGATTGCCATAGCCATTTCGTTCCTTTCCTCTTTGGTAGGAAGTTCTTTGCAGCGCTCAACCAACTGTTGTATAATTCTGCCATATTCCGGCATATGAAGCTGAGTTTTTTGGGTATTGTATTCCATAGTATGCAAATATATGGATTAAAAGAAAAATTGTTTCGAGAATCTTGAAAATTTATGATTTTTTAATGAAAATTTTAAAGATGATTCTCTTTGAATTATTATTTAAAATAAAAATATTTCTCCTTATTTTGAATTTGTTTTTAATAAAAATGTAAATTAGTTAATAGTTTGATAATTAAATATTCCAATGAAAAAAACACAATTTCTTCTTTCTCTATTGGCTTTAGCGCTTGTTGGCTCATGCCAGAATAACGATGAATTAAGTACAGACTCCCTGAAGAAGGAAGAAGTACATAATAAAATAGTAAATGTAACCCACCATGATGGAAGACCTTTCAGCACAGGAGCTGTATCCGGATCGGCGCAGGCAAAGTTTGTAGCAGGCCCGGGAGGCAGTGTACTGATGCAGGGGTTCTATTGGGATGTTCCTGATGGTGGAAATTGGTGGAATACGGTTAAAGACAAATTAACGGCATGGTCTGATGCCGGAATTGGTGCCGTATGGCTTCCTCCGGCTTCAAAAGCTCAAAACGGTGCCTATTCTATGGGGTATGATCCTACTGATTATTATGATTTTGGAAATTTTAATCAGAACGGAAGTACAGAAACCCGGTTCGGATCAAGAACGGAACTTGAAGCATTGATTACAAAAGCTCATGCAGAAAATATGCAGGTTTATGCTGATATTGTGATCAATCATAACAGTGGCGGGCAATCTGAAGCCAATCCGTTTACCGGAACCAATACCTGGACTAATTTCTCAGGAGTTGCTTCCGGAAAGTTTCAAAGAAATTACAATGACTTTTATAAAAATGCTTACGGAAATAATGATGAAGGGGCTTTTGGCGGATTCCCCGACCTTTGTCATGCCAATCCACATGTACAGGACTGGTTGTGGGGAAGAGATGATTCTGTTGCAAAGTATTATAAAAATGTAATGAAATTTGATGGCTGGAGATTCGATTATGTAAAAGGATTCGGTCCCTGGGTAGTGAATACCTGGAATTCTAAAGTAGGAGGTTTCTCTGTAGGCGAATTATGGGATTCTAATGTAAATACGTTAGAATGGTGGGCGAATAATGCCAACAGTTCCGTATTTGATTTTGCTGCCTATTATAAAATGGATGAAGCCTTTGACAACGGAAATCTGAATGTATTGAACGATGATATGATGTGGAAAAGAAATCCGTACAAAGCAGTAACTTTTGTTGCCAATCATGATACCGATATTATTTACAATAAAATGCCGGCCTATGCTTACATTTTAACCCATGAAGGCTATCCCACCATTTTTTACAGAGACTATGAAGAATGGCTGAATAAGGAAAGACTGAATAATCTGATCTGGATTCACAATAATAAAGCTACAGGAACCACTTCTATTTTATACACGGACAATGATGAATATATTGCAAGACGTAACGGTTACAACGGAAATCCGGGACTGGTGGTTTATATCAATACCTCATCAAGCTGGCAGGAAAGATGGATCGATACGAATTGGAGTAATCAGCAGATCAAAGATTTTACTGGAAATTCAAGCTGGTATCCGACAACGCAGGGAGATAAGCGGGTGAAAATTCAATGTCCGCCGAATAGTTACTCTGTGTGGTCACTTAATTTATGAGTAATGAGAGGCGATCGAAACTTATATTTTAATAAATAATAATACATATATTTCTCGCAGATTTTGCCGATAACGCAGATTTTTATAACCCAAGTAACTGTGTAAATCCGTAAAATCTGTGGGAAATTACACCTGAATAAACTTTTTCTTCTGATGCTGATCCGGAAGGTAACATTTCTGATTAGCCAGTTTCATTCTGTTTCTTGAAACCACATCATAAGCTTTATCGCTCAGAAAGGCAGGTAAGATTTTACCAATAGCTGAAAGTTTGTAAATTCCGCCTAATATATTGGCAATTTGAAGGATGGCTCGCGATTTTATGAAGTAATATTGTTTGGGTTTCCAAAGGTATAATGTGTTGAAAACCTTTGTATCCAGACCTCTTTCAGATAAAAACTGTTGTCCGAATTCGGATTGAAGTGAGGCAAACATAAATTGGTCTTTTTTATCTCTTTCCAGAATCCACTGTACCCAGAAATTGCAGACTCCACAATCTCCGTCAAAAAATACAATATGTTTATCTTCCCAGTTTTCCACCACTCTTATTTATTAAACATGATCCTTCTTTCTGTATCTTCTTTGGCCTGTTTGAAATATTGAATAAGATCTGCACGCTGTTCATCGGTCAGTTTTGCATCCTGATGTCCTAGATAATAGGATTCAAGCGGCATTTCTTTTTTCTCAACCATCTCCATACATTCCTCCAGTTTATGAAGCTGTCTTTGAGGTTCATATACTGCAAAGGTAGAAAAATTAAGATGTTTTCTGCCTTCATTAATATGATTTTTCACAAACCATGAAGTGGGTGAAATATCAGCATACCACGGATATTTAGTTTCATTGGAATGGCAGTCATAGCATGATGTCCTGATAATCTTAGCTATTTTTTCAGGAGTATTTTTTATTTTCAAAAAGTCCATGCCGGGTGTAGGGCGCGGATTGGTTTTATCAATAGGAAAAAACTGAATGAAAATAAAGGCGACAAGGAGAATGACTGCTACTTTTTTCATAGGGATTTATGTTTGCGGATTATAAAGATAGGTAATTTTTTTAATGGGAATGTTTTTAGGCTGGAAGCAGGGAGAAGGAAGCTGGAGGCACTAGAGAACGGAGAGGAAATATTCTTTTTTTATATGAGATGAGGAATATTGTAAGCGATATAATTGTCCTAAATTGTTTTCCCGTCTGCAATAAACTTCCATCTTCCAGCCTCCCGCTTCCATCTCTTCCTCCTTACATTGAGTTATTCTAAATAGAGTAGAAGGAGTTGAATGGATTTAAAAAATGACTAACTTAATACCACAATTGTGTCTTTAGTTCGGATGCTGTCGGGAATGTTTCTTTATAGTTTTTAACTATCATTGAAATAATTATTAATAGATTGTATTTATTGAATGAACGTTGTAAGTTTGTCATGACCTTACAACAATGAAGTTACTTAAACTGTATTAATCAATATAAAAAAATAAATAAACGACAATGGAAAAAGATTTGAATGACATCAGTAAATGCCCGTTTCATAACGGAACAATGAAGAAGAATGTAGCAGGTGAGGGAACTCAAAACAAAGATTGGTGGCCGGATCAGTTAAGAGTAGATCTTCTGCGCTCACACTCATCACTGTCTAATCCTATGGATCAGGACTTTGATTACGCAGAAGCATTTAAAAGTCTTGACCTTGAGGCTGTGAAAAGAGATCTTCACACTTTAATGACTGACTCACAGGATTGGTGGCCTGCAGATTTTGGTCACTACGGACCGTTATTCATCCGTATGGCCTGGCACAGTGCCGGAACATACCGTGTAGGAGATGGAAGAGGTGGAGCTGGAGCAGGACAACAGCGTTTTGCCCCACTGAACAGCTGGCCGGATAACGTAAGCCTTGATAAGGCAAGAAGACTATTATGGCCCATCAAACAGAAATATGGGAGAAATATATCTTGGGCAGACCTTTTAATTCTTACAGGAAATGTTGCCCTTGAATCTATGGGATTCAAAACTTTTGGTTTTGCAGGAGGAAGAGCAGATGTATGGGAACCGGATGCAGATGTATATTGGGGATCAGAAAAGACATGGCTGGGTGGTGACATCCGTTATGCTCACGGATCCGAAGGAGCTGTAGAAGGACATGCAGCGGTTCTTCCTACCGATGATAATGCAGATGGAGATATTCACTCCAGAAACCTTGAAAATCCACTGGCAGCAGTACAAATGGGATTAATTTATGTAAATCCTGAAGGTCCGGACGGAAATCCTGATCCGATTGCAGCGGCTAAAGATATCAGAGATACTTTTGGACGTATGGCAATGGATGATGAGGAAACAGTTGCTTTAATTGCAGGTGGACATACTTTTGGAAAAACTCACGGTGCGGGCCCTGCAGATCATGTGGGTAAAGAACCGGAAGGAGCAGGGATTGAACAGCAGGGATTAGGATGGTCAAGCAGTTATAAATCAGGAAGCGGAAGAGATGCTATTTCCAGTGGTCTGGAAGTGACCTGGACTGAGACTCCGACTCAATGGAGTAATTATTTCTTTAAAAACTTATTTGAAAATGAATGGGAACTGACCAAAAGCCCTGCCGGAGCTCACCAATGGGTAGCGAAGGCTGGTGCAGAGATTATTCCTGATGCATTTGATCCTAACAAAAAGCATAGACCAACAATGCTTACCACGGATCTTTCTTTAAGATTAGATCCTGTTTACGAAAAAATTTCAAGACATTTTTATGAAAATCCAGATGCGTTTGCAGATGCATTTGCAAGGGCATGGTTTAAATTAACGCACAGAGATATGGGACCGCGTGCCCGTTATCTGGGACCGGATGTTCCTCAGGAAGAACTGATCTGGCAGGATCCTATTCCGGAAGTAGATCATGAATTGGTAAATGATGCTGATGTAGAATCTCTTAAAGCAAAAGTTCTGAATTCAGTATTGACAATTTCTGAATTAGTTTCAACAGCTTGGGCTTCTGCTTCTACTTTCAGAGGAAGTGATAAGAGGGGAGGAGCGAATGGTGCAAGAGTAAGATTAGAGCCTCAAAGAAACTGGGCAGTCAATAATCCGGCTCAATTACAAAAGGTATTGGGAGTATTGGAAGGAATTCAAAATGAATTTAATGCTCAAAATGGAAGTAAGAAAATATCTTTAGCGGATTTAATTGTTTTAGGAGGAAGTGCAGCTGTTGAAGCTGCTGCAAAAAACGCAGGGCACGATGTGAAAGTTCCTTTTGCACCAGGAAGAATGGATGCTTCTCAAGCGCAGACTGATATAGAATCTATGGGATATCTTGAACCTGCAGCGGATGGATTCCGTAATTATCTGAAAACAAAATTCACGGTTTCTACAGAATCCTTATTAATTGATAAAGCTCAGTTGTTAACGCTTACTGCTCCGGAATTAACCGTATTGGTGGGAGGAATGCGAGCTTTGGATACTAATTTTGACGGTTCAAAAAATGGTGTATTTACCAGCCGTCCGGGAGTTCTTACCAATGATTTCTTTGTGAATCTTCTGGATATGGGAACGCAGTGGAAAGCAATGTCAGACGATAAAGAAGTATATATGGGAACAGACCGTAAAACAGGTCAGCCAAAATGGACGGCTACCCGTGCCGATCTTGTTTTCGGGTCAAACTCTGAACTAAGAGCGATTTCAGAAGTGTATGGAAGTGCTGATGCGCAAGGTAAATTTATCAATGATTTTATTTCTGCCTGGACGAAGGTGATGAATCTGGATAGGTTTGATCTGGCTTAAATAAGCATTTTAAATAAAAATAGTAAAAGACAGCAGTAATGGCTGTCTTTTTTATTACCAAAGAAATACCGAAATTTGTGGAAACTGGCAATAATACTTCGTTCCTGAGAAAAACTAAAAATTCAATGAAACAAATTTTACTACTATCATTATCTGTACTCATGCTGATTTCCTGTCAAAAAAAGAATCAAAATCAGGCTAAAGAACAAGAGGATCTTCCAATGGTGTCTGCTTCTAAAGTAAAGGTTCCGATACTTCAGAAAAACTATAAAACACTGCAGATACAGGGCAGGGTGAAATCGATTGAGGTTACAGGATACCAACAGTCTATTCTCCATGCTGATATGGAACATTCGGTGACAAAAACTATTTATAAATTTGATGAGAACGGAAATTTGACGGAAGAAACCGCTTATCTTCAAAACAATGAATTTGGGAGAAGATACCAATATTATTATGATGCAATGGGAAATGCCGTTAAAACAGTAGGGTTTGAAGAAAGTGATAAGAAAAAGTCAGTAAATAGGTTGACCCTTAACAAAAAAGGAATCGTTATTAGTGATAAAAAAATTGAATTCTCAAAGACTAAAAATAACGAAGATACCATTAGAAGACGGGAATATATTAACGATATCAAAGAAATGAATGATGCTGTTTTGAGTTATTCGTCTTATGAAAAGTCAAAACCTAAACAGACTACCCAATGGATCAAACAATATAAGAACGGAAATCTGATAAGTGAAAAGACATCTAATAACCTGCCTGAAGGGGAAACTGAAACTACTTACAGCTATGACAGTAACAATAACCTGATTATGCAGGAAGAAACCGGACTTTATCCAATAGTTCGGAAATGGAAGTATGATAAGAAAGGAAATGCGATCTATCAGCAGGTTGTGAATGATAAAGAAAGTATTTTTTCTGAGTTAAAGAAAACATTTGATGAATATGGAAATATTACAGAACTAACAGTCATTGAAAATGGAAAAATAGATGAGAGAGTATCTGTTAAATATGAATATACATACGATTCACAGCATAATTGGATTCAGATGAAGCGCTTTACATTGAACGGTGATAAAATTTCAGTAACAGATAGAAAAATTGTCTATTACTAAGGGAAATTAAATGTCCTTAATGAAATATAAAAACCACCGCAATTTTGCGGTGGTTTTATTTTTATCTGCCACACGATAAAATCTTGCGGGAGCAGGGCTTTCCTAAAACGAACTAAATTACAAAACATTATGTAAATGAAAACTTGACTCAAATGAGCGAATTTTTATTTTTCTTTATAACAAAGCCCATTTATATTATCAGTTATAAATAAATCTTTTTTAACATTATACTCTCTGTCAAAAGGAATTAATGTACCATTATAAGTAATACCTCTAAGATTGTGTGATACCAAATTTTTAGGATACAGAGAAATAAGATTGAATTTATAATTCTTATCTACAATAATCAAATCTTTTCTTTTACAGTTTGTTTTAGTCTTTGCTGATACAATTTTTATTATTGCAGTATTTTTTATACTGGCATCTATTTTTTCTGCATATATCAAATATGTATTTTCAATAGAGTCAATTTTAATAACTTTATAATTATACCCTTCACTAATCTTTGGCTTTATTCCACAAGAATATATAATGAATAATGATGCTAAAGTAAATATTATCTTTTTCATAAATTAAGGATAGGTTTGAACAACTTTAGGTTTCTTAACACCACTTGGGTCAGTCACAAAAAATTCAGCCTTACCGCTTTTGTATAAAATATTAGAGGCTTTTCCGTTTTTATCAAAATATCTAACATCATATGCATCTGTTTGCGGAGTTGCAGAATTATGAGCTGCATTATATATACTAAAAGGATTATCATTTTCAGCTTGAGTAGCAACCCCTGCATTTATTCCAAATTTTCTGGAAATTAAAGCTCCTTGATATGATTCGGTTACTTCATGTAGCATATCTGCGCCAGGTTTTCCAAAATAATCACTCATCGCCCCTAAAACAGTAGGATTTACCTCTTGTTTTGTTTCTGTTATAGCACTAATAGAATTACCGTCTTTACTTAATTGATAACTCGTCTTATTTCCAGAAAAAGTACCTCCAACATATAAAAGTCCTGCTTCAGTTGTATTTGTATTTTCAGCCTTTACGTTTACTTTCACAGAATGGTCATCAATTGCATTAGCTAATTGCTGAGCATCTCCAGATAGTTTTTTACTGAGATTATTTTGTTTATAGGAAACTTTACCATTACTATCTTTACTTAGAGTAAGTTCAGAAGAAACCGATTTTTGCAATTCTTTTAACGCAGCATCTGCTGCACCTCCAGTAATAATTACATCTTTATTTTGTCTTCCATCTGGATCAATGAATCTGATTGGATTGTTAAAAGCATAATTATAAGGACTATGTCTCGTCATTTTCTCCGCCAGCGGATCCACCACGCCCCATCTTCCAATATCAGGCATATACATTCTAGCCCCATAATCATACATCCCGGTCTCCTGCAGCTCCTTACCATTGTACTTGTAATTATAGTTTGGATTACCTCCTAATATATTATACCCTTCGTGTTTCAACCCAAAAGGATAATAATTATTCTCCTCAAGAACTTCTATTCCCGTACCATTTTTGAAATAACTCAATCGTACATTTCCTAAATGATCTGCGTAATTGTAAATATACTTATTATTTTCAAAATTAAAATAACCTTCTGAAGTAGGAACAAATTTCAAACTTGCTTCTGTATATTGGAAACCATCCAGATAATCTGTAGCTAAGCCAGCCGTTCCTGATTTTTTAACCTTTGTTCCATCCGCTCTGTAGATATAATAAGTTGTTTTTGAATCTTGGATAACCTGTTGAGGCAAATTCAAGTAATTATATTTGATGGATGAGATTTTTTTATCCGGATGAGCAGTGTATAAGTAAAAAACCTTTGCTCTTGCAAAGGTTCTTTTATTTTGATTGCTCAAAGTCAGGAGACTTTGCGCAGCTGGGGGTTTTATTTTTATCATGACACAAGCGTGACGCTTGCCAGCAATGGAAGCTTTTATCATATTTAGAATTTTAATTAGAGTAATTGAATTTAAAAGGTTTATGGGAGTTATTCTCTATAATAATTAGATTTTTATTATCAAAATTATCTAATATTTTTCTCATGTTATCTATCAAAAATTCTATTGAATTTTCAGACAAACCAATGCTATTAATTATAAGGTTTTTCTCTCCATCAACCAATATTTTTAGTAGAACAACGTGTAATTTCCCTAAAAGGTCATCAATTCTAATGTTAGTATTTGTTAAATGGAAGAAAGAATCAATCAGAGAATCTCTCTCTTTCATATCTATTTTTTCAAAAAAAGAAATTATTTTAATAGAATATGAATAATTAAAGTTTATAAAAATGTATTCCTCTTTATTTTTTAAATCCTGTAATTCTTGAAAGCTTATTTTTGATAAGTTACTGTTCATTATTTTGTTGGTAATTTATAGATTTTAATTCCATAGTTGCTCGGGTTTGCACGATGAAAATTACCTTTGGTAATAACTTCTTCTACATATTTAAAATTACCCGTTTTCAATCCATATTGTATAGCTGCATTCATTCTATGATTACCATCTGTCAAGATATATTTTCCTTCGTGAATGTAACCAGCCCCACCTGTCGACTTATAAGTTCCGCTTACCATTTGTTCATAATAATTAGCCACAATATTTGGGTTAATTGATTTTTGAGCGCTTTTAATTCCATTAGCTTCTGCGGATGCTGAAATTTCTAAAGCAAGTGAAGAAGTTTTTTCACCTGAGGAAAACAATGTTTTAAGAGATTTAAGAGCATCCCAAGCTCCCTTAGGGTTTTTCAGTATGCTGTAAAGTCCTTCTGCTCCTAAAATTGCTCCCGCAGTACCTTCTCCTCCTTTCTCTATCCCATATATTGTAGCAATATTACTTGCTTCTTTAGCATCACTTTGAGAAATTACTCCTTGATTTCTTGCTTCATTTACACCCTCTGCATAATCTTCATTATAGCCTCCGAGTGGACCAGAAGAAGTAAATGTAGGAACTTTTTTACCCTTTTCGTCAAGTATTACTAAATCCGTAGATTTTTTGATGTTTTTGTAAGTGCCGTCTTTCTGTTTTTGATACCAATCTGTATTTTGTCTTCCATCAGGGTCAACAAACATTATAGGGTTGTTATATGCGTAGGCATAGGTAGACCATCTTCTCGAAGTTTCAGCCAAAGGGTCAACAACTCCCCATCTTCCCAAGTCAGGCATATACATCCTTGCCCCATAATCATACATACCAGTCTCCTGAAGCTCCTTGCCGTTGTACTTATAATTATAACTAGGATTACTTCCTAATATATTATACCCTTCATGTTTCAACCCAAAAGGATAATAATTATTCTCCTCAAGAACTTCTATTCCCGTACCATTTTTGAAATAACTCAATCGTACATTTCCTAAATGATCTGCGTAATTGTAAATATACTTATTATTTTCAAAATTAAAATAACCTTCTGAAGTAGGAACAAATTTTAGGTTTGTTTCAGTGTACTGGAAATCATCCAGGTAATCTGTGGCTAAACCTGCTGTTCCTGATTTTTTAACTTTCACACCATCTGCTCTATAAAGATAATTGGCGATTTTTGAGTCCTGGGTGACCTGTTCAGGTCAATTCCTAGTTTTGATAAATGTCAGAAACTTTGTTAAGTCTGTTTCCTGTATAATCGTCCATCAGATTATCTGTGCGTTTAGGTTATAGTTCATAGCGGGAAATATAAAAACCATTGCAAAATTAGCAATGGTTCTTTTTTTTATTGAAGGCACGAGCGTGACGCTCGCGCCAGCTAAGGGAGATGTATTTATATCATAGTTATCATTTTCATCTATTAAATAAATTCCCATATTACCATATATCTGCGCTCTATAATTTATTCCCTTTTTTATCAGTAGCGTAGGGTTCTCGAATATGTAATTGTATAATCTCAATATCATTTTTGTATCTATGATATTTTCCGTCAAAATCTAAATATTTACTATCATTTAAGATCTTGTTACTGTCATAATTAATTATTTTAAAATTATTTATGTCATTATTTATAAATTTTGTAGCAGAATTTCCATTTACGATAAAACATTTTTGATTTATCCAAATAATATCCACATCATCTAAATTTCCAGTTTCTACATAGTTGTTGGGTATTGTAATACCATAATATTTACCAGGAATAATAAGGCATTTCCCCCCAATTGTTTTCCAGACAGTAAAACACTTGTCATTTGATATGCAATAAAAATTTCTTTTAAAAGCAAACCAACCGAAAAACAATCCAATAAAAAGTAAAAAGTAAAAAGTAAATGAGAGCTTTTAATGATATTTTCATAACTAAAATTTAGGTGTATTAAACGGATTATTCCCCTCGCTGTCGCGAGCTTCTAGCTCGTGTCATTTATCAAAAGAATAAGTAATAAGCTTATCTCAGCTCAAGTAACCATAACTTATATTACAAAAAGGAGATATAATTTTTCATTGTAAAAATAACTAAAGATAAAATACAAAACCCTCACTGTTGCGAAGGTTTGTTATTTATTTTAGCACGAGCATGATGCTCGCGCTAGCGGGGGCTAATTTTAGATAAGCGGTATCCGAAAAGCTTAGAGAGTAGGAAAAAGACTAAATAACAAAAACTATGAAAAATTTTAAAAAATTATCCAGAGAAGAACAAAAGTACAGTCTACTCCTTACCCTGAGTTTTACTGTATAATAGGGTAAATAAAAATAGTCAGTAATTTATTTACTGACTATTTTTTGTATTGTGAAGGTTTGTTATTTATTTTAGTATGAGCATGATGCTCGCGCTAGCAGGGGAAGGGTGTAAAGAATCATTATTTTTTATTTAAAACAATGTTTTCTTCAATCATCATAAGTTTTTGATTGCCAATTATCTTAAGCTTATAGTCTCTTTTATTCATATAGCCGTTTGATAACATATTAGTTACTACATTTTCTTTATTACATCTTAGATACAAAGTATCCTGAAAAATCTCCCACTTACCAACACAATTTGGATAAGCATCTTGGGATTTATATGCCATATCAAAACTATCTTTTCTTATTGAAAGATTATATTCTTTGGTGAATCCATTAGAAACACTTTTGTATTGATAATTACCAGATATATTTTTCTTTATAGTACAAGAGCATACTATAAAAAACAAACAGTAAAACATTCCTAATTTTCTCATTATTTAGTTTTTATATTTGGATAATCCCCCTCTCTGTCGCGAGCTTCTAGCTCGTGTCATTTATCAAAAGAATAAGTAATAAGCTTATCTCAGCTCAAGTAACCATAACTTATATTACAAAAAGGAGATATAATTTTTCATTGTAAAAATAACTAAAGATAAAATACAAAACACTCACTGTTGTGAAGGTTTGTTATTTATTTTAGCACGTGTATGATGCTCTCACTAGCGAGGGACTTTGCGCAGGAGGGAGTAGTGGTGTTTTTAAAAAAATTCTATAATAAGAAGGCTATCTCAAAAATGAGATAGCCTTTATGTTTATCAGCTCAAAGTCCGGAGACTTTGCGCAGCGGGCAATCGTGCGGGAGCGAGGGGTTCATATTATAATCAAAATAAAAAGGATAGGCTTGGAAGTATGCTTAGCTGAGGCTAATATGCTTAAAATAAAATATTCCCATTTTCTTCAATTTCCCCTTCTAAATATCCAATAACTTTATCTAAATTTTGATTTAGATAAAACATTCCATAATATTTATCTCCTGAAATACTTATGAATTTTAAAGTATGATCGATATAATTTTCTAAATTTGAAATTAAGATTTCTATTTGTTTTGCCAATTTATAATTCTTATTTCTTATAGCAGTGAAATGTCTAATCTTATAAATACCTATTAAATTATCTCTTTCAAAGTTATTACTAGTACTTATTTTGATTTTATAATTTTTAATATTACCAAGAAAACTTCTTTTTTGTTTAATTAGATTAAAAACCTCTTCAATTATTAACATGATTTTAAAATTTATTATTTTGATCTAGGCATAACATATTCAACTTTAGCCCCATACACAACTCCTGGAACTAACCATTCAGCCTCACCTAAGGTGAATGGGTTTGGACTAGCTTCAGTAATTTTGAATTTTTTAGACATTATAATTCCAGGAATTCCATTTTTATACATCGCTACACCTGTTGCAAAATCTTTTGCCGTTTCTTTACTACTACTCCAACTAGTCCAAATACTAAGATTATCTCCACCTGCATGTTCTTCCATGTCACTATGAGGGCCCCATGTAGTTGCTATTTGCCTAAAGCCATTAGGAATAGCAATACCTTGAACTGCTTCAAAATACATAGATCCTTTTGCTTTTGAAGAAACACCCCTGTACAATGTGATTGATTGTTCTTTTCTTGATGTATCTCCTTCAAGTGTTAAAGGAAGTGTCCATAAACTTATTTTACCAAGAGTTCCTAATACTGCATCAAAACTTAAACTTGAACCAATTCCTTCTAATGCTATTTCTCCTACGTTTATTACAGGTCTAGAAATGGTCGCTGCAGGTGCAACTGTAGTAATATTATTACTTTTTTCATTCTTACTAAAAATATTTCTAAAAAAGTTTTTAATACTTGACCAGCCCCCTTCAGAAGCTCCTTTATTTTTTGTAGGGGGATCATCATTCATTAAATCTTTCATCGTCATGAATTGTTCAGGTTTCATCCCATCGGGATCAATAAACCTTATTGGATTGTTTACTGCATAATTATACGGAGAAAATTTTCTTGAGATTTCTGCCAACGGATCCACCACACCCCATCTTCCTAGATCCGGCATATACATCCTTGCCCCATAATCATACATACCGGTCTCCTGCAACTCCTTTCCATTGTACTTATATTGATAATTCGGATTTCCTGTCAATCCATTATACCCTTCATGTTTCAACCCAAAAGGATAATAATTATTCTCCTCAAGAACTTCTATTCCCGTACCATTTTTGAAATAACTCAATCGTACATTTCCCAAATGGTCTGCGTAATTGTAAATGT